>NZ_JBVJCT010000090.1:0-1167 GCF_055588305.1 Streptomyces sp. NPDC042002 | reverse complement strand
TCGCCCACACACGCACATCAGCAAGGTCCCCACCCATAACCACATCAACGACGACCCTGGCCAGCAGTCACGGTAGACACCGTTGCAGTACTAGGTCGCAGCTTGTCTGGGAGTGCTGGGGCTGGCGTGATCAATGGTGTACGAGTTGCCGTTCCGGCACCCTGTTGGCCTGGTTTCTCCTGTTTCATCCCGTGACGCCGGGTTGTGCGCCGTGTGCTTCGGGCGCCGATGTGCGCGCCCGGGCCTGCCGAGTCGTGGGTGGGTAGCTCGAAATCGTGCCTGAACGTCGCCGTTATCCCAGTGATCTGTCCGATGCCCGCTGGAAGTTGGTCGAGCCGGTCCTGACCGCCTGGCGGTCCGAGCGTCGAAGCCGCGGCCTGGACATCGGTCGGCCGCTCAATCACGACCTGCGGAGCCTGCTGGACGCGGTCCTCTATGTGAACCGAACCGGGATCCCCTGGCGCTACCTGCCGCACGACTACCCGCACTGGAACACCGTCTACGCCTACTTCGCCCGATGGCAGGAGGAAGGCGTCTTCGACCAGCTCAACAGCCTACTGCGCCGACAAGTCCGCAGGCAGGAAGGCCGGAGCGAAGAGCCGAGCGCGTGTGTCATCGACTCCCAGAGCGTCAAAACCTCCACCAACGTTCCCTCCGGTCACGGCAACAACCGCATCACGCGCGACATCCGTACGGCCCGGCCCCTGCCCGTTATTCGTCCCGGACGCAGAATCTCCACTCCCTACACAGGTGCACGGCCTCCACGTTGTCGAGTGTCGGGTAAGCGTGAACAAGCACGCCGACACCGAGCTCCTCCACCTTCCGGCAGAACCGTCAGGGGCAGGCCGTGTCCCGCCCTCTGGCCCCGCCAATCCTGCGACCGATGCTTACGTCGCGGTCGGCGTGATTCGTTACCGTGTACGAGTTCACTCGTCTGTCCACCCGCCATGAAACCGGCCGAAAGATTGCTAACCGGCTTGAAATGCGATAAGAGAACCATCTCCGCGAGCCGCGAGCCGCGAGCCGCGAGCCGCGAGCCGCGAGCCGCGAGCCGCGAGCCGCGAGCCGCGAGCCGCGAGCCGCGAGCCGCGAGCCGCGAGCCGCGAGCCGCGAGCCGCGAGCCGCGAGCCGCGAGCCGCGAGCCGCGAGCCGCGAGCCGCGAGCCGC
>NZ_JBVJCT010000089.1:0-1333 GCF_055588305.1 Streptomyces sp. NPDC042002 | reverse complement strand
CTTGAGTTCTAGTGGTCGTCGCAACACCCCAGCTCAGGGGATGCGATGGATTTCAAGATCCGGGACCGTTCGATCAATCAGGGGACTCGTGCTCTGACGGAAGAACGCCGGGCCTACCTTCACCTTGTGGATCAAGGTGTGGGGTATGCGGAGGCGGCCCGGATCGTGGGCATCAACGTCCGGACGGGCAAGCGATGGCGCAACGGGCGTACTGCGTCCGGCGGCACCGTCGCGGCACTGCCGCTCGATCCGTCAGGGGTGTCACCGAAGGCTTCGGTGACACCCCTGAACAGTCCGTGCAGGTATCTGCGCGAGGCCGACCGGATCCACATAGCCGACCGGCTGAGGGAGAGGGCCACGGTCCGTGCGATCGCGGCCGAGCTGGGCCGCAGTCCCTCCACCGTCAGCCGGGAGATCCACCGCAACCGCACCGTCCTTGCCGACGGCGGCTGGTACTACCGGCCGCACGCAGCCCAGCGTCGCGCCGACCGGCGCAAGCCTCGCCCCAAGCAGGGCAAGATCGGCCAGAACCCCGAGCTCCAGGACTTCATCCAGCGTCACCTGACCCTGCGCTGGAGCCCCGAGCAGATCTGCCACGCTCTGCGCAGACGGTTCCCCGACCGGCCGGAGATGCACGTGACTCACGAGACGATCTACCAGGCCCTCTACGTCCAGGGCCGCGGCGAACTCCGCCGGGAACTGGCTCACGCCCTGCGGACCGGTCGCGCACGCCGTCGCCCGCACCGCCACGCCTACAAGCGTCTGCCCCGCGCGGTCCGGAACATGGTCATGATCAGCGAGCGGCCCGCCGAAGCCGCCGACCGCGCCGTTCCCGGACACTGGGAAGGCGACCTCATCATCGGCAAGGACGGCAAGTCCGCGATCGGCACCCTGGTGGAACGCACCACCCGCTACGTGATGCTGCTTCACCTGCCCGCCGGCCACAACGCGACCGCCACCCGCGGCGCTCTCGTCGAGACCATCCAGACACTCCCGCCGCATCTGCGGCGATCCCTCACCTGGGACCAGGGATCAGAGATGGCCGCCCACCGCGCGTTCACCGTTGCCACCGACGTCCCGGTCTACTTCTGCAACCCGGCCAGTCCCTGGCAGCGCGGCTCGAACGAGAACACCAACGGCCTGCTGCGGCAGTACTTCCCCAAGGGAACCGACCTGTCCGCCCACACCCGCCAGGACCTCGACACGGTCACCGCCGAACTCAACAGCAGGCCACGCAAAACGCTCGGCTGGGAAACCCCAGCCGAGCGCCTGTCTAAACTGCTCGCGGCCTGAACAACCGATCACGTGTTGCGACGACCACTCGAATTCGCCC
>NZ_JBVJCT010000088.1:0-1397 GCF_055588305.1 Streptomyces sp. NPDC042002 | reverse complement strand
ACTTGCTCGCGTTGAACCTCCAGCGCGGGAGTCAGGGCGTCGATGAGCTCGCTGAGCTGTTGGTGGGTCATCCCGGTCAGTTCTGGGTCCTGTAGCGAACGACGCGTGAGGTGGGGTGGACTGCTCGCCGGGGCCTGGTCCGAGGTGCTGTCGGTCGTCGCCGCGTCTGTCGGATGCTGGGGGTGGAGGGTGTAGTTCCAGTCGCCGTGGAAGCGGTGGCGGGTGATCGGAAGGGCGGCGATCTCGCCGTCGCTGACCTGGATGCCGGTGGGGTAGGGGTTGGTGTCGAGTTCGGCGTGCACTCTCAGGCCGGTCTTGGTGGTGGTCGCCGCGATGCTCTGGACGATGACTTCGTGGCTGGTCAGGGGCTTACCCCGCCAGTTCATGGTGATGTGGGAGAACAGCCGGTGCTCGATCCGGTTCCACTTCGATGTGCCGGGAGGCAGGTGGCAGACGGTGATGGTCAGGCCGGACTCGGCGGCGAACCGGGCGAGTTCGGTCTTCCAGGTGCGGGTGCGATAGCCGTTGGAGCCGCCCGCGTCGGCGGTGATCAACAGCCGGCCGGCCGTTGGATAGGTGGCCCGCCCGGCGCCGTTCCACCAGCGGCGGATGGATTCGACGGCGAACGCGGCGGTGTCGTGGTCGGTGCCCACGTTGACCCAGCCGGTGTTCGCGGCGACGTCGTAGATGCCGTAGGGCACTGCTCTGCCCAGCTCGCGGTCGGGGAAGTCGTGGGTGTCGACCCGTACCGGCTCGCCTCTCGGTTCCCATTCACGGCCGTTGTTCTTGAACGGGCCGACCAGTTCCTTCTTCTTCGTGTCCACGCTGATCACCGGAGCCCCGCCGTTCTGATGGTTGCGGGCCTGTTCGTTTAGGTAGTGGAACTGTGCGTCCCGGTCGGGGTGTTGCCGGCCTTCCAGGGTCTTGGCGTTGCTCTGCAGGCTGAACCCCTCCTCGCGCAGAAGGTCGCCCACCGTGTCCGCGCAGATCCGGTGGCCTTGCCGGGTCAGTTCCTCGGCGAGCTTGCGGGTGGATTTGGTGGTCCAGCACAGCGGAGACATGGGGTCTCCGCGGACATCGGGCTCGACCAGCGTGAGAAGCGCCTTGCGGACGGCCGGGTTCAGGTCTGCGACGCGTTTGCGGCCGGCGCCGGGCCGACGGATGCGTCCCAACGGGGCTTCTCCAGAGGCGAGTTCGCGTATTCCGGCAGACACCCTGGCCTCACGGACGCCGGCGGCACGGGCGACCGCTCTGATCCCGCCGTGGCCGAGAGACTGGGCCTCCGCTCCTATCAGCAGCCGCCGCTGCCGCTCGTCGAGGTGCGGCAGTATTGCCTCGAACTTGGCTGCCAACACAGCCCGTTGCTCTTCCAACTCGCTCATGCCGGACCAACGAAC
>NZ_JBVJCT010000087.1:0-1408 GCF_055588305.1 Streptomyces sp. NPDC042002 | reverse complement strand
CTAGTACTGCAACGGTGTCTACCGTGACTGCTGGCCAGGGTCGTCGTTGATGTGGTTATGGGTGGGGACCTTGCTGATGTGCGTGTGTGGGCGAGCGAACTGGATGCGGTGCACGGGCGGTTCGTGCACCGGTTCAGCCGGTCGGAGCCGCGGGAGTCGGCGCTGGCCTATATGCGGGGGCTGATCGCTCCGTTGCAGCGCAAGAACGGCTGGACGCTGGCCGAGGAAGCGGGCCATGGCGGGCCGGACCGTATCCAGCGGATGCTGAACCGGATCGAGTGGGACGCCGACGAGGTCCTCGACGATGTGCGCCGGTACGTGGTGGACAACCTGGGTGACCGGGAGGCGGTGTTGATCGTCGACGACACCGGCTTCCTGAAGAAGGGCACCCGCTCGGCAGGGGTGCAGCGGCAGTATTCCGGCACCGCGGGCCGGACGGAGAACTCCCAGATCGGTGTCTTCCTCGCCTACGCCACCGGCCGCGGACGCACCCTGATCGACCGGCGGCTCTATCTGCCCACGTCGTGGACGGACGACCGGGAACGCTGCCGCCGGGCCGGCATCAGCGACGAGGTCGCTTTCGAAACGAAGGTGGTCATGGCCAAGGCGATGGTCCGAAAAGCGATCGCGGACCGGATCCCGTTTCGTTGGGTGACCGCGGATGCCGCCTACGGCTTCAGCAAGGGCTGGCGCTTCGAACTCGAGCAGGCCGACGTCTTCCACGTCATGGCCACCACCCGGCACGACACCGTCGTCACCCGCTGGGCACTCGACCACCCCGTCCACGACCTGTTTCCCGGCCTGCCCCGGCAGAAGTGGAAGCGCCGTTCCTGCGGCGAGGGAGCACATGGCCGGCGGATCTACGACTGGGCCCGCGTCGAAGTCCGCCCATGGCACCGCGAAGACCGCCGGCACTGGGTGATTGCCCGCCGCAGCGTCAGCCGGCCCGAGGAGATCTCCTACTACATCGCCTACTGCCCCGCCGACACCACCCTGGACCAGCTGATCCGCATCGCCGGCAGCCGCTGGGCGGTGGAAGAGTGCTTCCAGACCGCGAAGCAGGAGTGCGGCCTGGACGACTACCAGGTCCGCCGCTACCCCGGCTGGCACCGCCATATGACCCTCGCCATGGCCGCTCACGCCTGCCTCACCGTCCTGCGGGCCCGCCAGCTGGACACGGAGAAAGCAGAAACGGATCCTCCCAGCTCATCCGCCTCAGCCTCGCCGAGATCCGACGGCTGATCACCCGCCTCACCGACCGCCGCCCCACCCCCATCGACCACATCCTGCACTGGTCAACATGGCGCCGACGACGCCAGCATCAAGCCCGCGCCAGTCACTACAAACGACGCGGACACAGCCCCTGAAAACTGCCCAGCACTCAGAACAAACACCGTTGCAGTACTAG
>NZ_JBVJCT010000086.1:0-1656 GCF_055588305.1 Streptomyces sp. NPDC042002 | reverse complement strand
GTGGGCATCCCTCTCTTATTTGGGGGGGGGTGAGTGGGGGCTTGGGGGGGGGGGGGGGGGGGGGGGGGGGGGGGGGGGGGGGGGGGGGGTTTTCCCCCCCCCCCCCCCCCCCCCCCCCCCCCACCCCATGAACACTCCCGGCGATCAGAAGAGGGGACCGGGCGCGCCGACGCCCTGGCCGTTCAGAGCGCGCACCTCGGTGTGCGGCTGCGTCAGCGGCGAGGGGACCGCGGGCATCCCGTCCGGCGAGCCGGCCGGTGATGACCCGTTCCCCAGCAGCGCGCCCCGCCGCGGGTCCTGGCGGTTCCCTCCGGCCACGAGCATGGCGTCGGCGGCGACGACGGCGTCGCGCACGCTGGTCGTTCCGGTCATCACACAGAGCGTGTACGTGACGTCCTCCAGCCGACGGGCCGTCTCCAGCGTCTCCCTCTCGGCGTACGCGATCTTCAGGGCCGCGTAACGCGTCAGCAGCCTCCGGACAACCTTCGGGTCGGGCACGAGCACGGCGAGGGCTCCTCTCTCGAGTTTCCGTCCGTGTGCCCCGGTTCACTACGGTTCATTCGCAACAGCCGTCCCGGACAACCTATTTGGCCCAATGCCGTCTCCGGGGTGGAATCACGCCCCCTCGGGTATCACCCGCGGCACGGATCAGCGCCTCGACGAAAGGTGTGACGCAAAGGAACCAGGGCACTTGGAGGCACTGGAGGTCGATACTCATGGTTCCCCTGCTTCTCGTTCTTCTGCTCGCCCTGGTCCTTTTCGGCGCCGGATTCGCCGTCAAGGCTCTGTGGTGGATAGCGGTCATCGTGCTGGTCGTCTGGCTGGTCGGTTTCGTGGCGCGTCCGGGCGCTTCCGGTGGCAGTCGCGGCCGCTGGTACCGCTGGTAGTCCCACCTGGGACAACCGCGACCGAGAACATCCGCGAGAGATCTTTGTGCGAAGGAAAAGGACATGGCCACTTCCACGACACCGAATTACACGGTTCCCGGCGTCAGCACGCACGACGGCGGCCGGATCATCGACGTGCTGAGCAAGCGACTGCACGCTCTCAACGACCTTTCGCTCACGCTGAAACACATCCACTGGAACGTGGTGGGCCCGCATTTCATCGCCGTTCACGAAATGCTCGATCCCCAGGTGGACCGCGTACGTGACATGGCCGATGACACTGCCGAACGGATCTCCGCCCTCGGCGGGGTTCCGCACGGCACGCCGGGCGCGCTCGTCGCCGAACGGACCTGGGACGACTACAGCGTCGGCCGTGCCGATGCCATCGCCCACCTCGGCGCCCTCGACCTGGTCTACACGGGGATCGTCGAGGACCACCGCGCTGCCGTGGCCGAGGTCGGCAAGATCGATCCGGTGACCGAGGACCTTCTCATCGAACAGCTGCGCTCGCTCGAACAGTTCCAGTGGTTCGTCCGGGCGCATCTGGAGAGTTCGGGCGGATCCCTGTCGCACGCCGGGGCCCGCACGGAGCGCGAGGCGGCGCGATCGGCCGGCCAGGGCAGCGCGCGGTAACGGCCTGCCAGGACGGCGGTACGCGTCGGTGTGGGGGGGGGGGGGGGGGAAAAGGCGCCCCCCCCCTTGTTGGGCCCACACCTCCCCCCAGCAACCCACCTCCCCCCAGTTGCCCCTCTTTTTTCTTTCCCCCCGG
>NZ_JBVJCT010000085.1:0-1662 GCF_055588305.1 Streptomyces sp. NPDC042002 | reverse complement strand
CCTCGCCGTTTCACTTGGTGTGGGGCCGGGTTCTGTGCGGTAACGCGAAAGTGCCTTCTGAGCTGGGACGATGAACCTTGTCGAGGGGTTCTGTCGGTCCAGGCGGAAGGCACTTTCTGCGTGCAGGGTATCGGTTCGCGTCCCAAGCTCCATGTCTCTGCTGACGGTGCCGGGGTGGTGGGTCACGCCGGGGCACGGTTGCTGGCTGATCTCGCCGATGCCACCGGACTGACCAGCGCGTACTCCACCGCGTTGAGACCACTTCGGCGACGCGGCACTGGCCACGACCCGGGCCGGATCGCCACCGACCTCGCGGTGATGCTGGCTGATGGCGGGGAGGCCATCACGGATCTGGCCGTGCTGCGGGACCAGGGCGAGGTGTTCGGCCCGGTCGCCTCGACACCGACGGCCTGGCGGCTGCTCGCCGACATCGACGAGAGCGGACTCGCTCGGCTGCGAACGGCCCGCGCCCAGGCACGAGAGGTCGCCTGGCTGCAGGCCGCCGAGACCCGCTCCGGCATACCGGCGGCAAAAGCCGGCGGACGGGAACTGCCCGGCCTGGTCCTGGACCTCGACGCCACGCTGGTGACCTGCCACTCCGAGAAGGACCAAGCCGCACCCACCTACAAAGGCGGCTTCGGATTCCACCCTCTGGTGTGTTTCCTGGCCAACACCGGTGAGGGCATGTCCGGGCAGTTACGGCCCGGCAACGCCGGAGCCAACACCGCCGCCGATCACATCGCGGTGCTGGACGACGCTCTCGCGCAGATCCCCGACACCCACCGGCACGGCACCGACATCCTCGTCCGCACCGACAGCGCCGGATCGGCGAAAGCCTTCCTCGCCCACGTCCGAGACATGCGGATACGAGGAATCCGCACCTTCTTCTCGGTCGGATACGCGGTCACCGAACCGGTCCGCCGCGCAATCCGGGCCCTGCCCGAACAGGTCTGGCACCCCGCCCTGGACCAGGACGGAACACTGCGTGCCGGCGCCGAGGTCGCCGAGCTGACCGGCACGGTCGACCTTGCCGGCTATCCGGAGGGCACCCGCATCATCGTGCGCCGCGAGCGACCGCACCCCGGAGCCCAACTGTCCCTGTTCGACCAGGACGAGGGCCTGCGGCACCAGGTCTTCCTCACCGACACCCCGTTCGCCAGCGGGGGCTCCGCCCAGTTTCTAGAGGTCCGCCACCGCGGGCATGCCACCGTCGAGGACCACATCCGGTGCGGCAAGACCACCGGCTTCGGCCGCTTCCCCTCCCGCCACTTCCTGGTCAACGCCGCTTGGCTCGAACTCAGTCTCGCGGCGATCGACCTTCTCGCCTGGACCCGCGTCCTCCTGCTGGATGGCGATCTGGCCACCGCCGAACCCAAGAAACTGCGCTACCGAATCCTGCACGTCGCCGCCCGGATCACCTGCGGCGGCCGCCGCCTGCGCTTGCGGATATCGGCGACCTGGCCCTGGAGACATGAACTCGCGGCCGCATTCCACCGCCTGGCCGCCCTGCCTCGCCCCGCCACCTGAGCGACCGCCCTCTGATCACCCGCGACCCGAAGGACCTTGGAGAACCCGGCCCACCGCGCCGGGCCCTCACCACGCCCACCGACCGACACCGCTCCAAACGACCCCGCGCAGCCAGCCATCATCCTCAACTGAAAC
>NZ_JBVJCT010000084.1:0-2223 GCF_055588305.1 Streptomyces sp. NPDC042002 | reverse complement strand
ACGCCAACATCGCCCGAACACGGTTCACTTCATGTGCGTCCACACATCCAACATGCTCGTGATCAGCCTCGACCGAAAGACCTAACGGAGTCCTATTAGCTTGACTCTGTCGGGGATCTTGGAGTTTCCCGGTGCAGCAGCATGGTCAACGGGCATGCTCGGGTAGTTCAGGCCGACGAAGCTGTCGAGGTGCCCGTTGTCCCTTCGCCCCCGTTCCGGTGAGCAAGTCCCGCCTCTGACTGCGCAGATCGCGCGGGCGAGCAACCCGGGCGGCACAACAGCGATATGGGTGCGTGACCGGCTGGACGGGCTGTGGCATGACGAGGACTTCGCCGACTGGTACCCGCGGGACGGGCGTCCGGGTCTCTCGCCCGCTCAACTTGCCACCGTCTGTGTGCTGCAGTTCCTGCTCGGCCTTTCGGACCGGCAGGCCGCCGAGGCGGTCCGCTGCCGCATTGACTTCGAGTACGCCGTGGCTATGGAGCTGGACGATCCCGGTTTCCACCACAGCGTGCTGGCCGATTTCCGTGATCGTCTTGCCGAGGGCGACCGTGCTGACCGCCTCCTCGACCTCGTACTGACCCGTCTCAAGGAGGCCGGGCTGGTGCGCGAGCGCACCACGCAGCGCACCGACTCCACCCATGTCCTGGCCGCAGTGCGGGACTTGACCCGGCTGGAGCTGATCACCGAGGCGGTCCGCGCCGCACTCGAAGAAGTCGCCGGCACGTTCCCTCACCTGTTGGACGAGCTGGTCGATGCGGGCTGGGGGCTCCGCTACGGCAGGCCGGTCCGCCTGGGCAAGAACCCCACCAAGCCCAAGACCAGGATCCTTGCCACCGGGAATGACGCCGTCCGGTTCCTGGAACACCTCGACCGGCACGGAGCGGACCACACGTCCGGTCCTCGCGTTCAGGCCCTGCGCCAGATCATGGTGCAGAACTACCACCGGGATGCCGCAGGGCACCTGCGCTGGCACACCGCCGAGAAGGAAGGCGGGCCCGGACTGCCGCCCTCGTCCCGGGCCATCGTCTCCCCCTACGACACCTCGGCCCGCTACGCGCGACACGGACACATCATCAGTTGGAAGGGGTTCTCCGCGCATCTGACCGAGACCTGTGCTCCCGACAGCCCGAACGTGATCACGGACGTGGCCACCACTGCGGCCACCACCCACGACAGCCAGGTCCTGCCCGGCGTCCACACCCGCCTGGCCCGCCGCGGGCTGCTGCCCGCCGAGCACCTGGTCGACGCCGGCTACACCTCCCTGCCCCATCTGGAACAAGCCGCCCGCGAACACCAGGTCACCGTCTCCGGGCCGCTGAAGAGCAACCCCACCCGCCAGCACCGCCGGAACGAGGGCTTCGCCCGGGATGACTTCCACATCGACTACGACAGGCAGCAGGTCACCTGCCCCCAGGGACAGGTCAGCGTGGGCTGGCACGGCCCCTACCCGACCTCCTCACCCACCGCCGCCCCGCTGATCGTGGCACGGTTCACCAAAAGCCAATGCCGCCCCTGCCCGACCCGCACCCAGTGCACCAGCACCGCCGACAACGCCCGCACCGTGGGATTTCCTCCGCAAGAGCTCCGCGATCTGCAACTCCGCGTCCGCACTGAACAACAGTCGCCGGAGTGGAAGGCCCGCTACGCGGTCCGCTCAGGAGTGGAGAGCACGGTCAACGAGCTCGCCCACGGACACGGCATGCGACGCTGCCGCTACCGAAGACAAGGAAAAGCCCACATCCAGCACATCCTGACGGCCATCGCCGTCAACATCGAGCGCCTCAGCGGACTGCCACCGACCGAGGAAATCCCCATGCCCCGCCGACCGACTGCCTTCCAGGACTATCTCGACCAGCGTGAGATACCCCGGCCGAAGTCCTGGCGGACCCTGGGCAGCTGACCCCGGCGACACCAAGATCCCCGACAGAGTCAAGTTAGTAGGACTCCGTTAGGTCTTCCGATCGGTGCTGATCACGAGCATGTTGGATGTGTGGACGCACATGAAGTGAACCGTGTCCGGGCGACGTTGACGTTGTATGTGGCTGACGTGTTCGCCTCGGTGCCGCGGAAGGACCAGCGGGCCAAGGGCGACTGTTACCTGCGGGGACTGATGCTGGACGGTCGCCGCAAGTCGATCCAGGCCATGGCCTCGCGGTTACCGGACGGCAACGAGCAGAACCTGCAGCAGTTCGTGAACCAGTCGACGTGGGATCCCGGGCC
>NZ_JBVJCT010000083.1:0-2224 GCF_055588305.1 Streptomyces sp. NPDC042002 | reverse complement strand
GGCCCACCGCGCCGGGCCCTCACCACGCCCACCGACCGACACCGCTCCAAACGACCCCGCGCAGCCAGCCATCATCCTCAACTGAAACGGCGAGGCTAGGGCGTGACGACGAGTCTTCTACCTCGCAGGTCGGTTCGCTGCCAGGCGGTTTCGATCTGGCTCAACGGAACGTGTTCCAGGTCAAAGGTGAGGCGTCCGTCGCGCGCCCACGCCACGACTTGGTTGTAGGCGTCCGTGAGGGAAGCCGCGTCCAGGTTCTTGCTCGCGCCGCAGATTTCGACGCCGGAGGTGCGCAAGCTCTGGGCGGCGAGGGTGAGCTCTGGACCGGCCGACTCGCCGATCTGCACGAGCCGGGTGGGTTTGGCCGTCTTGAGTCTCTCGGGAGTGAGCGCGCGCAGCAGCATCTCGGTGGGGCGACCCCAGAGGAAGTCCAGCACCACGTCGTAGCCATCGGGTGCCGCGCCGGCGTATGCGTGAATAAGGGCCTCGTCGGAAACGTCGGTGTTGATCACGGTGTCGGCGCCGAGGGCATGCAGTTCTTGTAGCGCGATGTCATCGCGTCCGGTGCATACGATCCGGCCGGCGCCGAGCAGCCGGGCGACTTCGACTGTCAGTCGGCCGGCCACCCCGGTTGCCCCCTGGATGAGTACCGTCTCTCCGGGAGTCAAGTCGGCTGCGGTCTTCCCGGCGAAGCCGGTCACCGCAGAGGCGAGCACCACAGCGACCTCGGGGTCGACGCCTTCCGGCGCCGGAACAATGCTGCTCTCCGCGACCACGGTTCGTTCGGCGAGGGCGCCGTAGGGAGGCCGTGGCTGGCTGAACCCGACGAGAGTGCCGTCCGGCAGGGCGCCGATCCCGTCGAAGCCAGGAATCGCGGGCAGTTGCGGCAGGAACTGCCTGCTGGCGAAGTGTGTCCCGGCGGCGGTCGCCTTGTCGATGTTCTCCACCGCGACCGCTTTGACCTCGACGACCACCTCGCCGTCACCCGCGACCGGCTCCGGGAAGTCCTCATATCTGGGAATGCCGCCGATCTCGTGCAGCACCGCCGCCTTCATTTGGGTCACCTCCACCACCCCCTAGTCTCTAACACCGTTAGAGGTCGACCCTATCACCGTTAGAGTGGTGTGCAGGGAAGGGAGATCATGGCACTGGACAAACAACGCATCGTGGCTGAAGCCATCACGCTGCTCGATGAAGGCGGGCTCGACGCAGTGACCCTGCGCAAGCTGGCCCAGCGGCTCGGCGTTCAGGCACCCACCCTCTACTGGCACATCCGCAACAAGGCCGAACTGATCAGCGAACTGGCCGAGGTCATCCTCGAAGACCTCACAGAGCTGAGCCCGCCGGCAGAGGACGAACCCTGGCGGGACTGGCTGACGGTCGTGGCGCAACGCATGCGCGAAGCGATGCTCGCCCATCCCGACGGCGCCCGGGTCGTCTCCGCCGCGCATCTGTCACCGACTCTCGCGGCCGTCTCGGAGCTGGCGATGAGCACCCTCGTCCGCCGAGGACTGCACCTGCGGCAGGCCCGCCTGACCGTGCTTGCCCTACAGCGGTTCATCATCGGCCACGTCCTGGAAGAGCAGTCGCCCTCACCAGACCGGGATGCACTCCATGACTTCGACGCCGAATCGTTCGCCGCACGCCACCCCACGATCACCGCAGGAATCGCCGACTACTTCCAAGATGGCCGCACCGTCGACGACCTCTTCCGTGACAGCCTCGAAGTGATCTTGCAGTGAGCTCAATTGATCCACAGGTCTTGACAATTGCTCCTGCGCGCGCGGTCGTCCCACGCACTGAACTCCCGCGACTGGTCCCGTTGTGGGCCGCCAGCGCCCTCGCCGACTACCGGCGCGGGACTGTTCCGTCCGCGAGATGTTAACTTCCCGGCCTTGGGGCACGGCCCGGCTGCCAGCAAACCGGCTACATGCCTCGCTCGTGGGCACGGACATACGTGTAACCCTGAGGGAGTTCGTGGGAACCGACCAGGCCGGCGCGGAGGTGGTCTTCCCGGTATGCATCCCTAGCCTCCGGGCTGGCCTCCTTGCCGAGATGCCCTATGCGCATAAGGTGCCCGGCCACAGAGTGAGCAGTGGCTGCTAGTCCCAGCCTCGCGTCATCGGACCTAACCTCGCCGTTTCACTTGGTGTGGGGCCGGGTTCTGTGCGGTAACGCGAAAGTGCCTTCTGAGCTGGGACGATGAACCTTGTCGAGGGGTTCT
>NZ_JBVJCT010000082.1:0-3275 GCF_055588305.1 Streptomyces sp. NPDC042002 | reverse complement strand
CTCGTGCACCATCACTCACGCCAGCCTCAGCACTCCCAGACAAGCCGAGATCCAAACCGCCGTATAACAACCTAAATAGGCGCTAAACACCCTCTAACTGGTCGTTTCAGAATGAGGTCCGGAGTCGTCTCAAACAGATGACGCTGCAGGCAAGTTGGAGCAGCCCGAGGTGGAGATCGGCTCGTATCTCGTAGCGGATGCGGAGTCGTTTGAACTGGTGGAGCCAGGCGAAGGTGCGCTCGACGACCCATCGGGTCTTGCCCAGCCCGGAGCCGGGCGGAGTGCCTCGGCGGGCGATCTTGGGTGTGATCCCACGTGCCCGGACGAGACGGCGATATTTGTCGAAGGCGTAGCCTCGGTCGGCGAACAGCTGCCGGGGCCGGTGGCGTGGCCGGCCGCACAAGCCACGAATGCGGGGGATGGCATCGACGAGGGGCATCAGCTGGGTCACATCGTGCCGGTTGCCGCCGGTCAGTGACACCGCGAGCGGCGTGCCGTGCCGGTCGACGATGATGTGGTGCTTGCTTCCAGGGCGGCCCCGGTCGACCGGAGATGGTCCGGTGTGAGTTCCTCCTTTGAGGGCACGGATGTGCGAGCCGTCGATGGCACAATCGTCCATCTCCAGCAGCCCGGCCGCCCGCAGCTCGGCAAGGATCGCCGCGTGCAGTCGGGGCCAGACGCCGGCGTCGGTCCAGTCTCGTAAACGGCGCCAGGCCGTGACCCCGGAGCAGCCCACCTCCTGACGTGGCACGTCGCGCCAGGTCACGCCTGTGCGGAGGACGAAGATGATGCCTGCCAACGCGATGCGGTCGCATGTTCGGTGTCGTCCTGCATACCGATGCCGCCGCTGTGGAGGGGCCGGAAGCATAGGAGCGATGCGCGTCCACAGGTCATCGGGTACAAGATCGCTGTTCGCGTCCGGCAGCGTGGCGGAAGATCCCGGTTGAGGCGGGCCGATTGACCAGGCAAGCTCGCCTGATGAGTCAGAGCAGACACCGGGACCTGGGACGGGCGCATGGCTCCCCCTCTTGCCGCGCCTGGGACGCCTCGCGCGGTTGACGAGGATCACTACCGTCATGACGACCAGCGTGCGAACTACTGCGGCGCCGCTTCGAGAGACCGATCCTGGAGCGGCCTGCTCGTCGATGTCCGGGCGGCGGTTCCATATCAGGGCCGCAGCGCGGCCAACATCACACGTACCACCTTCATGAACTGCTGTGGGCTCACGGAGTCGATCGGGGCCGGTACCGGCGTGCCCTGGGTGCGGGCGAGGATGACGTCGTCGGGGACGGCGCGCAGGTGCACGATGACCAACCCGGGTGGCACGCAGAGAAGGTATTGGCCGAAGTTGCCGATCGCCATGAACGAGCCGTGCCCCAACAGCCGCGGGAGCCACCAGAGGTAACCGTAGTCGAGCTGCACGTCGGCGCCGCGGTTGACCTGCACCGAGGTGCTCTCGGCCGTCCAGGACGCGGGTACCACCTGCCGGTCGTCCCACCGGCCGTTCTGCAGCATCATCGTGCCGATCCGTCCGAGATCGCGGGCGGACAGGAAGAGGTGATGGGCGAGGTGTTCGGAAACCTCGGGACGGCCGAGCAGCCGCTGGCGAGCCGGGTCGAAGTCCTCCAAGCCGAGCGGCGCGGCCAGGTCCTCGGCGAGCGCTGAGAAGACAGACCGCCCGGTGCACCGCTCGAAGATCGTGCCGAGGGCGTTGAAGTCCCAATTGTTGTAGAGGAACAGCGTGCCCGGTGGCTGTTTGCCCCGAGCCGGCGCACTCTCCTCGGGCCCGGCCACGGTCGCCGCCGGGTGATAGACCCCGGAGCTCGACGTCAGCAGGTCGCGCACGGTGGCGCGGCGTTCCTGCGACAGCAGCCCGCCTATGTCGTCGATTCCGAGCTCGTCGAGGGTCGCGTCGAGCCGGATGGTTCCATCGGCGACCGCCGTTCCGTAGAGGACGGACAGGATGCTCTTGCGCACCGATGCCAGAAAGCTGGGTGCGCTCGTCTCGCCGTGGTCGAACACGACTCGGCCCCGGTTAAGCACGAGAAATGCGGTGGTCGGCAAGGCGTCGAGCGCGTCGACGACGGGCTGAAAAGCGCTCATGCGGGGCCCCCTGTGGAGCGGCCCGCCAGCCCGAGCATTCTGGCAAGCGCGGCTCGCCGGGTGACGCCGTGAGCGGTGAGCACCTGGCCCGCGCGGCTGCCGGGCGCGCGCAGGAGCCCGAGGAACAGGTGGGCCGCAGCGACGCCGTGCCCGTCCGCTTCGGCGACCGCGCCGTCGATCGCCCGGCGGGCGTCTGGGCCGATACCCGGCTGAGTGCGGGCGGTTGCCGCGACCGGCCGCTCACTGTCCGATTCCCGCTCCAGTGCGGCTCGAACGTCAGACGGGTCGACGTCGAACGCGCGAAGCACGGTACCGGCCAACCCGGCTGGGTCGTCGAGGACCGCGACAAGGAGATCGCCGCTGTCGACCGCATCGCGGCCGTGCCGACCCGCGCGTGTCTCGGCGCCGCGCAAGCATCTGAGCGTTTCATCGTCGAAGCGCTGCAAAACACCGGCGCGGATCAGGTCATCGACGGTCAACTGCGCGAGGAACGGCGCGTATCGCTGTTGCGCCCCCTGCTTGCTGAGACCGCGGGGCGCGCCGATGTCCACCCAGGAACAGCCCTCGGCCCGCGCCATCTCCACGAACAAGCCGATCAGGCTGTTGCCGAGAACGTCGAGGTCACTGGCGAGCTGCTCTGCGGCGGCGATCTGCCGGACGGGGTCGCGGGGCTCGTTGATGCAGGCGAGGATCACCAGGCCGGCGAGTTCGGACAGGGTAGGCATCTGGGGCATGTCAACATTCTAACTGACGCACGTCGTGCGTCAACAATTTCATTGACTATGGCGAGAACGTCATGGCCCGATCGGGCGCCCGAAGACCGCCTCGCCCTCGGATGGGACGACCGTCCTTGCAAAGGGCACCGGCCCAGGTGCCGCGCCGGCGGACGTCGGTTAGGGCGGCACCGGCAGTACGGGAGGCGACAGAAGCGACCAGGCCCGGGCGCGCGGCTGGGGTGATGAAGAGGGTGAAGGTGCGGCCGATGCCTTCCCTGGGCTGGCCTGCATCAAAGCTCGCTCGAATGCGCCTGCAGCATCATCTGGTTTGAGGCGACTCCGAATCTCATTCTGAAACAAGCAGTAAGGGCGTGCAGAAGAACAACATGTAGGCGAGTGGCACGCTGACCTGCGAGGTCAAGTCTCAAAACCCGCAAGTTAATTCTCTGCACGCCC
>NZ_JBVJCT010000081.1:0-4011 GCF_055588305.1 Streptomyces sp. NPDC042002 | reverse complement strand
GTTTCACCCGGGGGGGGGGCGGAGGCGACAGACGCGGCGGCCTCGCCCACCGGGTCCGGCGCAGCGGCGGCCGCCCGCCGCTGCGCCGGGCGGTGAACCTGGGGCTGCCCGCGGTCTGGGGCGCGCTGGCGATCTCGTACAAGATGGCCTGTCCGCTCGCGCAGCAGAACGGACTCGGCGCCCGCATCGTCACCAGCGCGGTCTTCTTCGCGGTCGGCGCCGGTCTGATACTCCACGTCAGAAGAACGCTGCTGCGCGAGCTCCGGCAGATCCGCAAGGTCGCGGGGGCCGCCCAGAACGTTCTGCTGCGCCCGCTCCCACCGCGCATCGACGGGCTGAACCTCGCCGCGGCCCAGCTCTCCGCGGACCACGGCGCGAGCATCGGCGGCGATCTGTACGAGGCGATCGCCACCGAACACGGGGTGCGGGTCGTGATGGGGGACGTCCGGGGGCACGGACTCGGCGCCATCGGGACCGTCGCGGCCGTCCTCGGCAGCTTCCGCGAGGCCGCGCACGACGAACCCGAACTCGGCGACGTACTCAGAAGACTCGACCGGGCGCTGGCCCGGCATCTGCGCGGGCGGGACCGGGCCGAGCATCTCTCGGCCGGGCTCGACCCCGACAGCCCGGCCGCCGAGGAGTTCGTGACCGTCCTGCTGCTGGAGATCCGCGGCGACGGCGAGGTGTACGCCCTCAACTGCGGCCATCCCTGGCCCTATCTGCTCGGCAGGGGCTGCGTCCGGCCTCTCGTCCGTGCCGAACCGCTGCCCCCGCTCGGGCCGTTCCCGCTGCCGGCCGGTCTCCCGGCCGAGCCCTGCGGCCAACTCCGGCCCGGCGAGGGGCTCTTCCTGCACACCGACGGTGTCGAGGACGCACGAGACCCCCAGGGGCGGTTCTTTCCGCTGCTCCCTGCGCTCGCGGCGGCCGTCCGCGACGGGCCCGTCGTGCCGCAGGCGGTGCTGCGCGCGGTCTTCACCGGGCTGCTGCGCCACACCGGCGGGCGGCCCGACGACGACGTGGCCCTTCTGGTGCTGCACAACGACCGGCGGCCCGTCGCCCTGAAACAGGGCCGCGCGTCCCAGCACGTGCCTCGCTAGAGACGGCGGCCTACCGCTCCGCGTCCCGGAGGCGACCGGCCACGGGACCCGCACCCGGACGACCGGGGTCCCGCGGTCGCCCCGGCCGGGCCGGCTCTGCCGTCCGCCCGGCCACGGAGTGTCGGGCAGGCGGCCGGGCGGACGGCGCGGAGCGGGCCGCCGTACTGTACGAGGGGGAGCCGGCGGCCCGGCCGGCCTCTTGCGAGGCATTTCAGTCAACCGGCACGAAACTCTCCGCGACAGCGCGCGTACAACGCGGATACGGGCATTCCCATCACACCCCGTGTGAAAGGGGACGCACTACTCTCTCTGGTGCGGTCGGGCACGGTCGGTCACGACCGCGCCGTCGGCAACGAGCCACTCGGGGGGCCTCCCATGCAGCCCAACACTCTGCTCGACGCGATCCTCGACGAGGCGGGCATCTCGCACGCGGGACTCGCCGCCCACGTCAACCAGGCGGGGCGGGCGCGCGGTCTCGCGCTGCGCTACGAACACACCGCCGTGGCACGGTGGTTGAAGGGCCAGCGACCGCGCGGCCAGGTGCCCGACCTGATCTGCGAGGTGCTCGCGGCACGACTGCACCGGCCCGTCACGCTCGACGACATCGGCCTCGGGGTCCCCGGCGAACCCGCCACCCCGCACGCCGGATCGCTCTCCGGCTTCGTCGAGCGCGCCACCGCCCTGTGGCGCTCCGACGAGCAGCAGCGCCCGCACATACTCGGCGCCCCCGCCGTCACCGGCACGCCCGCGGTGATGCCCGTGTGGGAGTGGGAGAACCCGCCCGAGGACGTGGACGTCTCACGCGGCGGCCGCCATCACGTCAGCATGGCCGACATCGAGATGCTGCGCGCGGCGCGGGCCCACTACGAGCAGATGTACCGCAAGGCCGGCGGCATAGCGACGCGCACCCGGATCGTCGGCTTCCTCAACTCCGAGACCGCGCCCCTGCTGCGCGGCGGCTACACCGACGCCACCGGCCGTCAACTCCACCGCGCCACCGGCGGGTTGGTGGCCATCGCGGGCATCTGCGCCTACGACTCCGACGCGCACGGGCTCGCCCAGCGCTACTTCCACCAGGCGTTGCGCCTGGCGAAGGCCAGTGGGGACAGGGGACTTGGCGCGTACGTCATAGCTCTGCTCGTCAACCAGTCGCTGTTCATGCGCGAGTACCGGCAGGCGGTCGCCTTCGCCGAGGCCGCGCTGCGGGCCGCTGGACGCCACATCACCCCGGCGCTCGCATCCGACCTCTACGCGATGCAGGCCAAGGCGTACGCACACCTCGGCGACGGCAGCAGCGCGCTGTCCTGCATACGGCGTGCCGAACAGGCCGCCGAGCGCATCCGGCGCGGTTACGAGCCCGACGAGACCGGCTATGTCCAGCCGGGACTGGTCAACGTACAGGTGGCGGAGGCACTGCTCAGCCTCGGTGACCTGGCGGCAGCCGCGGAGCACGCCGCGGCGGCCGTCGACACTCCGGCGCACGACCGGGGGCGCGTGCACCGGCTGGCCATGCTCAGCCAGATCGAGCTGCGCCAGGGCAACGCCGACAAGGCGGTGGCGACAGCCGTCCAAATGGCCGAGCAGGCACGGGGAATGGAGTCCCAGCGGCTGCGCGACAGACTTCGCGCGGTACGCGAGCATCTGGTGCGCAGCGGTTGCGCGGGCACGACCGAGGCCGCTGAACTCATCGACGGCGCACTGCGTGTACCGCTGTAGGGAGCACCCCGGAAAGCCGCGTCACGAGCCGCACCGGAACGCCGGCCACCGTTCCGCCTGAACCTGTTCACCGCCACCGCGCTGCGCCCCGACCCCTGTGAGCCCTGCTGTCAGGACGCCGCTGCTGCGATATTGCCATCTACTCGGCGGAAGGTGGCAGAACCGTGCAGTGGACGAAACAGAACGAACAAACTGTGTATGAAAACCGCTGGTTCAGCGTCAATCTCGCAGATGTGGAGCTGCCGGACGGACGGCATCTCGATCACTTCCTGATCCGGCTGCGGCCCGTCGCCGTGGCCACGGTGGTGAACGAGGCCAACGAGGTACTGCTCCTGTGGCGGCACCGCTTCATCACCGACAGCTGGGGATGGGAGCTGGCGGCGGGCGTCGTGGAGGACGGCGAGGACATCGCCGCCGCGGCGGCCCGCGAACTGGAGGAGGAGACCGGTTGGCGGCCGGGACCCCTGCGGCATCTGATGAGTGTCGAGCCCTCCAACGGGCTCACCGACGCCCGGCATCACATCTACTGGGCCGACGAGGGTGAGTACATCGGACACCCTGTGGACGACTTCGAGTCCGACCGCCGGGAATGGGTTCCCCTGAAACTCGTTCCCGACATGGTCGCCCGCGGCGAGGTCCCGGCCGCCAACATGGCTGCCGCGTTGCTCCTCCTCCACCATCTCAGGCTGGGGCAGGACGCGTTGCCCTGATCGGTTCCCCCCCTCACAGCTCCCTGGGGTTCAGTGGCCCAGAGCCTGCCAGACCGCGACGGCCAGTGCGCCCACGGCCGCGACGACGGCGACGGTGGGCAATGGCCAGCGGGTGTGTTCCAGCGCGATGATCCGTGTGCTGAGGTCATCCAGATCCTTGGCCGTCTGGTCGTCGCGCTGAGTGAGCAGTGCCAGGCCTCCCTCGATGCGGGTGAACCCCACTTCGAGAGACCGGCGTAACTCCGCGAGTTCCTTCGGCGCCACGGGATGCTGGGGGTCGGCGGTCACGAGTCCGCTCCTTTCCGTAGTCGGCACATCCCTTGTCCGTGCACGGAAAGTCAACTCGCCTGGTGGGCGCGTGGGGAGCGTGTGCGCGCGGCATATGCGGGCCCGGCGCGCACACGGCGTGTGAATGGCGGGGGGGGGGGGGGGGGGAAAAAGGGCCGAGTTCGCCCCACCCCCCCCCCCTCCCCAGACCGCCCCTCCTT
>NZ_JBVJCT010000080.1:1517-4087 GCF_055588305.1 Streptomyces sp. NPDC042002 | reverse complement strand
CCCCCTTGTGGTCGGTGTACAGGTGGTGCATGGCTGTCGTCAGCTCGTGTCGTGAGATGTTGGGTTAAGTCCCGCAACGAGCGCAACCCTTGTTCTGTGTTGCCAGCATGCCCTTCGGGGTGATGGGGACTCACAGGAGACTGCCGGGGTCAACTCGGAGGAAGGTGGGGACGACGTCAAGTCATCATGCCCCTTATGTCTTGGGCTGCACACGTGCTACAATGGCAGGTACAAAGAGCTGCGAAGCCGTGAGGCGGAGCGAATCTCAAAAAGCCTGTCTCAGTTCGGATTGGGGTCTGCAACTCGACCCCATGAAGTCGGAGTTGCTAGTAATCGCAGATCAGCATTGCTGCGGTGAATACGTTCCCGGGCCTTGTACACACCGCCCGTCACGTCACGAAAGTCGGTAACACCCGAAGCCGGTGGCCCAACCCCTTGTGGGAGGGAGCTGTCGAAGGTGGGACTGGCGATTGGGACGAAGTCGTAACAAGGTAGCCGTACCGGAAGGTGCGGCTGGATCACCTCCTTTCTAAGGAGCATCTAGGCCGCCGAGCTTTGCTTGGTGGTCCAGGGCCATTACGTCGGCACACGTTCGACGGTGGTTGCTCATGGGTGGAACGTTGATTATTCGGCACTCTTGACTGTCTTCTCCTTCCAGTACTGTCCTTCGGGGCGTGGAAAGAATGAGGGAAGCGGGAAGAGGGTCGGGCACGCTGTTGGGTGTCTGAAGGTACGGCCGAATGTTGGCTGCCTTCAGTGCCGGCCCCAGTGAACTTGCCTTAGGGCAGGGTGATGGGTGGTTGGTCGTTGTTTGAGAACTGCACAGTGGACGCGAGCATCTGTGGCCAAGTTTTTAAGGGCGCACGGTGGATGCCTTGGCACCAGGAACCGATGAAGGACGTGGGAGGCCACGATAGTCCCCGGGGAGCCGTCAACCAGGCTTTGATCCGGGGGTTTCCGAATGGGGAAACCCGGCAGTCGTCATGGGCTGTCACCCATACCTGAACACATAGGGTATGTGGAGGGAACGCGGGGAAGTGAAACATCTCAGTACCCGCAGGAAGAGAAAACAACCGTGATTCCGGGAGTAGTGGCGAGCGAAACCGGATGAGGCCAAACCGTATACGTGTGAGACCCGGCAGGGGTTGCGTATGCGGGGTTGTGGGATCTCTCTTTCACAGTCTGCCGGCTGTGAGGCGAGTCAGAAACCGTTGATGTAGGCGAAGGACATGCGAAAGGTCCGGCGTAGAGGGTAAGACCCCCGTAGTCGAAACATCAACGGCTCGTTTGAGAGACACCCAAGTAGCACGGGGCCCGAGAAATCCCGTGTGAATCTGGCGGGACCACCCGCTAAGCCTAAATATTCCCTGGTGACCGATAGCGGATAGTACCGTGAGGGAATGGTGAAAAGTACCGCGGGAGCGGAGTGAAATAGTACCTGAAACCGTGTGCCTACAAGCCGTGGGAGCGTCGCGCATTGAGTTTACTCAGTGCGTCGTGACTGCGTGCCTTTTGAAGAATGAGCCTGCGAGTTTGCGGTGCGTTGCGAGGTTAACCCGTGTGGGGAAGCCGTAGCGAAAGCGAGTCCGAATAGGGCGATTCAGTAGCGCGCTCAAGACCCGAAGCGGAGTGATCTAGCCATGGGCAGGTTGAAGCGGCTGTAAGAGGTCGTGGAGGACCGAACCCACCAGGGTTGAAAACCTGGGGGATGACCTGTGGTTAGGGGTGAAAGGCCAATCAAACTCCGTGATAGCTGGTTCTCCCCGAAATGCATTTAGGTGCAGCGTCGTGTGTTTCTTGCCGGAGGTAGAGCACTGGATAGGCGATGGGCCCTACCGGGTTACTGACCTTAGCCAAACTCCGAATGCCGGTAAGTGAGAGCGCGGCAGTGAGACTGTGGGGGATAAGCTCCATGGTCGAGAGGGAAACAGCCCAGAGCATCGACTAAGGCCCCTAAGCGTACGCTAAGTGGGAAAGGATGTGGAGTCGCACAGACAACCAGGAGGTTGGCTTAGAAGCAGCCACCCTTGAAAGAGTGCGTAATAGCTCACTGGTCTAGTGATTCCGCGCCGACAATGTAGCGGGGCTCAAGCGTACCGCCGAAGTCGTGTCATTGCAGCAAGAGGGCCAACGCCCGCTGTGATGGGTAGGGGAGCGTCGTGTGCCGGGTGAAGCCGCGCCGGAAGGCAGTGGTGGACGGTTCACGAGTGAGAATGCAGGCATGAGTAGCGATACACACGTGAGAAACGTGTGCGCCGATTGACTAAGGGTTCCTGGGTCAAGCTGATCTGCCCAGGGTAAGTCGGGACCTAAGGCGAGGCCGACAGGCGTAGTCGATGGATAACCGGTTGATATTCCGGTACCCGCTGTGAAGCGTCAAACATTGAACCAGGCGATGCTAAGTCCGTGAAGCCGCCCCGGAGCCTTCGGGCAAGGGGGAGTGGTGGAGCCGACGGTCCGGACCTGCAGTAGGTGAGTGATGGGGTGACGCAGGAAGGTAGTCCATCCCGGGCGGTGGTTGTCCCGGGGTAAGGGTGTAGGCCGTGTGATAGGCAAATCCGTCACACATT
>NZ_JBVJCT010000080.1:0-1420 GCF_055588305.1 Streptomyces sp. NPDC042002 | reverse complement strand
TCAAGGCTGAGACCTGATGCCGAGCCGATTGTGGTGAAGTGGATGATCCTATGCTGTCGAGAAAAGCCTCTAGCGAGTTTCATGGCGGCCCGTACCCTAAACCGACTCAGGTGGTCAGGTAGAGAATACCGAGGCGTTCGGGTGAACTATGGTTAAGGAACTCGGCAAAATGCCCCCGTAACTTCGGGAGAAGGGGGGCCATCACTGGTGATCCGATTTACTCGGTGAGCTGGGGGTGGCCGCAGAGACCAGCGAGAAGCGACTGTTTACTAAAAACACAGGTCCGTGCGAAGCCGTAAGGCGATGTATACGGACTGACGCCTGCCCGGTGCTGGAACGTTAAGGGGACCGGTTAGTCACTCTTCGGGGTGGCGAAGCTGAGAACTTAAGCGCCAGTAAACGGCGGTGGTAACTATAACCATCCTAAGGTAGCGAAATTCCTTGTCGGGTAAGTTCCGACCTGCACGAATGGCGTAACGACTTCTCGACTGTCTCAACCATAGGCCCGGTGAAATTGCACTACGAGTAAAGATGCTCGTTTCGCGCAGCAGGACGGAAAGACCCCGGGACCTTTACTACAGTTTGATATTGGTGTTCGGTTCGGCTTGTGTAGGATAGGTGGGAGACTGTGAAGTCATGGCGCCAGCCATGGTGGAGTCGTCGTTGAAATACCACTCTGGTCGTGCTGGATGTCTAACCTGGGTCCGTGATCCGGATCAGGGACAGTGTCTGATGGGTAGTTTAACTGGGGCGGTTGCCTCCTAAAGAGTAACGGAGGCGCCCAAAGGTTCCCTCAGCCTGGTTGGCAATCAGGTGTTGAGTGTAAGTGCACAAGGGAGCTTGACTGTGAGACCGACGGGTCGAGCAGGGACGAAAGTCGGGACTAGTGATCCGGCGGTGGCTTGTGGAAGCGCCGTCGCTCAACGGATAAAAGGTACCCCGGGGATAACAGGCTGATCTTCCCCAAGAGTCCATATCGACGGGATGGTTTGGCACCTCGATGTCGGCTCGTCGCATCCTGGGGCTGGAGTCGGTCCCAAGGGTTGGGCTGTTCGCCCATTAAAGCGGTACGCGAGCTGGGTTTAGAACGTCGTGAGACAGTTCGGTCCCTATCCGCTGTGCGCGTAGGAATATTGAGAAGGGCTGTCCCTAGTACGAGAGGACCGGGACGGACGAACCTCTGGTGTGCCAGTTGTCCTGCCAAGGGCATGGCTGGTTGGCTACGTTCGGGAGGGATAACCGCTGAAAGCATCTAAGCGGGAAGCCTGCTTCGAGATGAGTATTCCCACCCCCTTCGAGGGGTTAAGGCTCCCAGTAGACGACTGGGTTGATAGGCCAGATCTGGAAGGCGGGCAACCGCTGGAGGTGACTGGTACTAATAGGCCGAGGGCTTGTCCTCAGTTGCTCGCGTCCACTGTGT
>NZ_JBVJCT010000079.1:0-5013 GCF_055588305.1 Streptomyces sp. NPDC042002 | reverse complement strand
GTTCGAATTCCCGAGTCATTGTCAGTGCCGTGTTTTAGCTTGAACTCAGCGCACCAGAAATGAACTTGGGGGGACAGAACTGGTGATCTTCGAAGAGCCGTCGACAGTCTACGAGAGCATCACCTCACGGATCCGGGCCCTGGCCGTGGGCTCCCCACTGATGGCCCTCGACAACAGTAAGGCCAAGAAGGAACGCGGGTGGGACCGATACCGCATGGCTGAGCTGGCCTTGGTCGCCATTGACTTCGTGACGCTGCGCACGGACATGACCTCGGCCGTGCGCCAGGAAGCTGTCGTGGAACACGTGGCCGAGTTCGCCGCACTGCAGCTTCCAAACCGGGCAGGGGAGGAGTACCGGGCAGTCGCCCGATGGGTGACCGAGCGGCTGATCAACACCGAAGAACGCGACCGCGCCTTCCACCACGAAGTCGGGCATGTGACCGACGACGGATTCGAGACTCGCACGGCATCCTTCCAGATCCTCAAGGAAGTCCCCGATCATGTGGGGCAAGCCGCGCTCATCGCCACAGACGCCGCGATCACCGTGCTGGTACATGCGATCGACGTCGACATCGCCTCGGAACAGATAGCCGCGGAAGCCAAACTGGAGGCCCTGCTCAAGCGTTCGCGGATCAGCGAGGCGTGGCAGGCCGCCCAGAACGCACAGATCCACAGCATCCGGTACGCCAAAGACATCCACGGGCGCATCGAATCGATGAAGCGCAATGTGCGGGCAGTGGACTGGGACACAGAAGTCAAAGACACCGTCGATGAGGCTCTGGAGCACGTTCGCAGCCGGTCCGAGGCCGAGACGATGCAAAAGGAGCGGGTCAACCAGCTGCTGGAAGCCACCGACGATGGCCGCAAGCGCAGACAACTGCAGGACCTCGCAGAACTCATCCATGAGTGCTGGAAGCGCCATGCGGTACTGATCAAGATGCTGATGGAAGTCGGGCCGGAATTCCGGCGGCAACAAGACCGTCAGGTATTCGTAGCTCCGGCGATTCACACCCGCGTGCAACTGCATGAGCAGCTCCTTCAACCGGTGCTGGAGCTCTCCCTCGACGCATGCCTGGGTCCCTTGGAGGTGTTCACTCGCGCGGTCATGGGGCCTGTGCGCCCTCGTGTGATGTACCTGCCTGACTACCTGGAGGGACTCGCCCAGGTCGCCGACGAGGCCGGTGGGGAGCTGGTGCCGGTCCAGGAGGAGTACGACTGGTCGCAGATCGATGTCCCTTCCGCCTTCGTCGACGAGCAGCACCATGTGGTGGACACTCTGCTGGCAGCCGTGACGGGCCAGGGCATGCGGCTCTCGGCCCTGCTGGAGACCACGCGTCAGCCCGGCCCGGGAACAGGCCCGGACGCAGGAACGGACGAGCTGCTCACCCTCCGCGTCCAGCAGTTGTTCCGGCTCATTCCTGTGCGCCAGCTCGCCGGCGGCGAGGCTGCCGTGGTGGCCGTCGACGACGGCACGGTCCTGGATGACGAACGTTTCGGCGGCAGCGACTTCCTCCTGGTCCGTACCTGGAGCACCGCCATGACGCAGGAGATGGACGCCCCACTGCCCGCGTCCCCCACACCGCGCTGCTCGCAAGGCCCTGACGCCCACTCGCTCGATCAGGAGAGTGCATGAACCGCCACGAGGATGCTGCCGAGGCTGCCCGGATGGTCGCCTTCGCCATGACCCGCCGCAAGGCGCCCGCTCGCTCCGGCGAGTACGCCCGCCTCGTCCAACGCTTCGATACCGAGCCGGACTTCGCGCAGGTGGTGCGGAAGGTCGCCCAGGGATTCGACCTGACAGTGCTGGAAGTCCATCCTCTGACCGGGCTGGTCCTGGGCACTACGCCCGAGACTGACTTCGCTGTGTCCATCCCCGACCTCGTCCCGCAGACCTCCGATCGCCCCCTGTATCTGCTGGCCCAGTTGACGATTGCGTCCATGGTCTTTCCTCGCCCCGAGGACCTCGACGATGACGAGCATGTCGGGCGGATCTCGGTCCGGCAGGTCGATGACGAGGTCCGCATCCGGGCCTCGACCATTGAACGTCGTCTTGCACAAACTGGCGAGGACGTCGATCCGCCCTCCGGTCAACCGGGGTTGGAGGGGCTGTGGCGGGCCTACCTGCGCCGCAACGCCACGGGCAAGACCAAAACGCAGACGGGCAGGGCGCCGCAGGCGTCTACAAGAGCCCTGGTGAAAAGGGCGTTCACGCATCTAGAAGGCAACGGCTTCGCAAGCAAGGTCAGCGACGAGGACGCCGGCACCTACGTCACCCACGTCAAGTACCGGCTGCAGATCCGCGACCAGGCCGCGCGCGACATGCTGCGGGAACTCGCAGCGCTGGGCGTCGCAGCCCTGCCCACGGACGGCGCACCCGGCCACGCCCAGCCGTCTCCGGAGGCACAGCCGTCGCCAGACGATGCCGTGCCGGCGAACGGCCTGTTCAGCTGACCGCCCTCCCCCAAGGACTCCTTCCATGTATGAGCTCAACCGCATCCTGCTGCGAAACTTCGGCCCCCGCGATGCCCGTTACGAGGACGTGCCGCTGGACTTCTCTGGTGTCGGCGCCGAGGTGGAGACCGCCTCGCTAATTCCCGACGCCGGACACGTCACCCAGCGTCCGGCACCCGCCAGCCTGGTCATGCTGCAAAACGGCGGCGGCAAAGGCGTCTTACTGACCGGCATCACCTGCACCACCATCCCCTTCCACCACCAGGATCTGGAGACGCTGCGCAACTTCACCATCTCCATGGCGCAGCCCTCGCACGTGGTGCTCGAATGGGCCGACGCCCGCACCGGACGCCTGCTGGTGACCGCACAGGTCCTGGCCCCCGAGCGCGACGGCAAACTCCAGCGCTGCTTCTACAGCTTCCACCCCTGCGCGGCCCTGGACGCCGACCGGCTCCCCTTCCACCGCGAGGGGCACTGGACTCCGTACGAGGACTTCTGCACCGAACTACGCGACTGGAAAGAACGTGTGGAAGCACTCGAGCTGCACCTTGTCGACGGCCAGGAGAAGTGGGAGAAACACCAGCGCGGTCTTGGCCTGCAGCCTGAACTCTTCGACGTGCAGCGCAGGATGAACGCCAAGGAGAGCGACGCCGCCGCAGCCTTCACCACCAACACCGCCAACGCCTTCGTGGAATGGCTCCTGCGCAAGGCCACAGACGACGACCAGTACACCGAACTGGGCACCGCCTTCCACGGTTATGCCGCCGCACACGACCAGCGCGCCCAATGGGAGAGGGAGCGGCACTTCGCGGTGGAGATGCACCGCGCATGCGAGGACGTTGCCGGCCTCCACGGCTTGTACTCACAGCATGCCGGTGCAGCCCAGAGCGCCGAGAAGGACCTCGTACACCTCACCTCCGCGGTCCGGGCGCGTCACACCCAACTCACCACCACCGAGAGCGACAGAAACACCGCCCTCAAGAAGACTCACGGCTTGCTGGAGGCCGCGAAGAGCAGCAGCGCTCTCGCCCACGCGCGCGTCCGGCACGTGCAGTTGTGTGCCCACACTCTCGAGCTGGGCGAGATCACCGCTCAGCAGGAGGCCACGCAAAAGGAAAAGCAGGAGGCGCAGCATCAGAGCGCGGCGTGGGCGAGCGTACCGATCGCACTACGCCACGCACAGGCCCAGGACGACAACAACCGCGCCCAGCAGGCCCTCGTCCAGGCCGAACGCACCGCCGCCCCCTACATTCAAGCCCTCGACACCGCAGCAGCAGCGCTACGCGCCGGCTACACCAGGGCCGAGCAAGAGGCCCGCGAAACAATCCGTACGCACCACAGCGTGACAAGCGAGACTCAGAAAAAGATCGGACAATGGCGTACCCGCAGCAACGAACTGCTCACCGAAGCGGGCGACGCGCGGGCAGAATCCCGCATTCTGCAGAAGCAGACCGACGACTTCGCATTACGCCTGAGTGCCGCCCGCGAGCTAGACCTTCTCGCCCCGCAGGAAAGCGCCGCCGATGCCGCCGCCCGCACCCGGGACGACGCGCGCCACAGCGAGCAGCTGCTCCGGGAAGCCGACCAGGCCCGCAAGATCATCAAAACCGCACGGGACCGAGCCCACACTGCTCTGTCGAAGCAACAACAGCTAGCCTGGTCCGCGCGAGGAGCCGCGACGGCAGCAGCAGAGGAGACCAGTCGGCTGCGCGCTCAAGCTGAGGACATTCGCAGCAACTCGCTGTGTGGCGAGCTCCTGGAAGCCAGCAGCGACGAACTGGGCGCCGGTGACGCATTGCGCTGGCTGAACGACCACGCCGACGCCCTACAGCAGCTCGCCGAGCGCCGCTCCGGCGGGCTCGAGACCACACTCACAAACAAGCGCATCAACCTGCAGAGCGATCAAACCCTGCTCGCCCTCCTCGACACCAGCGAGGGCCTGCTGCCCGCCGCCGCAGAGGTACGCGACCTGTGCGGAAAACTGTCGGAGCAGGGGATCCACGCCGTGCCCGGCTGGCAGTGGATGCACGACAACGTCCCGACCAGCGAGCGCCAGCAGGTCATCAACACGCACCCCGACCTGGTCGGCGGGATCATCGTGGGCGGCCTTGACGGCCTGGACACCGCCCGGGCCCTGACGGAGCGCCTTCGCCCGCTGCCGTCCGCCGCCGTGACCGTGGGCACCGGAGAGCGGATGCTGAGCACCCAAGCAGCGCCCGATGCGGGCCGGTTCGTGGTCGAACCCTCCCCCGCCCTCCACGACGAGAAAGCCGCCGCACACGAACGCGCCGCGGTCGACACCCGTATCACCGAGGTCACCCGCGAGGTGAATTCGCTCGGTCAGCGCATTACCGCTGTACGCGACCTGCTCCGCCAGATCGCGAATTGGCGTGACGCCTGCGGTCTCCGGCCGGTGTCCGAGCTGCTCGGCCGACTGGAACTCCTGGAGACCGCTGCTGAGGAAGCCGAGAGCAAGCTGACCGAAACCCGCACCGCAGCAGGTGAGCAAGAGGCTGCGCTGCAGGTCGCTGAGGATAAGTACGAACGCCGTA
This sequence comes from Streptomyces sp. NPDC042002, assembly GCF_055588305.1. Taxonomy (NCBI): domain Bacteria; kingdom Bacillati; phylum Actinomycetota; class Actinomycetes; order Kitasatosporales; family Streptomycetaceae; genus Streptomyces; species Streptomyces sp. NPDC042002. The sequence goes on along the minus strand of NZ_JBVJCT010000079.1, from coordinate 10 downwards.
CCGAAGGGCT
>NZ_JBVJCT010000078.1:0-5391 GCF_055588305.1 Streptomyces sp. NPDC042002 | reverse complement strand
CCATCCGCGTATCTCACACACTCCGGGATACCTCCACCACACCGGAGCCATCAGGCATTCCAGGACACTTCACCCTGACGAGCCGAAGTCAGTAATTTGTTTATGAGTGCTTCTGCGGATGTTCCGGTGCCACGTCGCGGCCCCTGCCAGGTCGCCGCCGTGTGTGCGGGCCGCGGCGGCGAGGGCGTCGGTGACCAGCTCGGTGCGCATGTGATCGGCGATTGCCCAGCCCGCCAGGCGCTTCGAGCAGAGGTCCAACACCGTTGTCAGATACAGGAATCGGCCGTCACCGACGGGCAGGTAGGTGATGTCGCCGACGTACTTGCTGTTCGGTTCGCTCGCGGTGAAGTCGCGCTGCAGGAGGTCGGGGACCTTGGCCGCGTCCGGGGCGGGCACCGTGGTGGTGACCTTCTTGCGCAGGTGCACACCGACGATGCCGGCCTCGCGCATCACGCGCTCGACGCGTTTGTGGTTGACCCGCCGACCCTCGGCCCGCAGCTCGGCGGTGATGCGCGGGGAACCGTAGGTGCCGTCCCATTCGATGTGGATCTCGCGGATCTTCCCGGTCAGCTCAGCATCCAAGAGGGCCCGCTCGGCGCGGGCGCCGGCGGTGGCCCGCCATCGGTAGTAGCCGGAACGGGAGACTTCCACGACCTGGCACGGCCACTTCACCCCGAAGGTGTCGCGAAGATCATCGACGAACTGGAAGCGGCTCACCAGTTGGTCTCGCCCGCGAAATACTTGGCCGCCCGGCGCAGGATCTCGCGCTCGAGCTCCAGCTCGCGCACCTGTCGGCGCAGGGCGGCGATCTCGGCGTCCTTGTCCGCCTCCACCTGCACCTGCACGGATGGCGCCTCGGACTCCTCGGCAGCTTTGATCCACAAGCGCAGCGTCTCGTGGTTCACACCCAGATCCTTGGCCACAGCCGCCACCGGCCGCCCCGGACTGGCGCGATACAGCGCGACCGCGTCTGCCCGGAACTCAGCCGAGTACTTGTAGGTCCCCAACGGGAACTCCTGATCTCTGGAACTTCACGGATCCAGTGTCCAGGGTGTCCACGACCAGGGGGAAACCTCCGCGGATGCGCTGTACGCAGATTGCCCTGCGCACCTGGCCGCTTGGGCAGTGGGACTACTACGAGCCCAGACGGCCGGCTGCGGGCGAGGAGTCCCGCAACGCCAAAGCTGGAAACACGCCCATTCCACTTACGTCGTGTGCGCGAAGGACCGAGCCATCGACCCCGGACTCCAACGCGTCATGGCCGCGCGCTGCGACTCCGTCCGCGAGTGGCACACCGGGCACTCTCCGTTTGTGGGTCGGCCGGAGCTGGTCATCGACCTGGTCCTGGAACTGCTCGATGCCTCGGACGCACCGGGCCAGGCAGACCGGGGGATCACAACCGCTCGTTGATGGCGGCCATGAGGACGGTCGCCTCGCAGCGGACCCCGAGTTTGTCGTATCTCGTCGCCACGGCTCGGTGCCTCTTGAGGCGGTTGATACTGCACTCGACCGCGTGTCGCGCCTTGTACTCCTGCGGATCGAACTTCGGTGGACGGCCGCCGCGTGAGCCCGGCGTTACACCGTCAGCGAGACGCTGCTGGTAGTCGAACTGTTCGACCAGGCGTCCAAGGCCGGTGCGGCACAGCGGCTCGGCGATGCGCAATGGCTGGATAGCGCGGTCACGCGCCTGGCACCGCAGCGGCCCCGGACGTACCGGGCCGCGCGGGACGCAGTGACGCACGTTTTGGTCATGCCCGCCTAGAAAATACCTGCTTCCAAGAACCCCGATCCGCTCCACCCAGTCCTCGAAGTAGGCATCGGGTGCTGGCTTTGGGAAGTTCGGGGTGTGACGTCCGCGGGCGAACCCGGTCGCGACGTCGTAGAACCGTTCGGCGACCGATCGATCGAGCTTCTCGTCGGACTGGGATCACTCGCACGCGGCTCGCATCACCTGTTCGAGGCGGGTGAAGGCAGCCCGATCGCATTCCAGACCCCACTCAGCCGAAGCAGGAAGCTCCGCCTCCTCTGCATCGAACTCCCGTATCCGAACTTCACGACCTGACCGGCGGATCCCGTCCAGGTCGCGCGTCACAGTTGGACATGCACCCCGACGGCCCGCAGCAGCCGTATCGCCGCGACCCGCTGGTGACGCGGACGATCCTCGGTCAGCAGCTCGCACAGCAGTTCCTGCGGTACGCGGTCGGCCCACGGCAACAGGGCCGCGGTCGCCTGCCGGACCACTGCCGCCGATGGGTCGTCCAAGAGCGGTCGTACGTCATCGACGCGCACCGCATCCAGGGTCCTCAGCCCGGCCACCGAGCAGGCACGTACGCCGGGGACCGGGTGTGCGAGGAGAGCCCGAATCCGGTCCGCGTCCTCTCGCGTCCCGCACTCGCCGAGGCCCACCGCGGCGGCGGGCCGGCCCGCGGGGTCGGCGCACAGCGCGCGGTACAGAGGCGCCGGGTCCGTGCCGCCCTGCCGCAGCACCCACCGGGCGCACGCCCGAACCACGGCGGACCGGTCGGTGAGGAACGGCTCCGCATCAGCGTGCCGCCCGGCCCGGCGCAGGGCGGTCACCCCCGCCGACCTGACCCGGGGCTGCCGGGACCCGAGCAGCGGCACCACAACATCGGCGAACTCCTCGAAGGTGCCCTCACCGAGAGCGGCCACGGCTGCTTCGGCGCACAGGTCCTGCACCACGACGTCGCGGTGGCGGCCCGCAATCCGAGCGAGCCGCGCCATGGAGAGCAACCGCCGCTCGACGGCAACGCGGTACGCGAGGCGGGCCGTGGCCCGGTCGCTACTGTCGAGCAACGCCTCGACTTGCCCGGCCGGGCCCGAGCGCAGCGCCCCGGTCAGAAGGTCCTGGGTGAAGCCGCCCCGTGAGCGACCGCCGACCCGCAGGATCAGCGCGGCGTGCGCGGCCAGCCGGTACGGGGGCACCTCGGCCAGGATCGCGCGGGCCCGATCTCGTACCGGCCCCGCCCAGTCCGCGCAGCGGATGACGACCAGCGCAAGCAGCGCGGGCCGCTCCTTGGCGTGGCCCAGCGCGGCCTCCCGGATCCGGCCGTCGGGGTGGCAGAGGGCAAGGGCGAGTTCGGCGTCACCGGGCTTCCTGGCCCAAGTAACCGTGGGAGGCGACGCATCCGGGCTCCACCTCAGCCGTCGCCCGGACGGCGACGCCTTCGAATGGAAGAGCTCCGGGCATTGCCAGGCCAGTTCGCGCACACGGGTGTCCAGGCCGATCCAGGACTCCGGGTCCGTCACATCGAGCACCTGGTCCGGAGCAATCCCGGCGACCAGGCGCCTGACAGCCTCGTCTTCGCTGGTCAGCATGGGGGAAGCCTAATCACTGTCCGGCCGATTTTGTTGTGTGGGGTGTACAGCGGCAACAGGCGCACCGACTGGGCGACGGCTTCGCAGGGACTGCCATCGTGCCCTTCGCCCCAGTAGTCACGACCAGAGCCAGAGCCGAACGGCGGCCGAGATGAGGGTGCTGTGCATGCCGTAGGCTCAGTTGTCGTAGCTCTTGGCCACGGCACCGGAGCCCTTGAGGGCGTTGATCGTTCGCTCTGCTTCGTTCCTCCTTTGTAGATGGTGGTGTCGAAGCCTGTGGGGCGTCCGCCTTTGCTGCCCCGGTTCCGACGGTCGGCCCGCTGATCTTCGGTTCGGGGATGGTGTGCCTGATCTGTCCTCGACGCAGGTAGCCGCGGATGCAGCGGGAGGAGTACGCGTTGTCACCCCCGAGGCGATCAGGGCGTGCCGAACCTGCCCGCCGCCGAGCCGGCCGACATGGATGAGGTCCACGACAGGGACGAGTTGCGGGGCATCGGCCCGCTGGCCCGGTGCTATCAGCCGCGCCAGTGGGCGCCGTCCGCCTCTCCCGCGAAGTAGATCTTGCACAGGGATCCCGTGGACGATCCTGCGGTGGCTTTCCCAACGGCAGCCCCGCTTACCGGACTTCGGAAGATGCGGCTTCCACCCGGCCCGGTCGTCGCTTGCGAGATCTTCCCGCATCCCGGGCATGCCAACGAGCAGGAGTCGCGAAGTCACATGCCCGTCGGCCGGCCCTCGCCGATGAAGCGGAAGGACTACAGTCGGGCCAACCTCGACCTGCTCCGCCGTCGCATACGTCGCGGACTGCTCCTGCCCGTGCCCGTCGGACAGACAGGCAAGCAAGACGGCCAACAGCCCATTTCGGGAGGTCAGTCCCACCATGAGACGACAGTCAGGCCCCGCTCCGAGGCTCCTGCATAGAACTCTCGCAGAGCCTCGAAATGGTCCATCAGATACGCTCTGGGGCCGTCGACGAGGCCTTCGGCTCCGTGGCCGATCAACGCTCCTGCCTCATGGATGTCGAGCGGCAGCACCTCCAGAACGGCCTGGAGGTCCATCTCCCCGAGCAGGCCGCAGACTCGTCTGACCGCGAACGGTTCAAGGGCGGCCGGTGCGGGTCCGAAGGGCCCGATGGCATGAGGATGAGCGTTGAGGAAGAAGACATCCATCGCTACACCGCCGTCGGTGGCCTGCCTGAGCGCGGCGAGGTGCACTTCGCTGATTCCGGCAAACCGGCACGCACGTTCAAGCATGGCTGGGGCCCAGTCCAGGTCGAGGCAGTCAGCCTCCGACGGATCCCACTGGTGATCCCCATCGGAGGACTCCTCAGCGCGCGTCCGGCAGAGGGCGAGATACTCCGCAGTGACTCGGGCAAACTGCTGGGTGACGGCCACGGCAACCAGTATCGCGGGGGCGTCCACCTCTTTTTCGAGTATCCGGCCGTCACAAGATCTTCGCCAGAGCCAAATTGCGTGATCGCTGACACTCGTGTGCTTTTCCCAGGATCGCCAATGCCTTTTGGGACTTGGCCAGTTCGGCGGCCAACCGCTCGTTCTCGGCCTGCAGCTTCTCGTTCTCCTTCTGGGTGGCCGACTTGCCCGGCGGCCCGGTTGGCCTGGCGGCCAGTGCGTCGAGTGCGCTGGCGTCACGGGCAGTCCGCCAGTCGATGATGTGGGAGTGGTACAGCCCTTCCCGGCGCAGCAGCGTGCCCTTGGCGCCGGGCTCGGTCAGCCGCTCGTACTCCTCCACGATCCGCAGCTTGTACTCAGCGGTGAAGGTCCGCCGCTTCGGCCCACCCGCGCGGGGCCCCTGCTTCTTCTTGCCCACGACCTCATCATCGGCCACATCGGCCAGGAGATCGGCATTGCTCAGCGTCACGCTCGAAAGATCCCGTTCTCCCCCTACTAACAACAGAAGACTCGATTGTCCTCATGTCTCATGAGAGTCTGGCAGGGAGGGATCCGCCCGGATTCCTCATGGGTCGGCCCTGGGAAGGACACCCCACCGGCCTGGGGGAGCTGCACGGGCGCCGGGTCATTGTGTGCAACGAGGTCA
>NZ_JBVJCT010000077.1:0-5621 GCF_055588305.1 Streptomyces sp. NPDC042002 | reverse complement strand
CTTCAATACCGACCCGACACCCTCGACGGCTTCATAGCCGGCACCGGCCTGACCCTCGACGACCCAACGTCACCCTAATCAGCCGAAGTCAGTAATCCCGACGGCCAGGTGGCGGCCAAGCCCTACACGCTCCTGAGGCGGGCCCTGGAGCGCTCATCGAAGGTGGCCGTGGCGAAGTACGCCTGGAGCGGCCGTGAGCGCCTCGGCCTGCTTCGTACTGGCGGAGATCACTTATTCCTGGCGTGCGGTATTCCTCGCGCTCAGGCTCAGCGACGCTGCGGCCAGTGGTAACCGAGTTGCTTGGCGAACTCTGGTGAGCCACCGCAGACCTCGGCGGCTTGGCGCGGGTCAGCTGCGACGAGTCGCTCAGCGAGCCGTTCAGCTTGGTCTGCCGGGTCGTCACTAGAGACGGCGAGGATCATCCGGAACTGCAGCCATGGACGGTCTTCCCTGATAGCAGAGCGGCCTGGATGGAAGAGGAAGACGTTGGCCTGGTCCGGTTCCCAGGGCCAGGCCAACACGTCGCTGAGTTCGCATTCCCACCGTGCGAGCCAGTCGGTGCGCTCTCGGAGGTCCTGCTCCAGGAGCCGTGCAACGGTCCGCGCCGGCCATTCCCAGCTGCGGTCCGCGGCTGCCCGCTCGACTTCTCTTTGGTACTCCTGAACCTCGAAGCGGAAGGCAGGCAGGTCAACCTCGTCCTCGTCGGGATTGCGCCACTGGTCCCAGAGCACGTAGTCGCCGTCGCGCTGGATGGTCACGTAGAGAGCGCCGCAGCAGCCTTCGGTGCACGATGCCTCGGCCAACCGCACCTCGTGCGGTACCGATTCAGCAGTGAGAGGGCCGCCGGGCACCAAGAGGTACTTGGGATCTTCGCCCGGACCCTCTGTAAATGCGTCAGCCAGGATGTCCCTACCATCAACCAGGGCCCGGACCTCCACGTTTGCACCCTTCTGCGTGGGATCAGGAACGACAACGCGAAGGGTGAGGCAACGCTTCTCATCAGTCACCAGAGGATTGTCGAATACGCCGGGACCGGGCGTCGCGCCAATTCTCACAGCCGACCTTCCTGGGCAGAGATCACCTACCCCAACGCGGAACCGAGGGTCAGGCCTCGGGCCTCGTAGATATGGACGCGCGCCGGAGAGCTCAGCGTGATTGCGTGCGAGCCCAGCTGCCGCCGCTGCCCGGCGCTCACTCCGGCTTCCTTGCGCAGCTCGCGGCAGGCGCAGCCTCCACCCGGCCACGTGATTTCGACTCTGAACGTAGTCGATGGCTGTAGTAGGCCATGTCTTCGCATCGCCTACTCGACCGACGAACGAGATATCTAATGACCAGCGGCGGCCAATATGGCAACCACCTCCCGTTGCAGCACCCGGAGCGCTGGCGTCTCCCCGCTCAGCGAAGACCGCGCTTCTCGCGTTCGGCATCGATCAGCTCCTCCATGAGTTCCTCCGGATTCACCGTGTACTCAGTGTCATCGAGGGCGTCGTAGTCCTGGGTGCTTAGCGGTAGGCCAAGCTCGGCGAGTTCGGCGGCCACTCGTGTGAACGCGATTCGCTCGTCGGGCTCGTCCTGGTAGCTTGCCTGCTCCGCGGCGGACCCCTCGGCCAGAGTGAGGCCGACCAGGCCCCAGAAGGTGAACTCGGTGTCCAGCTCTATGAGGCGCCAGGCACGATCCGCGGGTTCGTCGGGGTGCAGCCAGTAGCCGATCCACCCCTTTCCGCCCTTCGCCACGAGCTTGACGTACTCGGCCATCTCCGCGGCTCCGGCATTGACAGCCTGCATCTCCGGGTCCGCGATTTCCTTTTCGCTCAGATAGCTGGTGTCCAGGAGCGGGTGGACCTCTCCCGCCTCGAAGAAGTCGAGGTCTAGAAGGTGGGTGAAGTCGGTGCGGCCTTCCCACTGCGCCACCAGCAGCACGCGCAGATCGTCGGGTATCGGACGGCCGTCCAGCCGCTCGCGGGAAAACTCGGCGAGCCGTTCGTCATACATAAGCCCTCTTCAGAGGTCGAGCGAGATCCTCGCGTCAACGTAACAGCGGTGTCTGACAAGAGGTTGGGCATGCCGACGGCTGCCGACCACCCCCGTGATCCGGACTCCGCACAGGCTCTTGTAGTGCCTGGTCAGGTCGGCTGAAGTGACGCGTGTCTTCTTGGCCTGGTGTGGCGTTGAGGGTGTGTGACTCCGGACGAGATTGCTGTGGTGCGTGGTGAGTTGGAGGCGTTCGCGGCGGAGGTGTTCGAGCCGTTCGCGCGCAAGGATCAGCGTCGGTGGGGGCAGGTCTATCTGCGGGGGCTGTTGACCGACGGGCGGCGTAAGTCGGTCGAGCCGATGGCCGCCCGCCTGGGTGAGGACGGGAACCGGCAGGCGCTGGCCAACTTCATCACGACGAGTCCCTGGGACCCGGCACGCATCCGGGCCCAGCTCGCCTGGCGGATGGAGGAGGCGATCGGGCCCGAGGCCCTGGTCTTCGACGACACCGGGTTTCTCAAGGACGGGACGGCCTCGGCGTGTGTGTCGCGGCAGTACACCGGCACCGCGGGCAAGGTCACCAACTGCCAGGTCGGCGTCTCGCTCCACCTCGCCTCCGACCACGCCTCGGCAGCGGTCAACTGGCGGCTGTTCCTGCCCCCGAGCTGGGATCCCGCCTCGCCGAAGGCCGATGCGGACAAGGTCGCCCGCCGCACCGCCTGCGGCATCCCCGACGATGTCGGGCATGTGGAGAAGTGGCAGCTGGCCCTGGACATGCTGGACGAGACCCGTTCCTGGGGGATCGAGGTGCCGCTGGCCGTCGCGGACGCCGGCTACGGCGACGCCGCCGCGTTCCGGCACGGACTGCAGGAGCGCGGTCTGAATTACGTGGTGGGGATCTCCAGCACGCTGTCGGCCCAGAGCGCAGAAGCGGTGCCGGTGACGGAGCCGTACTCGGGGACCGGACGCCCGCCGGTGGCGAAGTATCCCGACCAGCCGCGGTCGGTGAAGGAGCTGGTCGTCGCGGCAGGCCGGAAGGCGGCCAGGCCGGTGCAGTGGCGCCAGGGCTCCCGGCCCGGCACCGGCCGCTCGGGCCGCAGGCGGATGTACTCCCGTTTCGTGGTCCTGCGGATCCGGCCCGCCCGACGCGAGGTCCGCCAGAACGTCGACGGACCGGAACTGCCGGAGTGCTGGCTGCTGGCCGAATGGCCTGCGGGCGAGAGCGAGCCGGTGCAGTTCTGGCTGTCCGACCTGCCCTCCGGCATGCCGTTGACCACCCTGGTCCGCCTCGCCAAGCTCCGCTGGCGCATCGAGCACGACTACCGGGAGATGAAACAGGCTCTGGGACTGGCCCACTTCGAGGGCCGGACCTGGGGCGGCTGGCACCACCACGTCACCCTCGTCTCCGTCGCGCACGCCTTCTGCACCCTGCAACGACTGGCCCCGGCCCCAAAAGACCTCGCGCCGGCCTGAGCCTCTACCAGGTCGTCCGCGAGCTGCAGACACTCCTCGCCCTCTGGACCGGCGCCTGCCCCACCTGCCACCGCGACATACCAACATCCATATCAACCTGACCAGGCACTACTAGGTCTCCGGGCCGATCTTTCCGGGCTTCCGGCGAGGGCGACGCTCCTCGGAACGTCGCTGGGAGGCATGGGGCCGGTATGTCCAGTCCCTGCCCCGCCCTAACGCTCCGTTACGCCGTATCTCGCGGCTGATGGTGGACGGGCTGCGGCCCAGCTCAGCGGCTATCTGCCGGATGGACGCCTTCTCCCGCAACCGGTCGGCGATGTGGATGCGTTCGGCCTCGCCCAGGTACCTCGACGGCTCGGCCGCCGGAGCTTCCACGGTGATGGGAGGCTTCGCCTCACCCAGGGCGGAGAGTGCCGGCCGTTCCGCCACCGCTTGCCGGTCCGCGGGTGATGCCGACGATCCGGCCGGCCTCTCGATTGCTATAGCCCTGCTGCGTGAGCTGGAGATATACCTCCCGCTCACGCAGCAGACGTCAACCGCCGCCTGGTCCCCGATTCTCCCGGACCTTGAAGTCCATCGCACCCCTTGGAGTAGGGCTGGCTGGCAAGGCCAGGGACGAAGCCGACGACCAGGATGCAGTTGAGACCAGTCCCACCACGAAATGGCTTCCCCTCAGCCTCACTTCGACGCCGACCGCAGGCCAGCCCACCTGCCCCCGGAACACCTGACCCGCCGACCCCGCTCGACTACCCAGCGGACCGAGCCCAGGCCGGAGCCGTGCGGAACTCCGCGCCGGGCGATGACCGGCTTGATGCCGCGCTTCCACAGGAGCCGACGGTACTTGTCGAATTCGTAGCCCCGGTCGGCGAACGACTGCCGCGGCCGGTGACGGGGACGACCGGTCGCTCCGCGGATCCGCGGGATCGCGTCGAGCAGGGGCAGCAGCCGGGTGATGTCGTGGCGGTTGCCACCGGTCAGGGTGATGGCGAGCGGGGTGCCGCCTGCGTCGGTGATGACGTGGTGCTTCGAGCCGGGCCGGGCACGGTCGACCGGGCCCGGCACGCTTTTGGGCCGCCCCGATGGGCCTGGTGGTGGCAGCCGTCGTTCACCGCCCGGGACCAGTCCAGCTTCCCGGCACGGTGCAGTTCGGCTATCAGGCGCTCCAACTCCCGCAGCTGACGGCCTGGAAAATAGGGTGCGGTCGGCTGAGCTGGGGTGATAGGTAAGCGATGTGACAGAGAGTCTTGAGTTTTCCGCCCTGCTGCAACTGATCGACGAGCGGTCGGCCGCGTTCCGGAGTGCGGTTGCCGCCGCGCCCAGCCTTGACGCGCCGGTGCCGTCCTGCCCCGAGTGGACGTTGTTCGATCTGGTGCAGCACCTGGGTACGGGCCAGCGCTGGTGGGCCGCGATCGTCGCCGCGGGCCCGGCCGAGGCTCCGCCGGCCAAGGATGTCGCGGAGGTGCCGCGCGAGCTCGAGGCGCTGCTGGCCTGGTACGCCGAGTCGAACGAGCTGCTGCTGAGTGCGCTGCGCGAGGCTGGCCCGGAGCGCGAGTGCTGGGCGTGGTGGGGCGCCGGCGTGTCGCCGGCGAATGCCTGGGGCGTTGCCCGGCGCCGGGTGCACGAGGTGCTGGTGCACACCTACGACGCCCAGCTCGCCGCAGGCGCCGTGCAGCCGATGCCGGCGGACGTCGCGATCGACGGCGTGGCCGAGTTCCTCGACACCTGCAACTCCACCCCGGCGGCCTGGCCGCACGAGGCCGCCACCATCCACTACCACGCGATCGAGGGCCGCTCCTGGCTCCTCGCGTTGGACGGCACGGGCGCCTGGCCCGCACCCCTCACGGACGACGCGGCGCCCGCCTCCGCTTCGGCCACGGGCACGGCCGAGCAGCTGCTCCTCTTCATCTGGGGCCGCCTCACGCTGAGCGACCTGAAGATCGAGGGCGACCAGCAGGTGTTCGAGCATCTGATCGCCTGGGAGCCCGAGGAGTAGCCAGTCAATACCGCCAGCGGACGGCCTTGATGACGTCCGCCTCGGTGAACATCGCGAACAGCTAGTGTCCTGCGCCGGAGATCCGTCGTTAATTTGTTTATGAGTGCTTCTGCGGATGTTCCGGTGCCACGTCGCGGCCCCTGCCAGGTCGCCGCCGTGTGTGCGGGCCGCGGCGGCGAGGGCG
>NZ_JBVJCT010000076.1:0-5871 GCF_055588305.1 Streptomyces sp. NPDC042002 | reverse complement strand
AGGCGGCAGGCGGCAGGCGGCAGGCGGCAGGCGGCAGGCGGCAGGCGGCAGGCGGCAGGCGGCAGGCGGCAGGCGGCAGGCGGCAGGCGGCAGGCGGCAGGCGGCAGGCTACCTGGGCCGCCGGGCGGTCACCGTGGCCCTGCCGCCGCGGTGGTCCTCACCATCTCGGTGGCCTTCGCCGTCGCCCCGGCCCCCGCCGTCATGACGGCGGGGATCCTCAGGCCCGAACGCGGGCGGAACCTCCCGTTCGAGTGAGGGAGTTGTCCACAACCCCTCGGTGATCCACGGGCTCCAGCGAGCTTCGCCGCGAGACCTCATCGTGGGATCGCAAGCCGATCCCTCGTCGCAGGTGGTGGTCACCATGGCACAGCCCTCTCCCCTCGTCCGCCCGCCCGGCGCGGACGCGCCTCCGACCTGCGAGGTGCCGCAGTTCGCGCCCGTCCGTGTGCGGGGCGGACGGTATCGGCCGCGGCTCCTCGCACGGCACAGGAGGCGGACGGTCGCCGCCTGCCTGGCGATGACGGCGGCGGCCCTCGTGGCGGCCGGCCCGGGTGACACCGAGCGGGCGCGCGGCCATCCGGCGACCGCACCCCCTGCCGCATCCGCGTCCGCATCCACCTCCGCCTCCTCTGCTTCTACTTCCGCGTCCGGGCGCGGGCCGGGCGCGGGCGAGACGGTGAGGGCGCCGGTACGGATCGCGGACGGCGCCACGGTGAGCCTGTTGCGTCCCGGCGACCGGGTCGATGTGGTCGCCGCGGACAGCGACGGCAAGGTGCGGGTGGTCGCGAACGGGGCGCGGGTCACCGGGGTTCCGGACGTCGGCGCCACCGACACCGGAGCGCTGGTCGTCCTCTCCGTCCCACGCACGACGGCCGCACGGCTGGCCGGTGCCGGCACCACATCACGGCTGGCGGTGACGCTGCGATGAGTGACGAAACCGTGTCAAGTCCCTCGATCGAGCTACCCAGTTGGATGGGCCCGGCACGCCCTGCCGTAGGTTGCGGAGCTGTTTGTTCCACAACCTGTGCGGAGGGGCCTCCTAGTGAGCGAAAACAAGCAGCCCGGCGTGTGGGAGGGCTTCAGGGCCTTTCTGATGCGTGGCAACGTCATCGACCTGGCCGTCGCCGTGGTCATCGGCGCGGCCTTCACCAACATCGTCAACTCCGTGGTGAAGGGCATCATCAACCCGCTGGTCGGTGCTGTCGGTACGAAGAACCTCGACAGCTACAGCTCCTGCCTGAAGAACCCCTGCCACGGCAGCGGAGCAACCGCCACGGGCATCCGCCTCATGTGGGGCTCGGTGCTGGGCGCCACGCTCAGCTTCGTGATCACCGCCGCCGTCGTCTACTTCCTGATGGTCATGCCGATGGCCAAGTTCCTGGCCCGGCAGGCGGCGCGCCAGAAGGCGAAGGAAGGCATGCGCGAGGTCATCGAGGTGTCCGAGCTGGAGGTGCTGAAGGAGATCCGCGACGCACTGGTCGCCCAGCGCGGTCCGGGACGCCGCGAGTACTGACGGCGAAGCTGTGGGCGCACGCCCGGAATCTCGGGGGACGCCGACGCCGGGAGACCGGGGGCCTGGAATCCAGGGGCCACGGGGCCGGGGGCCTGGAATCCAAGGGTCAGGAGACCGGGGGGCCGGATCCCAGGAACCGGGATTTCAGAGGTCACGGGACCGGGGGCCTGGGATCCAGGAGCCGTGAATCCGGGGGCCGGGCTCAGAGGTGGTGGGGCGGCTTCTCGTCGAGGAAGCGCTTGAGGTCGGCGGCACTGTCACCGGTGCTGTCGGCCCGCTCACCCCACCCGCGGTCCGTATCGTCCGAGGACTGCTGGCTCAACGGATCGTCGAAGACCAGTGCCGGCTTCGGATCGCGCGGTTCGGGGGCGGGGGCGGGACTCATGCCCCAAGGGTACGCCGCGGGCCTGACGGCCCACCCCGGTCCGGCGGGCCGCCTCGCCGCCACGGCGGACGCGCGACCACCAGGAGCCGGTGGGCGGCCCGGGGCCTTCATGAGGGACCCGGCACCGGGTCGCCGCGGGCAGCGCCGAAGGCCCTCCGGCCCGGCGGGTTCGGATTCCCGTGACGCCTCTGACCTGGCATCCCGTCGAGCATGGGACCCCAGGCATGCTTGTGAACGCATTCACAAGAATTCGCGGGACTTTTCTGCTGTGCTTGACCGTATGACGTCCCGTCCCACTCCGGAATCCGCCGCGACACCACGGCCCGCGGGCCGCCGGCCGCTGCGCAGAATGACCGCCCGCGGCCGCGGCGAGGCGCACCGGGTCGCGTCGCCGCTGGAACTCCTGTTCGACCTGTGTTTCGTGGTGGCCATCGCCCAGGCGGGCGCAGAGCTGGTGCACGCCGTGGCGGAAGGGCACGCGGGTGAGGGCATCCTCGACTACGCGATGATCTTCTTCGCCATTTGGTGGGCTTGGATGAATTTCAGTTGGTTTGCGTCGGCTTACGACAATGACGATGTTCTCTATCGGATCGTCACGCTGGTGCAGATCGCGGGTGTCCTGGTGCTCGCGGCCGGGGTGTCCAAAGCGTTCGAGAGCCACGACTTCCTGGTCGTCTGGCTGGGCTACGTGATCATGCGGTTCGCGATGATCGCGCAGTGGCTGCGGGTGGCGCGGTCCACCGAGGGGGCCGAGAGAACCATGGCGCTGCGGTACGCGGGCGGCGTACTGCTGTGCCAGGTCGGCTGGCTCGGCCTGCTGTTCGCGCCGGAGCCGGCCCGCCCGTGGGTGTTCCTGGTGGTGGCGCTCGCCGAGCTGTGCGTCCCGGTGTTCGCGGAGAAGGACTTCACCACGTCCTGGCATCCGCACCACATCTCCGAGCGGTACGGACTGTTCACGATCATCGTGCTGGGCGAGACGATCGCCGCGGCCACCGTCGCGGTCAAGTCGGCCGTCGACGAGCACGACGCGCTGGGCGAGCTGCTGCCCATCGCCGCGGGCGGGCTGCTGATCGTGTTCTCCGCCTGGTGGATCTACTTCGCGGTGCCGATCCACGGGCATCTGCGGTCCAGCGGGCAGGCCTTCCTGTGGGGGTACGGCCACTATCTGATCTTCGCCTCGGCCGCCGCGATCGGTGCGGGTCTGGAGGTCGCGGTGGAGCAGACGGTCGGCACCGCGCACATCTCGGCGCTCTCGGCGTCCGCCGCGGTGACGCTGCCGACCGCGCTGTACTTCCTCGCCGTCTGGGCACTGCACTCCCGGCACTTCAAGGTCGGCATCGCCCAGCAGCTCGTTCTGCCGACCACCGCGCTGCTCGTGATCCTGTGCACCTTCCTGGGCGACTGGGCCGTACTCGCCGCGGGCATCGTCTCGGCACTGGCCGTGGCGGTCGGGGTGGTGATGAGGACGCAGATGGTGACGCGGGAAGCCGCGGGTGGCGCGGCAAGAGGCGCGTAGGGAGACGACACGGGCGCGCGGGAGGGGCGGCGCACCGTCTGGGCCGACGCGCGGCCCCGGGTCGGTCGTACGGCTGTCGCTGCCGGGGTCCGCGGCCGGGGAACACTGGGCGCATGACAGTTGACGCTCTGACAGATGTCGCGGGCCTGCGGGTGGGACACGCGACGCGCACCGGGGACGGTTGGCTCACGGGGACGACGGTGGTGCTCGCTCCCGAGGGAGGGGTGATCGCCGCCGTGGACGTACGCGGCGGCGGGCCCGGCACCAAGGAGACGGACGCGCTCGATCCGCGCAACCTCGTGCAGAGGATCGAGGCGGTCGTGCTGACCGGCGGCAGCGCGTACGGGCTGGACTCGGCGTCGGGTGTGATGGCGTGGCTGGAGGAGCGGGGCCGCGGAGTGCGGGTGGGTCCGGACCCGGCGCACGTCGTGCCCGTCGTGCCCGCCGCCTGTGTCTTCGATCTCGGGCGTGGTGGCGTTTTCCGGTCACGGCCGGACGCCGCCACCGGACGCGCCGCGGTCGAGGCGGCCGACGCGAGTGCGCTGGGCGCGCCGGTGCGCGAGGGAGGCGTGGGCGCCGGCACCGGGGCGGTGGTCGGGCAGCTCAAGGGCGGGGTCGGGACGGCGAGCGCCGTACTGGAGTCGGGCATCACGGTGGCCGCGCTGGTGGTGGCCAACGCGGCGGGTTCTGTCGTGGAACCGGAAACGGGGGCGCTGTACGGGGAGTTGACGCGAGGACGGACGGCGTGTCCGTCCGCTCCGGTGCGCGAGGCCGCCCGGCTGCGGCTCGCGGAGGCCGCCGCGAGGAACGCGCCGCCGCCGTTGAACACCACGCTCGCCGTGGTCGCCACCGACGCCGATCTGACGCGGGCGCAGGCGCAGAAGCTCGCGGGGACCGCGCACGACGGGATCGCGCGCGCCGTGCGGCCGGTGCATCTGCTGAACGACGGGGACGCGGTGTTCGCGCTGGCCACGGGCGTGCGGCAGCTCGCCGCCGGGAATCCCCTGGCGCTCAACGAGATCCTCGCGGCGGGCGCGGACCTGGTGACGCGCGCGATCGTGCGTGCCGTACGCGCCGCGGAGTCGGTGGACGGGCCGGGCGGGGCGTGGCCGTCGTACGAAGAGCTTTACGAGGAAGGCCAGTTGGGCGAACACACCGGTTCACTCACGTGACCGGTGTCCGGCTGGGTGAGAGTGTTCGGCTCGGGTTAGGGCGTTCGGCTCGGGCGACGGGTGGGAAACCGTTGTCTCGCCGCCCGTGCCCGCTCTCCGCGCGTCGGAGCGGATCACGACTCGCTCGTCGGGGACGTCGTAGCGGTCGGGAACTGGTCCGGCAAGGCCGTCGTGCCGGACAATGTGGTGCGCGGCTGGAACCTTTCGTGGAGCGCGCGGGCCGCGGGAAGTGCCGTCTGACGAGGGCCTTTTGACGTCGTTGCGAGCGGCGCGGGAACTCACCGCGCGGCCCGTCCGTTTTCCGTCCGCACGTTTTCTCGGTTCGCGGACATGATGTCCGACCGAGGGGCTACGGTATGCACCCACAAGGTGACATGCAGCAACGCCGGGAGAAACCTTGAGCGTTCCGTACGAGACGGCAGCGTACGAACCACCCGAGTCGCCCGAGTCTCCGGAGGAGCATCTCGCACGACTTCTGGGCCGCACCCTGAACTCGTTCGAGCTGCCCGACGAGGCGATACGGCGACTCGACTGCGCGCTGGCGCACGACAGCTCGCTGCACTCCGCGCACCACAGCGCGGGGCTGCACCGGGAGACGTACAGGCACACATGGCTGCTCGCCGACGGTTCCGCCGTCACGCTGTGGGAGCTCGTGCACAACACGGCGACCGGCCGCGAAGCGCAGCACGAGGTCTACGTCGACGAGGAGGAGTTGCGCGCCGCCACGGCCCGGCTCCCGCTCCCGCCGGACGCGCCGGACTTCGAGCTGCCCGTGTTCGTGCAGTTGTCGTCGATCCCCGAGCCGCGTCACACCTACGTGCCCGACGACTCCGCCGATCACGCGCGCCGGCTCCTGCGGCGCGCGGAGAATCCGGACCGGCCGGACACCGACCTCACGACCCTCCTGCTCCGGGAGGCGTTCGCGCACCAGATCACCCAGGCCTTCGGACGCCCCTGCCGCGCCGGTCAGGCGGGGCTGTGCTTCTCGCTCTACGAGCACGCGTTCCTGCTGCGCGACGGACAGGAGATCTCCCTGTGGGAGGTCGAGCACACGGCGACGCCCGACCGGCGGCACATGTGCGAGGTGTACGCGACGGAGGACGCGGCCCGGGACGCGATGGAACGACGCGCGGCACGACTGGGCTGAAACCGGAAGGGGGGGGGGGGGGGGGGGGGGGGGGGGGGGGGGGGGGGGGGGGGGGGTGTGTTGCCCCAGGGCGGTTGTGGGGGGGGCGGGTGCCGGATTTGGTTGGGGAGGGGGAGGTCGGGGGAGCTACACCTAGCC
>NZ_JBVJCT010000075.1:0-9037 GCF_055588305.1 Streptomyces sp. NPDC042002 | reverse complement strand
TGCTGGACTCCCTGACCGCCGAGCGGTTCGCGTCGGTGCTGCGGGCCAAGGCGGACTCCGCCCGCAACCTGCACGAGCTCACCGTCGAACTCGGCGTCGAGCTTTCCGCGTTCGTCCTCTTCGCCTCGGTCACCGGCACGCTCGGTGCGGCCGGTCAGGCCAACTATGCAGCCGCCAACGCCTACTTGGACGCTCTGGCCGAGCAGCGCCGTGCCGACGGGCTGGCGGCGACCTCGCTGGCCTGGGGTCCGTGGGCCGAGGGTGGCATGGCCGCCGACGGTGCCCTGGAGGCCCGGATGCGGCGCGAGGGCATGCCCCCGATGGCGCCCGCCACCGCCCTAGCCGCCCTGGCACACGCCGTGGGCACGGCCGACGTCGCGGTCACCGTCGCGGACATCGACTGGGAGCGACTCCCGGCCGTCCTGGCCGGGGTCCGGGCCAACCCGCTGATCAGCGACTTCGTCGCGAACACACAGGACACCCCGGCCGCTTCCGGCCGTGGCTCGGTGGTCACCGGCGCCGACGTCGCCGCCACCCTGGGCCCGCTCGCCGGACTGACCCGGACCGAGCAGGAGAAGGCACTGCTCGCTCTGGTCCGTACGCATGTGGCCACGGTGCTCGGACACGGTGGCACGGACGCCGTCGCGGCCGAACGCGCCTTCAAGGAGCTCGGCTTCGACTCGCTCACCGCCGTCGAGCTGCGCAACCGGCTCGGTGCCGCGACCGGCGTGCGCCTGCCCGCCACGCTCGTCTACGACTACCCGACCTCGGCCGCCCTGACCTCGTACCTTCTCGATCAACTCGGCGGTACGCCGGAGGAGTCGGAGACCGCCGCCGACGCCGGGACTGCCGCGACCGTCACGACTGCGGTCGATGACGACCCGATCGCCATCGTCGCGATGGGCTGCCGTTTCCCCGGCGGCGTCACCACTCCCGAGGAACTGTGGCGGCTGCTCGGCGACGGCACCGACGCCGTCGCCGACTTCCCGACCGACCGCGGTTGGGACCTGACCGGACTCCTCGGCGCCGGCTCCGACCTGCCCGGCACTTCGTCCACCGGCCGGGGCGGATTCCTTTACGACGCGCCCGAGTTCGACGCCGACCTCTTCGGTATCTCGCCGCGTGAGGCCCTGGCCATGGACCCGCAGCAGCGGCTGCTGCTTGAGACCTCCTGGGAGGTCTTCGAGCGCGCGGGCATCGACCCGACCTCGCTGCGCGGCAGTCGGGCCGGCGTTTACGTCGGCACCAACGGTCAGGACTACCTCTCGCTCGTCGCCCGTGAGGCCGACGGCCTGGAGGGCCACGTCGGCACCGGCAACGCCGCCAGCGTCGTCTCCGGCCGGCTCTCGTACGTCTTCGGTCTGGAGGGCCCGGCCGTCACCGTCGACACCGCCTGCTCCTCCTCCCTGGTCGCGCTGCACCTCGCCGTGCAGGCGCTGCGCAACGGCGAGTGCGACATGGCGCTCGCCGGCGGCGTGACCGTGATGTCCACGCCGGACGCCTTCGTGGACTTCAGCCGCCAGCGCGGCCTCGCCGAGGACGGCCGCATCAAGGCCTTCGCGGCGACCGCCGACGGCACCGGCTGGGGCGAGGGCGTCGGCATGCTGCTCGTCGAGCGCCTCTCCGACGCCCGGGCCAAGGGCCACCAGGTCCTCGCCCTCGTGCGCGGCTCCGCCATCAACCAGGACGGCGCCTCCAACGGGCTGACCGCCCCCAACGGCCCCTCCCAACAGCGCGTCATCCGCCAGGCGTTGGCGAGCGCCGGTCTCTCGGCGACAGACGTCGACGCGGTCGAGGCGCACGGTACGGGTACGCGGCTGGGTGACCCGATCGAGGCCCAGGCCCTGCTCGCCACGTACGGCCAGGACCGTCCCGAGGGCCACCCGCTGCACCTCGGCTCCGTCAAGTCGAACATCGGGCACACCCAGGCCGCCGCAGGCGTCGCGGGCATCATCAAGATGGTGCTGGCCATGCGGTACGGCATGCTGCCGCGCACCCTGCACGTGGACGAGCCGACCCCGCACGTCGACTGGTCGGCCGGGGACATCTCCCTGCTGACCGAGACCGTGGCCTGGCCGGAGACCGGGCGCCCGCGCCGCGCCGGCGTCTCCTCCTTCGGCCTGAGCGGCACGAACGCGCACACGATCCTGGAGCAGGCGCCGGGAACGGCCACGGAGACGGGGGCGGGAGCGCTCTCCGCCGAGTCCGGTGAGCAGGCCGGGACCGGGGCGGAGATCGAGACCGGGATCGGAACCGGGACCGGGACGCAGGCAGGCAGCACTGCCGTGAGTGGGCTTCCGCCGGTGTTGCCGTACGTGCTCGCCGCCCGTACCCCGGCGGGGCTGCGCGCCCAGGCCGGGCGACTGGCGGACCGGTTGGCGCAGGACCCGGCCCCGCGCCCGGGCGACGTCGCCCACTCCCTGACGGCCGGGCGCGCGGCGCTGGACGCGCGGGCCGTGGTGGTGGCCGGCTCCTCGGACCTCGACGGGCTCGTGGCGGGGCTGCGCGCGCTGGCCGCCGGGGAGCAGGCTCCTGGCCTGGTCCAGGACACCGTCGGCGAGGGCGGGCTCGCCTTCCTGTTCACGGGGCAGGGGAGTCAGCGGCTGGGGATGGGCCGGGAGTTGTATGCCGGGTATCCGGTGTTCGCCGATGCCTTCGACGCGGTGTGCGCGCACCTGGACCCGGAGCTGGAACTCCCGCTGCGGGAGGTGGTGTTCGGGGCCGACGCAGAACTGCTGAACCGGACGGAGTTCGCACAACCGGCGCTCTTCGCGGTGGAGGTTGCCCTCTTCCGGCTGTTGGAGTCGTGGGGTGTGAAGCCCGACTATGTGTCCGGGCACTCGATCGGTGAGATCGCTGCCGCGCATGTGGCGGGGGTGTTCTCGCTGGAGGACGCGTGTCGGCTGGTGTCCGCGCGGGGCCGGCTGATGCAGGCGCTGCCGGAGGGCGGGGTGATGATCGCCCTTCAGGCCACGGAGGACGAGGTCGCTCCGTTGCTCAACGAGCGCGTCAGTATCGCCGCGGTCAACGGGCCGCGGTCGGTGGTGATCGCGGGTGATGCGGATGAGGTCGAGAGGATCGCGGGGTCGTTCGGCGACCGCAAGTCGAAGCGGCTCGCGGTCAGTCACGCGTTTCATTCGCCGCACATGGACGGGATGCTGGACGACTTCCGTGCCGTGGCGGAGGGCTTGACGTACGGGCTTCCGAAGATATCGGTGATCTCGAATGTGAGCGGTGCTCTCGTTTCGGAGCAGTTGACGCGGCCGGAGTTCTGGGTCCGGCATGTCCGTGAGGCGGTCCGTTTCGCCGACGGTGTCCGCGCTCTGGAGGCGGCCGGCGTCACCACGTTCGTCGAGTTGGGTCCTGACGGGGTTCTCTCCGCCATGGGCCAGGACTGCGTGGAGAACGCCGACGCCGTTTTCATTCCCGTCCTCCGCGCCGGTCGTGAGGAGGCGGACACTCTTACCACCGCCCTCGCTCGGGCCCACGCCCACGGCACACGCGTCGACTGGGCCGCGTACTTCGCCGGTACGGGCGCGCGCCGGGTCGACCTGCCGACGTACGCCTTCCAGCGCACGCGCTACTGGCCCAGCGGGGCCGGGCTCGCGGCCGGGGATCCGGTGGCGATCGGGCTCGGCGCGGCCGGACACCCGCTGCTCGGAGCGGCTGTCGCGCTCGCCGACTCCGAGGGCGTGCTCCTGACCGGCCGGCTGGCCCTCGACTCGCACTCCTGGATCGGTGATCACGTGATCCACGGCAGTGTGCTGCTGCCGGGAACCGCGTTCGTGGATCTGGCGGTGCGGGCGGGTGATCAGGTGGGGTGCGGCACGGTCGAGGAGTTGATGTTGGAGGCTCCGCTGGTGCTGCCCGCGCGTGGTGGGGTGCAGCTTCAGCTTGTCGTGGAGGCCGCGGACGGTGTGGGTCGGCGTTCGTTCAGTGTGCACTCGCGTCGGCAGGACGCGTCGGCGGAGGAGCCGTGGACCCGGCACGCCTCCGGCGCGCTCCTCGCAGGCGGGGCCTGTGCGGAGGTCGCGGAACTGACGGAGTGGCCCCCGGTGGGTGCCGTACCGGTGGATGTGGAAGACCTGTATGCCGACCTGGTGGCCGAAGGTCTCGCCTATGGTCCGCTGTTCCAGGGTCTGACGGCCGCGTGGCGGCGTGGCGGTGAGCTGTTCACGGAGGTGGTGCTGCCTGAGGCCGGGCGGCGTGAGGCGGCTCGGTTCGGGGTGCATCCCGCGCTGCTGGACGCCGGTCTGCACGCCATCGGGTACGGCGAGTCCGAGGACGCTTCCGCCGGTGCTCTGCTGCCGTTCGCCTGGTCGGGCGTCACGCTGCACGCGGCGGGTGCCACCGGGCTCCGCATGCGACTCACCCCGCACGCCCTCGGAGACCCGCACACCTTCGCGTTGCTGGTGGCGGACGAGACCGGTCGCCCGGTCGCGACCGTCGACGCGCTCACCCTGCGCGTGGCCTCGGCCGAGCAGGTCCGGGCGGCCGATGGTGGTCATCTGGAGTCGTTGTTCCGGGTGGAGTGGGTGCCGGTTGCCGCCGGTGACGACGGTGCGGTGGGTGCGGTGGGTGCCGACGGGCAGCGTTGGGCCGTTCTGGGTCGGGACGTGTGGGGGCTGGCGGCCTGCGGGGCTCGGGTGACGGAGTACCCGGATGTCGCCGCGCTTTCCGCCGCGGTGGGGGAGGGCGAGCCGCTGCCGGACGCCGTATTCGTCTCCCCGGCGGTATCGGACGACTCCGACGTGCCGGCTGCCGTGCATGCGGCGGTGACCGACGCACTGGCCATCCTCCAGGCGTGGTTCGCCGACGAACTCCTCACCGGGGTAAGGCTGGTGTGGCTCACCAGTGACGCCGTGGAGTCCGACCTTGTCGGTGGTGCGGTGCGTGGTTTGTTGCGTTCGGCGCAGTCCGAGAATCCGGGTCAGTTGGTGATGGTCGATCTGGATGGTCGGGCCGAGTCGTTGTCGGTGTTCTCTGCCGTCCTGGCTGCCGGTGAGCCTGAACTCGCTGTGCGGCAGGGGGTGGTGAGTGTTCCGAGGCTGGCCCGTGTTCCGGCGGGTGAGCGGGTGGGCGAGGTGTCGGGGCTGTTGGGTGAGTCTCCCGGGACCGTTCTTGTCACCGGTGCGACGGGTATGCTCGGTCGGCTTTTCGCCCGTCACCTGGTCGTCGAGCATGGTGCGCGCAGGCTGCTGCTGCTCAGCCGTCGTGGTGGCGATGCCTCAGGTGCTGCGGAACTGCTCGCCGAGTTGGGTGGGTTGGGTGCCGAGGTGGAACTGGTCGCCTGCGATATGGCTGACCGTGATGCACTTGGCGCCGTCCTGGCCGCCGTGCCCGCGGAGCATCCGCTGACGGCGGTGGTGCACACGGCCGGTGTCCTGGACGACGGTGTCATCGCCTCGCTCACGCCCGAGCGGGTCGCGGCGGTGTTGCGGCCCAAGGTTGATGCTGCCTGGCATTTGCATGAGTTGACGCGGGGTCTGGATCTGTCCGCGTTCGTGTTGTTCTCGGGTGCGGCTGCTGCTTTCGGTGCGGCGGGTCAGGGCAGTTATGCGGCGGCGAATGCGTTTTTGGAGGTGCTTGCCGAGCGGCGTCGTGGTGAGGGGTTGCCGGCGACCGCGCTCGCGTGGGGTCTGTGGGCTCCGCAGGGGGGCGGGATGGCGGAGCGGCTCGACGAGGTCGATCTGCGGCGCATGGCCCGTGACGGGATGGGTGCGCTGTCCGGGTCGGAGGGGGTGGCGCTGTTCGACACGGCGATGACGGTGGACGCGCCGGTGCTGCTGCCGATGCGGTTGGACGTTGGGGCGCTCCGCGCCCAGGCGGTGTCCACCGGTGCCACGGCGGTGGCGTTGTTGCGTGATCTGGTGCGGGTCCCCACCCGTCGCCGTGCCGAACAGCGATCCGCGGGGGAAGGCGGTTCTCCGCTGGTGGCCCGGCTGGCCGGCCTGTCGGCCGATGAACGTGCCGCGCTGGTGCTGGAGTTGGTGCGTTCTCGTGTCGCGTCGGTGCTCGGCCATGGGGGCGCCGGGGCGGTGGAGGCCGACCGTGCTTTCAAGGAGTTGGGCTTCGACTCGCTGACGGCGGTGGAGCTGCGCAACGTTCTGAAGCAGGAGACGGGGCTGCGGTTGTCGCCGACCCTGGTCTTCGATTATCCGACCCCGAGTGCCCTCGCCCAGCACCTGCTCACCGAGATCGGCGGCGTCGAAACTGTCGATGTGGGCCGTGCGGTCGTGCGCACGGCGCCGGTCGCGCTGGATGATGATCCGGTCGTGATCGTGGGCATGGGCTGTCGTTTTCCGGGCGGCGTGCGCTCGCCCGAGGATCTGTGGCGGCTCGTCGCCACTGGCGGCGACGGCATCACCCTCTTTCCGGCGGACCGTGGCTGGGACATCGAATCGCTCTTCCACCCGGACCCGGACCACACCGGCACCTCGTACACGCGGGAGGGCGGTTTCCTGCACGATGCCGCCGAGTTCGACGCGGAGTTCTTCGGGATCTCCCCGCGCGAGGCGCTGGCGATGGACCCGCAGCAGCGGCTGCTGCTGGAGACGTCGTGGGAGGCGTTCGAGCGCGCGGGCATCGACCCGGCCTCGCTGCGCGGCAGCCGCACCGGCGTCTTCGCGGGAGTGATGTATCACGACTACGCCATCGGTGACGGCGGCGAACTGCCCGAAGGCGTCGAGGGCTACCTCGGCACCGGCACTGCCGGCAGCATCGCCTCCGGCCGCATCTCCTACACCTTCGGTCTGGAGGGTCCGGCCGTCACCGTGGACACGGCCTGCTCTTCCTCGCTGGTCGCGTTGCACTGGGCGATCCAGGCGCTGCGTAACGGTGAGTGCGACATGGCGCTCGCCGGTGGTGTCGCGGTCATGGCGACACCCGAAACCTTCGTGGACTTCAGCCGGCAGCGCGGTCTGTCGATGGACGGCCGTTGCAAGTCGTTCGCGGCGGCCGCCGACGGCACGGGCTGGGGCGAGGGCGCGGGCATGCTGCTCGTGGAGCGGCTGTCCGACGCGCGCGCAAAGGGACATCCGGTGCTCGCGGTCGTGCGCGGTTCGGCCGTCAACCAGGACGGCGCGTCCAACGGCCTGACCGCCCCGAACGGACCCTCGCAGCAGCGTGTCATCCGTGAAGCGCTCGCCAGTGCCGGTCTGTCGTCGTCCGAGGTGGACGCCGTGGAGGCGCATGGCACGGGGACGCGGCTGGGTGACCCGATCGAGGCTCAGGCGCTGCTCGCTACTTACGGCCAGGACCGTCCGGCGGGGCTGCCGCTGCACCTGGGTTCGATCAAGTCGAACATCGGGCACACGCAGGCCGCGGCCGGTGTCGCGGGCATCATCAAGATGGTCATGGCGATGCGCCACGGCGTCCTCCCGCAGAGCCTGCACATCGACGAGCCCACTCCGCAGGTGGACTGGGACGCGGGCGACATCGCCCTGCTGACGGACTCCGTGGCGTGGCCGGAGACGGGTCGCCCGCGCCGCGCGGGGGTCTCCTCGTTCGGTATCAGCGGGACCAACGCTCACGCTGTCATCGAGCAGGCCCCCGAGAACACGTCGGCCCCCGCGCCCGAGGCGTCTGTCACCGTGCCGGTGGTGCCGTGGCTCCTCTCTGGTCGTACGGCCGAGGCGTTGCGGGGTCAGGCTGTTCGGTTGCGCGGTTTCGCGGAGGGCTCGGTCGGCGTCCTGGATGTCGGCTACTCGCTCGCCACCGGCCGCGCGGCTCTGGAGCATCGCGCGGTTCTGGTCGGGATTCCGTCCGATGGGCACGTGGGTCTGACCGCCGGGCTTACGGCTCTCGCCGAGGGCGGGACCTCGGTGGGCTTGGTCCGGGGCGCGGTCGACAGTGGCGGGCTCGCCTTCGTGTTTACGGGGCAGGGGAGTCAGCGGCTTGGTATGGGGCGGGAGTTGTACGGGGCGTACCCGGTGTTCGCTGCGGCGTTGGACGCGGTGGCGGAGCGGATGATCCTCGAACTGCCGCTGAAGGAGGTGCTGTTCGGGGCCGACGCCGAGTTGTTGAACCGTACGGAGTTCGCGCAGCCGGCGTTGTTCGCGGTGGAGGTTGCCCTCTTCCGGCTGTTCGAGTCGTGGGGTGTGCGGGCGGACTTCGTGTCCGGGCATTCGATCGGTGAGATCGCTGCCGCGCATGTGGCGGGGGTGTTCTCGTTGGAGGACGCGTGCAGGCTGGTGTCGGCGCGGGGTCGGTTGATGCAGGCGCTGCCGGAGGGCGGGGTGATGATCGCGCTCCAGGCGACGGAGGCGGAGGTCGCGCCGTTGCTGTCGGAGCAGGTGAGTATCGCGGCGATCAACGGGCCGCGGGCGGTGGTCATCGCGGGTGATGCTGATGAGGCGGAGAGGATCGCGGGGTCGTTCGGCGACCGCAAGTCGAAGCGGCTGATCGTCAGTCACGCGTTTCATTCGCCGCACATGGACGGGATGCTGGACGACTTCCGTGAGGTCGCGGAGAGCCTGACCTATGAGGCACCGAAGATATCGGTGATCTCGAATGTGAGCGGTGCTCTCGTTTCGGAGCAGTTGACGCGGCCCGAGTTCTGGGTCCGTCACGTCCGCGAGGCGGTCCGTTTCAGCGACGGTATCCAGACCCTCGAAGCCGCCGGGGTGACCACGTTTGTCGAGTTGGGTCCGGACGGGGTTCTCTCCGCCATGGGCCAGGAGTGCGTCGAGAACGCCGACGCCGCTGTCTTCGCCCCCGCCCTGCGCGGCGGCCGCGACGAGGCCGAGACCGCCGTCGCGGCCCTCGCCCAGGCCTATGTTCGCGGCGCGGCCGTGGACTGGTCCGCCCTCTTCGCCGGTACGGGCTGTGGCGCCTCATCACTGATGGCCGACTTGCCGACGTACGCCTTCCAGCGCAAGCGCTACTGGCTGGACTTGTCGGGTGTCGCCCGCGTGGCGGGCGACGGGGCGGACGAGGGTTTTTGGGACGCGGTCGAGCAGCAGGATCTGGCCGCGTTGACTGCCGAGCTGGACGTGGCCGGTGACGCCACCGTCACCGAGTTGTTGCCGGCCCTGTC
>NZ_JBVJCT010000074.1:0-10023 GCF_055588305.1 Streptomyces sp. NPDC042002 | reverse complement strand
CCCCCCCCCCCCCCCCCCCCCCCCCCCCCCCCCCCCCCCCCCCCCCCCCCCCCCCCCCCCCCCCCCCCCCCCCCCCCCCCCCCCCCCCCCCCCACAGCCGGTGTCGGCCGGCCGGCGTCAGAGCAGGCCGTTGCCCGCTCCGCCGGCCAGCCAGATGACCGCCAGGAGTGTGTCGATCGCTCCCAGCACCAGGGCTATCAGCGCCGGCACCGGCCCCGATCCGGTCCAGCGGCGGCCCATCGCGAGCCATCCGCAGACCATCGCGGCCGGGCCGAGGACGATCCCCAGCGTGAAGAAACCGGCCACCGCGCACACGGTGCCGACGATCCCCAGGGTCGCGCTGTCCGGCCCGGTCCGTTGTCCCGTACGGCCACGTGAACGGGGGTGCCTGCGCGTACCGTTTCCGAAGCCCGCCATCATCAACTCCTGAACTCCCGTGACCTCTCGGTCGGTTCGGGTCGATGAGTCGGGTACCCCCGTTCCACGCCGCCAGGCCTGCCGGTGCGCGGCCCGTCCGTCAGATGTGTCCGCCGCCCGCTCCCGCGGCCTCCGCGTTCTCGCCGCGCTTGGTGAGCAGCGCGACGAAGACGGCCACGACGGCGACACCGGCGGCGACGAGACAGGCGAGGCTCATGCCGGAGATGAAGGTCTCGTGGGCGACGTCGGTGATCCGCGCGGCGATAGCGGCGGGAGTGTCCGGGGTGACCGGCGCGGCACCGACCCGGACCGCCTCGGAGGCCTGGTCGAGCTGGGCCGGGGTGAGCGGCGGCAGCTTGGCGGCGGTCCAGTTGCCGCCGAGGTCACCGTCGACCTTGGAGGCCATCACGGCGCCCAGGACGGCCGTACCGAGGCTGCCGCCGATCTGCATGGCGGCCTGCTGGAGACCGCCGGCCACACCGGAGAGCTCCATCGGGGCGTTGCCGACGATGACCTCGGTGGCTCCGACCATGACCGGCGCGAGTCCGAGGCCGAGGCCCGCGAACGAGAGCGACATGACCAGGCTGCTCGTGTCCGTCTCCAGCCGGGACATGCCGAACATGGAGATCGCGGTGAGCGCCATGCCGCCCGCCAGCGGGATGCGCGGGCCCACCTTGGTGATCAGGGCGCCGGCCAGCGGCGAGCCCACGATCATCATTCCGGTCAGCGGCAGCAGGTGCAGACCGGCGTCGACCGGGCTCATGCCATGGACGTTCTGCAGGTAGAAGGTGACGAAGAACAGTCCGCCGAGGAAGGCGATGGCCATCAGGACCATCAGGACCACACCGGCCGACAGCGGCACGGAGCGGAACAGCGCGAGCGGGATCAGCGGCTCCTTGACGCGCTTCTCCCAGAAGGCGAAGAGCACGAAGCCGAGGAGCGAGGCGCCCAGGAAGGACCAGGTCAGGACGTCGCCCCAGCCCCAGGTCGGGGCCTTGATGAGCGCCCAGACCAGGCAGAACATGGCGCCGGAGAGCAGTGCGATGCCGAGGATGTCGAAGGAGCGCGGGGCGTTCTCGGCGCGGTGGTCGGTGAGGATCAGCACGCCGAGGACCAGCGCGATGACGCCGACGGGCACGTTGATGAAGAACACCGACTGCCAGCTGACGTGCTGGACGAGCAGACCGCCGAGGATCGGACCGCCCGCGGTCGAGGCGCCGATGACCATGCCCCAGATGCCGATCGCCATGTTCAGCTTCTCGGCCGGGAAGGTGGCGCGGAGCAGGCCGAGCGCGGCCGGCATCAGCAGCGCGCCGAAGAGGCCCTGGAAGACGCGGAAGGTGACCACGAGGGCGATGCTGTCGGAAAGCCCGATGGCGCCCGACGCGGCGGCGAAGCCGACCACGCCGATCAGGAAGGTCTGCCGGTGGCCGAACCGGTCACCGAGCTTGCCCGCGGTGATCAGGGTGACCGCGAGGGCGAGGAAGTAGCCGTTGGTGATCCACTGGACGTCGGCGAAGCTGGCGCCGAGGTCCTTCTGGATGGCGGGGTTGGCGATGGCCACGATGGTGCCGTCCAGGGCCACCATCATGACCCCGACGGCCACGGTGATGAGGGTGAACCACGGATGGCCGCGCAGTCCCGTGGACGGAGCCTGGTCCGACGGGGAGACCGGAGTCTTGTCCTCCGGGCCCGTCTTGTCGATGGTGGTCTGACTAGTCATTTTTCGAGGCTAGTGACAGCCGCTGACAATTGACAAACCGATTCACAAGTCGGTAACTGTCACGTCACTCACAGATAGGCTGAACAGGGCGAACAGTTCGGACAGGAGAGATCGCGACACCATGACGGACACGGTCGGCACGGCGGATTCGGTCGGCGCGGCGGATACGGCGGCGCCACGCCCCGGCCTGCGGGAGCGCAAGAAGCAGCGCACCCGGGACGCGCTGCTGCGGGCCGCCCTCGAACTGTTCACCACTCAGGGTTACGAGCGGACCACCGTCGACGAGATCGCCGAGGCCGTCGACGTCTCCCAGCGCACCTTCTTCCGCTACTTCGCCGGCAAGGAGGACGCCGCCCTGTTCCTACAGCGGCTCAGCGAGTCGCATTTCATCGCCGCGGTGCGTGAACGACCGCTCCACGAGGCCCCGTTGGAGGCGCTGCGCCGGGCGGTCCTGGAGAGCTGGGACACCATCGGCGAGGCGATCGAGGCCGTCGTGCCGATCGAACTGCACATGCGCACCTACCAGTTGATCGAGTCGACCCCCGCGCTGCTCGCCGTCCACCTGCGCCGCTCGGAGGAGATCGAGGAGGAGATCGCGCGGCTGATCGCCGAGCGCGAGGGCCTCGACGTGGACGTGGACCCCCGCCCGCGCATCGCCGTCGCGGTGTTCGGCGGGGTGATGCGGGTGACGGGCAGGCTGTGGGGCGCGGGCGAGGACACCAGCGTCGAGGCGATCCGCGAGCTCACCGCGACCTATCTCGACCATGTGGGGCCCGCGTTGGCGGAGAAGTGGGGCACGGCACCCCGGTGACGGCCGCGTCACGCTTCGTGACGTCACCCCGAGGTGCCCCCTCGGCACAGCCGGTGAGGTTCGCATACGGATATCCGGCGCGCCCCCGCGTACAGAACCCGGCGCATGCCCGTACGCGGAACCTCGCACCCGTTCGCGCTCGTTGTACCGATGACGTCCGTGCGAGATCCACCTCGGCGGCCCCGCGGAATCACAACACGCCCACGCGGAGCGCCACATATCGCACACGCGTCGCAGAGATACACGCACAGAGTGTCACTATTTATCTCAAACTGAACCCGGTTTGCCCCAATCACCCCATCAGAAACGTGATCCCAGTCACTCGTTTAACGGGAGGCTGCTCACTTCTCCTAGGGTGTCCTCTCAGTGACTTCCTTCGACACACCCCCCCAACTCAACGCCTGGCGCGCGCTGCTCGCGCTGGCCGTGGTGTTCGTGATGCTGGCCACCAGTGGCTGGACCGCGCTCCACAGCCACCGCGAGTCCTCCCCCCTCCAGGCGTCCCGCTCCGCGTGGGAGCACGGCTCCGTCGCCGGGCACAAGCTGCCCGACCCGGACTCCGCTCCGGGCCGGCTGGCGCACTTCTTCACCACGCTCGACGCGCAGCAGCGTTCCCGGCTCGCCCACCGCTATCCGCTCGCCGTCGGCAACATGAACGGCGCGCCGGTGACCCTGCGCTACGCGGCGAACCGTCTCGCGCTGAAGCACGAGCGCACGGTCGAGCACAAGCGCATGCACGACAACCGGCTGTCCTCGCTCGGCCAGCACGACGCGGGCCGCCGGATGCACCGCTACGAGGCGCTGCTGGACAAGGGCCGCAAGATCCTCGCCTTCGACCCCAACGGCTCGGGGCGCGTCGCCGAGGTCTTCGGCGACCTCGACTCGGCCCGCCGCGTCTCGGTCGTGGTGCCGGGTGTCGACACCGACCTGCTCACCTTCCAGCGCACGTACAAGGAGTACTCGGCGCCGGTCGGCATGGCGGATTCCCTGTACCGGGCGGAGCGCTCGGCGGACCCGGGCGCGCGTACGGCCGTGATCGCGTGGGCCGACTACACGGCACCCAGCGGGCTCGGCATCGACTCGGCCACCGCCATGCGCGCCGAAGAGGGCGCGGTGCGGCTGAAGGCGCTGGTGCGGGCGCTGCCGGGAAAGGCGGAGGTGGCGCTGTACTGCCACAGCTACGGCTCGGTGCTCTGCGGGGTGGCCGCCTCTTCGCTGCCTTCCCGGGTCTCCGACATAGCGGTGGCGGGCAGCCCCGGCATGCGGGCGGCGAAGGCGGCGAACCTGCACACCACCGCCCGGGTCTGGGCGATGCGCGACGCGGACGACTGGATCCAGGACGTGCCGCACCTGGAGGTCGGAGGCCTCGGGCACGGGGCCGACCCGGTGTCGAAGGGCTTCGGGGCACGTCTCCTGTCCGCCGACGGGGCGAAGGGGCACGCCGGCTACTTCGAGCCGGGCACGGAGAGTCTCCGCAACTTCGCGGAGATCGGGATCGGCGCGTACCGCGCTGTCCGATGCGCGCACGATGATGACGTATGCCGGACGGGTTTGTCCGTCGGCGCGTCGGCCTGACGCGCGTAGAGGACGAAAAACCGCGGTCCGCCCAGAGAGGCGACGGAGGCTTGCGTGCCGCATACGATGGCCCGCATGGGTGACGTACTGGCCGGATTTCATGCCGCCTGGGAGTTCGAGTCCGACTCCGTGCTCATCCGCTTCGAACGGGGGATCCGTACGCCGAAGCTGTTCCAGGCGCTCGGCGAACGCCGTATCCCCCTGGCGGCGATCGCGGCGGTGACGCTGACGCCCGGGAAGCGAGGCACGGTCGTTCTGCGTGCGGTGCCGAGGCCCGGCGCCGATCCGCTGATGGAGGCGGCCGCGGGACAGCTCAAGGAGGGGTGCGACCCCTATCGCCTGGTGCTGCCGGCCGAGCGCGCGACGCTCGCCGAGTACTACGCGGACGAGCTGCGCGGACAGCTCACCAAGGACGACGAGCCCGCCGAGCGCTATCTCGTGAGACCTCCCGAGGGACCGCTGCACTTCAAGGCCTACGACGGGAAGGCGTCCTTCGACGGCAAGGTGGTGTCCTTCCGGTGGTTCTGGACGGGCGCGTCCTCGGCGAAGTGGAAGGCCGGCGACCAGACCTTCCCGGTCTCGGGACTGTGCGGGGTCGAGTGGCGCTCCCCGGAGGTGTTCGAGGGCCATCTGCGACTGCTGCGGCGGGAGCCCGCGCCGGCGCAGCCCGCCCAGGCGGACCAGGACCCGGCGGCGGTCGTCTTCGGGCTCGGATACGGGCCCGTCCACGAGTCGCTGCCGTTCGCGGCGGCCGTGCTCGCCGCCGCGCGCTCCACCAGTCCCGCGCCGGTGGCAGCGGGCTCGGCGCCGCGCCGGGACCCGGCCGACATCGCCGACCGGATCCGGCACCTCGGTGAGCTGCACGAGGCGGGGCTCGTCACGGACGAGGAGTTCTCCGTCAAGAAGGCGGAGCTGCTCGAACAGCTGTGACCGCGGGTGCCGGTGCCGGCAGCACCGGCACCGGCTCTAGGCCGCGCTCACTCCCGGCCCGCCGACGAGAACGACATGTCGGGGTAGCGGTCGCCCGCGACCTCGGCCGCGATCGGCTCCAGGAGGGTCAGCTCGTCCTCGGTCAGGGCGATGCCGGTGGCCGCCGTGTTCTCCTCCACCCTCGCGCGCCGGGTGGTGCCCGGGATCGGTACGACGGTCAGGCCGTGGACACCCGCCCGCTGCTGGACCCAGGCCAGCGCGATCTGGCCGAGCGAGACGCCACGGGCGTCGGCGACGGTACGGACCGGGGCGAGGAGCGCCACGTTCGCCGCCGCGTTCTCGCCGGTGAAGCGGGGCTGGGTGCGGCGGACGTCGTCCTGCGCGAGATCCTGGTCGGCGTTGCCGAAGGAGCCGGTGAGGAAGCCCCGGCCCAGCGGTGAGTACGGGACGAGCGCCACGCCCAGCTCGCGGGCGGCGGGCACGACGTTCGCCTCGATGTCCCGGCTGAACAGCGACCACTCCGACTGGACGGCCGCGATGGGATGCACGGCCTGGGCGGCGCGCAGTTCCCCCGCGGTGACCTCGCTCAGGCCCAGATGCTTGACCTTGCCCTCGCGGACCAGGTCGGCCATGGCGCCGACGCTCTCCTCGATCGGCACGTTCACATCGCGCCGGTGCATGTAGTAGAGGTCGATCACATCGACGCCGAGGCGCTGGAGGCTGCCCTCGACGGCCTGGCGGATGTACGGCGGGTCGTTGCGGATGATCCGCTTGCGCGGGTTGTCCGGCGGGACCGTGACGCCGTACTTGGTCGCGATGACGATCTCGTCCCGGTGCGCCTTGAGGAACGGTGCCAGGAACCTCTCGTTCTCGCCGCCGCCATAGCCCTCGGCCGTGTCGTAGAGCGTGACGCCGAGTTCCAGCGCCCGGTGCAGGGCGGCCAGCGAATTGTCGGCGTCCGGCGGTCCGTACGCCCAGCTCATGCCCATGCAGCCGAGGCCCTGCACACCGACCTCGGGCCCCTCGTCGCCGAGCCGTACCGTCGCGATCCTGCTGTCGGTCATCGAGACCTCTCCGACGCGAGGGCGCGCCCCGCGTCACCGTAGAAACCGATCTTCCTGTCGAGCACGGCGAGGGTGTCCTGGAGCTCCGCGATCCGGGTCCGGACGTCCTGGCGGGTCGCCTCCAGGAGTTCGTAGCGCTCCAGGTACGTGTGGTCGCCCGCGCGCACCAGCTCCGCGTAGCGGACCATGTCGGCGACCGGCATCCCGGTGAGCCGGAGCTTGCCGACAAGGCCCAGCCAGTCCAGGTCGCGGTTGCTGTAGCGGCGCTGGCCGGTGTGCGAGCGGTCGATGTGCGGCATCAGCCCGATGCGCTCGTACCAGCGCAGCGTGTGTGCGCTGAGGTCGGTGAAGGCGACGACCTCGCTGATCGTGTAGTTGTCCTGGCCGTCCGGGCGCCGCTCCCGCTCGGGAGGGCCGGCACAGATGTCGGTCCCGGTGCCGGTCCCGGTGGCCTCGGCTGTGGTCTCCATCACCGTCATGGACTCCACGCTAAAACCCTGGAGTGCACTCCAGGCAAGCCGAATCGGCCGAAATCGCGAGGACGTGGCCGGGAAGCGGCGGTTACCGTGCGGATCATGACTCTCGTACGCCGGGCCACGCCCGAGCGACCGGGTGTCGCCCACGTCGACCTCGACACGTCCGCCGAGGCCGAGCCGCTCTACGCGGCCCTCGGGTTCGTCCGCAAGCCTGCCCCCTCCATGCGGCTGAGCCTTTGAACGACTTAGGCTCGTGGGCATGTCCTTGCAGAGTCTGGCGCTGATCTCGAACTGGCCCGTTCCCACCGCCGCCGCCGCGGTCGTCCGCGCGGACGGCACGGTGGCCGGCTCGCAGGGGCCGGGCGGGCACCGTTTCGCGCTGGCCTCCGTCACCAAGCCGCTCGCCGCGTACGCCGCGCTCGTCGCGTACGAGGAGGGGGCGATCGAACTCGACGAACCGGCCGGGCCCACCGGCTCGACGGTCCGTCATCTGCTCGCGCACACCTCCGGTCTGGCCTTCGACGAGCACCGGGCGACCTTCGAGCCCGGGGCGCGGCGGCTGTACTCCAACGCCGGGTTCGAGGTGCTCGGGGACCACATCGCCAAGGCCGCGGACATGCCCTTCGCGGAGTATCTGCGTCAGGCGGTCCTCGAACCGCTCGGCATGACCTCGACGACACTGGACGGCTCGCCCGCCAAGGACGGTGTCTCCACGGTGGACGACCTCGTCCGCTTCGCCGCCGAGCTCCAGGCGCCGCGGCTGCTGGACCCGCGTACGGTCGCGGAGGCGATGACGGTCCAGTACCCCGGAACGAAGGGCGTCCTGCCGGGGTACGGCCACCAGAGCCCCAACGACTGGGGGCTCGGCTTCGAGATCCGGGACTCCAAGTCGCCCCACTGGACGGGGAGTTCGTCCTCGCCACGGACCTTCGGCCACTTCGGTCAGGCCGGTACGTTCCTGTGGGTCGACCCGGCCGTGGGCGCCGCCTGCGTCACGCTCACCGACCGGACCTTCGGGCCCTGGGCCGTCGAGGCGTGGACCCCGTTCACGGACGCGGTGCTGGCCGACCTCGCCTCCTGACGCGGGACCTTCCGACGCCGTCCGGCGGCGGCCCCGGCGCGGTCAGCGGAAGGCCGCCGCGTTGCGCAGCGCCCAGGCCGCGAAGGTGCCCGGCGCGCGGCCGAGGACGCGTTCCACGTCCGGGCTGATCCGCCGCTCCTCCTCGGTCGGTTCACCCAGGATGGCCAGGGTGCCCTCGACCACGGGCAGTGGCATGAAGCTCGCCATCAGGGCATGTGCCTCCTCGCGGGTCTGCTCGGTGAAGCGCACCGGCTCCCCCAGGGCGGCGCCGATCGCGGCGGCCCGTTCGCGCGGGGTGGTCGGCGCGGGGCCGGTCAGGGTGTAGGTGGCCCCGGCGTGGGCGCCCTCGCGCAGGGCCGCCGCCGCTACGGCCGCGATGTCGTCGGGGTCGACGAAGGGCAGGCCGACCTCGCCGAACGGCGCGGCGGCCTCCCGCCGGGCGCGGACCGACCCGGCCCAGGCGAAGGCGTTGCTGTCCATCCCGCCGGACCGCAGGACCGTCCGGTCGAGGCCGGACTCCTGTACGGCCTTCTCGAAGCGGGCCGGGTGCCCGTACGCCTCCGGGCGCGTTCCCACCCCCTGTGAGGAGAGCAGTACCACCCGGCGGATTCCGGCGGTCCTCGCCGCGTCCAGGACGCCCTGCGGATCCTCGCCCGCCACCAGCAGGAACAGTGCCTCGCCGCCTTCGAACGCGGACCCGAGCCCGGCCGGTTCGGCCAGGTCGGCGGCGACCGCGCGGACGCCGTCGGGCACCTCGTCCCCGGCGATCTTCCGGGCCACCGCCGTCACCGGCAGTCCGGCTCCGCCGAGCGTCCGCACCAGCGCGCGTCCGACGTTCCCGGTCGCACCCGTCACCACGTACATGTCGATCTCCTCGACCGCAAGTTAGTTAGTCGACTGACTAACTCCGATGAACAGGACGCTAGCAAGGCGGGACGCGGGCTGTCTATAGTCAGTCGGGTGACTGACTCAGAGGTGCCCCGGGGAACGCGGCCACGGGCCAAGGCGGCCGGCAAGCGGCGGCAGCTGACGGCGGCCGCGGCCCGGGTGCTGCACGAGCAGGGCGTGGAGCGCACGACGATCGCCGACATCGCCCGCGCCGCCGAGGTGCCGGCGGGCAACGTGTACTACTACTTCAAGACCAAGGACGAGCTGGTCGAGGCCGCTCTCGCCGAACACGCCGGCCATCTGCGGGAACTCACCGACGAGCTCGACAAGCTCCCCGAGCCGCGGAACCGCCTCAAGGGGCTCATCACGGCGTGGGTCTCCGGGCGGGACACCGCGGCGCGCTACGGCTGCCCCACCGGCACCCTCGCCGCGGAGCTCGACAAGCGGGAGGAGGGCGGCCTCGACCTCCTGGCGGGACGGGTCATCCGCCAGCTGCTGGACTGGGTCGAACGGCAGTACAGGGAGATGGGCGCCGCCGACCCGGCGGGCCGCGCGCTGACGCTCGTCGGCGCCTACCAGGGGATGTCCCTGCTCTCCAACGCCCTGCGCGACCCGGAGATCATGACCCGAGAGGGAGACCGGCTGATCCGGGAACTGGACGCGCCGGCGTAGGGATCGACGGGCCGGTCCGGGGGCGGTCCGGGTGGCGCGCCCGGCGTCCGCGTCAGACGGTCGTCATCTCCCACACCAGCAGTTCGGCGGGGACACCCGCGACCAGTTCCACGTCCTTCGCGTCCGTGATGCGGGCCGCGTCGCCCTCCCCCAGTTCCTCGCCGTCCAGGCGGACCTCGCCGCGTACGACGTGGACGTAGACGAAGGGCGCGTCGGGGACGGCCGTGCGCTCGCCCGCCGTCAGCCGGCGCACATGGAGCATCGCGCCCGCCTCCGGGACGGCGTACGGGGTGGAGTCGGCGATGCCGCGGACGGTCTCGTACGCGGCATCGCCCCCCGGTTCCCCCCGGGCCCACCACACCCTAAAAACAACCAACAGCAACCCC
>NZ_JBVJCT010000073.1:0-10662 GCF_055588305.1 Streptomyces sp. NPDC042002 | reverse complement strand
CACGCTACGAGAAGCGCGCCTACATCTACCTAGGCACCGTCACCCTCGCAGCCCTCCTCATCTGGCTCCGCACATGATCCGAGAAACAGTGCCTAAGTCGAGGTTCGGTGCCAATCAGAGGGCGGCCGAGATTCGTCGTAGAGGCGTACCGGGGTGCCATCTCACCCGTGACCCCTGCGGCGGCGGCATATCTCAACCCGCTTGAGAAAGGGGCCGGTTGAGAAATCATTCATCTGATCTGGTGAACTCGGCGGCTTGGGATCGCCGCGTCTTCGACCGTAGTGGCAGATTCCGTGGTGCACGTCGGTGGCTCATCACTGGCGTCCGCCTCATGCCGCCGTCGGTGGAGCAGGAGCAAGCTGCGAGATGTCCAGGTGCCGCCGAGGCGCTGTTGGGCTGGTCGTTCTTCGGGCGTTGGCAGGTGGACCGTACGGGGCGAGGACCGTCGCACACCCTTTCACAGGTGTCGACCTGTCCTTCGTCGGCACGAGGCTTCGGCGCTCGGGCGCGTGACACGCTCCCGACGGACGGGAGTTTCTGTGTTCGCCCGGGACGCCCGGGTGGAAGGACAACACCATGGTCGCAAAACGACCTGATGGCATTTTCCCGCACATCGGCACCGAAGTCTGGGGCCGGAACCTCGCAGACGCCATCGAGAACACCTGCGCGGAACTCGGGGTCGTACCCCCTCCCCGGCAGGCGATCACCGAGGGTCTGGCCACCGCTCTCCCGGACACCGAGATCAAGGGCCTGATCGCCACCCGGAACAGCAAGAAGGTACTCAAGCCCTCGGCCTACCGTCTCGTACAGGCTGGCGAGGAGCAGGTACTCCTGCTCATGTGCGATGTCCACGGTGCTGCGGTGGTCCCGTGGGACCTCAACGACCGCACCGTCAGCTGCTGGTCGCCGCCCGTCGCGGAGGCCAGTAAGCGCGTCAAGCACCTCATCGCCGCCGAGCTGGCGCTGCACGAAGCCAGGAAGACCGCGAAGTCCGCCGACAAGGAGCGAGAGACCTGTCGTCGCGCGGCCGGGGATGACACATACACCGCGCAGGCCCTGTCGGCGGCCGTGCAGAAGCACGAGGACGCCGAGCGCCAGGTGCGGGAGCTCGAAGGTGAGTGTCAGGCCATCCTCACTGCCCTCGGTGGCCGACGGCCGCGCCCGGTGGTCCGCGCCGCAGTGGAGGACGGGGAGCCGAAGGCGGCGCTGGCTCTCGCCGAGCAGCCGTACGCGGTGGCCTTCCACATGCAACGGTACGCCGCTGAGTGCCTGGAGCGCGCTGGGAAGACACGCGGCTACGACCTCGCCGAGTCCCTGGTGGACGCGGGGCAGCTCTCCAAGGGTATGAACGTCCTGCAGCAGTGGCAGATCACCCACCCCGACGGCACGGTGTGGAAGCTGTGGCGGCTGGCCGCCGTGACCGGGAACAACCGCGCGCAGTCCCGTCTCAATATCTTCCGCGTGCGTCCGGAGCACCTGGTCACGGGGGTGCCCCAGTCCCTCCTGCCGATGCTGAAGGACAAGAAGGCCGACTCCGGACGTCTGCTGCTGAGTCAGCGGGAGATCCTGAACCGGCTCTCCGCCCGGCTCAACGAGGCCGGTGCCAAGCCGGAAACGGAGGCGACCGACCCGTCGGTCCGGGCCGAGAAGATCGCCACGGTCTCCGCGGAGATCGTGATCGGCTGCACCAAGCCGGCGGCACTGGAACACGTCCTGCGGACGCTGAACGTCAACGACCACCTGCGCGGCATCCAGCCCTACGACGAGGACGCGCGCCTGATCGCCCTGTTCGCGACGCTCGTCGACTCCTACACCCGCGAATCCCTCCTCGCGGACGCGCTCGCTGAGGCGTTCCCCGACGCGCGTGGCGTGGACCTGCTCGATCCGGCCGGGGTACGCGACGCGCTGACCGCCAACGGATCGCTCGACCCGCTCGTGCCGCTCGTTCCTGCGGGCGACGACGTCTCCCCGGCCGTGCTCCGCGACATCGCGGTGCGCGCCATCACTGCGCTCGTGTTCCCCGAGATCCCGCCGGAGACCCCGAAGGTGACGAACGCGCGCACTGATACGGGACGGTTCTGGCCGATCGTCAGGGGGACGCTGCAGGAGCCGGCGTGGAGTCAGACCAAGGCGAAGACAGCAGAGGCACGCACCCGTCTGTGGTCCGCCGCCGTCGCCCAGTTGTTCCTGCACCGGGGCAACATCCTCTCCGCCCTGGGCTTTTTTGGCGTCCCGGAGACCGCAAAGGGCGCCGGGCAGGACCCGCGGTCACTCAAGGTGCTGTTCCTCCGGGCAGAAGCCGGTGATGCGACCGCCTGGGCCGCCCTCGTCCAGCGGATGGCACCGGCCCTGATCCACGCTCCGCAGCCGTTCATCACTCCCGGCCAGGGCAGCGAGGCGGGCGACGGCCGCAAGGGCGTGCGCCGCACCCCCAAGAGCGCCCTCGCTGCCCTCACACTGGCGTACACGACGAGCAGCGCCTCAGACATCAGCCGGGCTCTTCTCCTCGCGTTCGCCAAGGCCGTGCTGGAACACCCGGACGCGATGCAACCGCCCGAGGTGGAAGACGGCACGCCCCTGATCTGTTATGGGGAGCGGCACTGGGTCGAGGACCGGACGCCAATCACCGCGGGGATGGTGATTGCTCCTGACACCGAGGGACGGCCCACCAACTACGTCGCAGACAAGGCATGGTTCGACGAGATGTTCCCCGTGGAGCTCGGTCGCTCCGCCCCGGCCGCCCCCGGAAGTACCGCCAACTCCTCCACGGCCGCCGGAACCAGCACGGATCCCACTGCCACCATCGCGCACGGCGTGCCGCTGGCCGACCCGCGCGACCACTTGGCCACGCTGCGGCGGGATCTGCCCGCCCGTGTCGAGCTCGTCGAGGGGGGCTACCAGCAGGCGGTGGACTCCGCCCACACCTTGATGACCGACTTCGAGGAGGCACACCGTCTGCGAGTCCAGCTCGGAGAGGATGCGCTCCCGGCCGAGCAGCGGATCGAGTGGATGGAGAAGCTGACGAAGGTACGGGCCGCGGCCCAGGCCAGCGTTACGACGCTCGAACAGGTAGAAGCGCTGATTCTGCAAGTCTGACCGATGCGGTAAAACCCAAGTTCGTCGGGTACAGGTGGGCCCCTGGAAGCAGTTGAGGGGCCCACCTCCTGTTTTCACCAGAGGCATGCCCGAGGCGGGCCGCCGCGCTGCCCCAAGCCAGTCGCGCGGGTGGTCCAGGGGCGTGTGCCGAGGGTAGGCAGGCTAGCCATGCGGCGCGCACACTCCGGGGGCAGGCGGCGCGGCCGTATCGCTGCGCGGCGGGCGTCGGTGGGCCCTGGACTACTACGGCCCGGGGGTGGCAATGGGCGTGGCCGGCTCCGATCGGCCAGCAGGAGATGCCGGTGTGCACTTTCCCAGTCGGTCGGCCTGGCGTCCCTGGGTTTGTGATCTTGGACTGTTTGGCTGAGGCCCGGATGGCGGGTCTTCCGGCCGGCGCCTGCTCCCTGATTTCGGCGAGGAGGCGAGTGGTGGGGGACGGCAGGGTTCTCGGTGCCGCGTTTGCGGAGGTGGTCGCGGTAGGGCGCGACCAAGCCCGGCCTGTAGGTCGGAGTACGCACCACGCGGTCGGGCTCCGCATGGCGGGCGTAGCGCTTGACCATGTTCAGGGACAGGCCGATTCTGCGGGTGCATTCCAGCAGGATTGCCCCGGCGGCGAGGAGTTCGTGGACCTGTCGTCAGTGCGTCCACTTCGCCGTTCGCGGTCTGAGTGATTTGCTCTCGATAGAGCCCAATTGCATATGCTTCGAGGCTGGCGTTGCGATGAAATACAAGTTCGCTGGAGGCAGACGCGTAAGACTGGAAACTTCTTCGCGAGGCATGTCACAGTTACCTCATCGCGAAACCGCGGGCCCCCAGAAAAGGACTTCGTTAATGGCGGATTTTGTCTCTGCTTCAGTTCATATCCCTCAAGCCGCGCGTTCGAAGGACGGAGCAGACCTTCCCGCAGGAACGCTTGGTGGTGCCCACCTCGCAGCGGACTGGGCCGCCGGAGACGGTAGCCTCACGTGTGTGTCTCTCACCAGCTCACCTAGCGCCACTGTCCACGCCGAGGCCATCCCTGCCGAGGCCGTGGCCAACGGCGAGGTCTACACTCGCCGATGGGTCGTCGACATGATCCTCGACCTGGTCGGGTACACCACCGACCGGGATCTTGATCAATTGACTATCGTCGATCCCGCCTGCGGTTCTGGCGCGTTCCTTCTTAGCATCGTTGAGCGCCTAAGCACGGTGTGTCGAAAGCTTGAACGGGACCTCCCCGTTAAGGGGGTCCGTGCCCTCGATCTACTGAGTCGTAACGTGAAGGCGAGTCGCGAGGCGGTGGCGGACGTCCTTTTTGCGGATGGCTGGGATCGCGAGACGGTTGACACCATCGTCAGTCAGTGGATTCAGCATGGGGACTACCTATTTGACGACGCAGGGAAGGCCGACTTCGTTGTCGGAAATCCTCCCTATATTCGGTTGGAAGATGTTCCAGACCAGCGGATGCAGCTTTACCGGAAGAGTCATCCGTCCATGGTTGGCCGCTCTGATATCTACGTCGGATTCTTCGAGAGGGCCCTCGGTTCCCTCACGCCCGGTGGGGCACTCGGATTCATCTGTGCGGATCGCTGGATGCGTAACCAGTATGGCCGTGAGCTGCGTAAGTTGGTCGCCGACCGCTTCAGTATGGATTTCGTTGCAACCATGCACGACGTCGATGCTTTTGAAGAGCAGGTGTCGGCCTACCCGGCGATCACGATCCTGCGCAATCGCCCACAAGGCGAGTCAGTTGCGGTCGATACCACGAAGTCCTTCGGAGCGGACGAAGCCCGTCGGCTGATGAGCTGGATCGGCGACGAGGAGCGCGCTGCTGCGAACACAGGCAGCTTCAAGGCGGCCCGACTGCCTCACTGGTTCTCGGCAGCAGACTCGTGGCCGGCTGGAAGCCCCGCACGCCTTGCCTTGCTTGAGGACCTGAACGACCGGTTCCCTGTGCTTGAAGAGACCTTGACGAAGGTCGGGATCGGCGTTGCTACAGGATCTGACGCTGTCTTTCTCACCGAGGATGAGACTCTCGTGGAGAGGGACCGGCTTCTCCCCATGGCGATGGTGAAGGATGCCAAGAGCGGGCACCTGGAGTGGCACGGCACCTACATGGTCAACCCGTGGGATGAGGACGGCGAGCTGGTAGACCTCGGCAAGTACCCCAGGCTGAGGGCTTACTTCGAGAAGCATCGGACAGCTCTCGAAGGCCGTTACGTGGCAAAGAAACAGCCTGACCGTTGGTACAAGACGATCGACAAGATCGACGCGCGCCTGACGGGTCGGCCGAAGCTGCTGCTTCCGGACATGAAGCTGACTATTCATCCCGTACTGGATGAAGGCGGGTACTACCCCCACCACAACCTCTATTACGTTGTGTCCGACACATGGGACATCAAGGTTCTAGGGGGCCTCCTCCTATCTCGCGTGGCCCAGACCTTCGTTGAGGCATACGCCGTGAGGATGCGGGGCGGCACACTCCGCTTCCAGGCCCAGTACCTGAGGCGCATCCGGGTTCCTCGCCCCGAGGCCATTTGTCAGACCGATGCTCTAGCGTTGGCACACGCGTTTGATCACCGCGATGTGCAAGCCGCCACAGAGGCGGCCCTCCGCGTCTACGGGATCGAGCGCATCCCGGACTGACGCTGACATGGGGGACCGATGAGCACCCAACCGAACTGGAACAACGACGCCTTGAACCGGGCCGTCCACACGATGTGGGCGGCCCGTTCGCGTGGGACTCAAAGCGGGAAGCACATGGCTGCGGTCGAAGACCTCGTGATCAAATCTGCGATAGAGGCTTGCAAGGGAACTCCCATCACCTTCTTGAGAGGCGAGGCCGCGACGCTTCCTGGGGTTTACCGGCCACGCAAGAACTGGGACATCGTCGCATTGGATGGTGACCGTCTTGTTTTTGCCATTGAGATGAAATCTCAGTCCGTGGAGAAGATCAGTAGTAATGCGAATAATCGAAACGAAGAGGCCATCGGGAGTGCTACAGATTTGAGGCTTGCCCACAAGAAGGGGCTACTCGGAAGGGAAAGAGGTGATGGTCATAGGCCCTGGATTGGATATTTTTTCATTCTGGAAGAGGCGCTTCAATCGACGCGGCCGGCCCGGCAGCAAGTGAGTGCTTCTCTCCCGGTGGATCCCGCTTATGGAACTCACCCATCCTATGAGGAACGGTATCGCTTGCTTTGTGAACGCTTGTTGGAAAACAAGCTCTACGATGGAGCGTGTTTCCTCCTCTCGAATACCGATCCTGGCGCCTTGGTCAAGCAGCCGGACCCGAGTGCTGGTATTGATTTTGGTAGCTTTATGGCATCCCTTGAGAGCTATCTCGCAAAGTACTGCGCCAACAGGACCTGAACCGGGCTGGGTCTGGGGTTGTGTTTCAGTCATGTCGAGCGTCGAGACGGCATGGTCCACTAGCCTGACCCTGGCTTCGGTAGTCGAGGCCCGCAGCGTTGAGAGCTGTGCCAGTCTCGTGCGGCCTGCCCACTGGCTGCACGTCGATCATGGTGGGTCCATGGACGGTAAATTCGAACTCGCAGTCCGGAAGTACTGGGAGACGCGAGAGCAGCAGACCGCGAGGCAAATCGCCGAGGGGAAGCGGGACGCAGGGCTCCGGGGCGCCGTCACAGGTGGTGCCCATCTCGATGCTCTGACGCAACTGATCGTGGAACACTTCGTGGACGTACTTGAATACCCAGCCAGCTCGATCTCTCTGGGTAAGAAGGCTGAGCTACCTGGCTATTATCGGCCAACCAAGCAATGGGATCTCATCGTCAAGAATGGAACCCAGCTGGTTGCGGCTATTGAGTTCAAGTCACAGTCTGGGCCATCGTTCGGGAACAACTTCAATAACAGAACAGAAGAAGCAATCGGGAGCGCTGTAGATACTCAGCGCGCCATCTCAAAGGGCCTTCTTGGCGATGCCCGACCTTGGCTGGGATACGTATTCCTGTTGGAGGACGAAGAAGGATCCACGCAGAGTGCGAAGCGAGACTTCAAGCCGAGCTTCAAAGTGGACGAGGCGTTTGAGGGGCGACCTTCATATGCTGACCGTTATCAAGTACTTTGCCGCAGACTCGTCGAGGATGGACTCTACGATGCTGCCTGTTTTGTGTTGGCCCCCAAAGATCCCGAACGTCCCATCAGTCAACCCGACCCGGAGCTAGACTTCACGGGATTCATTGATTCGCTCACGAAGCACGTACGGAAGGAGCCAGGGCTCTAAGCGAGGGCGCTTCGAACGTGAGTGTGAGTCCTCTAGGTCATTCAGGAAGGCCCCCGCTGCGAAGCAGTGGGGGCCTTCTGTGCCGACTGGTCGGCCGTGGTGGGAGAG
Source organism: Streptomyces sp. NPDC042002 (assembly GCF_055588305.1). Taxonomy (NCBI): domain Bacteria; kingdom Bacillati; phylum Actinomycetota; class Actinomycetes; order Kitasatosporales; family Streptomycetaceae; genus Streptomyces; species Streptomyces sp. NPDC042002. The sequence continues at coordinate 3,236 of NZ_JBVJCT010000073.1, read as the reverse complement.
ACGAGTTTCACCCAACAAGCATTCCAAATATTCGGCTGTGGGTTCTGAGGTGTGCGTGAGTGTACCGATCTGCGGTGCGCGATGCTGAGGAACTAGATCAGGGGTACTGAACTGCTCGGCTAAGCAGTAGGTGTCTCGATCGACCGGTGCCTAAAGAACGCTCACCATCGCCAGTCGCGCTCGGTGCTGAGTTCGTTCCGACTGGTTGCCTCCTGCGCGAGGCGTAGTCCCTTGGTCAGCAGGGTGTGTACTGCTGGTTGAAGCTCTCCGGGGATCCAGGCAGTTAGATTGTGGGCTCGTTCGATGTCGATGATGTCGCCGACAGTGGGTTGGTGGGCGAGCAGCCGGCGGTATAGCGCAGTTGCCGGTTCGATCGGTGGCAGGCCGTGCGGTGTGCCGTTGATGGAGGCTCTTGCTGGGATGGCGATGCCCTCGGCGTCGAGGTCGCCGTAGTAGACGATGTGGTGGATGTCGGGGAACTCGGCGATGTTTTCTACGGATGCTTCGAAGGCTCGTCCGGAACCGAAGGCGATATATCGGATGCGGCCGGGGGCGGGTTCGAGTAGGTGGCGCAGGGTGGCGTAGGTGTCGCTATTTTCGACTACGAGGACAGTGTCGCCGTCACCAAGCCTGCGATGGGCCAGCGGGGGCGGTTCACGGTAGGTAGCGAGTTGCTCGAGGGTCAGTCTGCCCGGGGCAAAAAGCGCTCCGGTGATCAGCGTATCGAGGCGTTTTTCGAAGCGGAAGATTTCGTATGAGCGCTCGCGCAGGGGCAGCGGAATGCGTCGGGCTGGTTGGTTGTGGGAGTCTCGGAACCAGCGGTTGCAGGCGAGGAGGTCTTCGGTCTGGGACGCGGTTAGCTGGGCGTCGTAGGCCCAGTTGAGTTCTGGTCGCCATGACACATGCTGGCGTGGGTTGGAGGGCTTCGTCGATTGTGCGGTGGGGATCCGGACCTGTTCCGGAAGGGCGGGGTGGCCGGCGTCCCATTTGATGCGGGAGGTGGGGAGGCCGATGATGCCGTGTTCGGCGATTTCGTACAGCAGCGTGGCGAGGGTGCTGCGTGCGTTGTCGCCGCTGGCGGCGCCCGGTAGAGATTCCCGGAATGCCTCCATGACGCTGGCCCGGCTGACCGTTACGCGTTCGGCACGGGCCTGGAGAGCGGCGCTGAGTTGTGCCGCGGCGGGGGAGAGCGGCGCTTCGACGTGGTCTGGCGGTGAGGTCACTGAGCGCCGCCCTGCTTCCTGTACAGGCGTGCCGAGGTGAGCATGCCGACGGGTTCAGCGGTGTCTTGGTCGGGGGCGATGCGCGGCGTAGGGATGAGGGCGTTGCGTACGTGCTCTTCGAGCCGGATGAGGGCGAGACCGCTTCGAGCTTCGGCATCGTTGCGGAGCTGGATGCGCATGGGGAAGCGCGAGGTGACGTCCTCGTCACTCAGTCCGGTGGTGTAGATCAGCTGGATTCCCAGGGCGGCGGCCATCTCCATCTGGATGTCAACGAGGTATCCGGCGTTGGCCCGGCCGATGGGATTGTCGAGCAGGAGCAGTCCGCCGTTGCGGGTACGGCTGCGGGGGCCGGGCGAAGTGCGCAGGGCGGCGAGTGCACAGTACAAGAGGATGGCTCCGGTCAGTTCCTGGCCGCCTGAGAAGACGCGGCTCATCTCTTCGACGGGGACGCGGTCCAGGCGCTGGGAGGCATTGGGCTTCATGACCTCTGCGGTGAACCCGCGGGGGACTGCTGCCAGGAGGCAGCGCATCACGACGTCGATGCCTTTGAGGTTGCGGGTGCGCTGATTGCCGGCCAGCGCGTCGATGGATTCGTGCATCTGGGCCGTGAGGGCAGGAAGGTCCGGTTTCTTGTAGCGGATGGTGAGGAACTTCTGCCCGGACCAGGGGGCGTCTCCCTCAGGGAAGGCGGAGAAGCGGCTGGCCTGGTCGAGGCGCTGAAGGAGGTCGGTGACGTGGCCGCTGAGGTGTGAGGCGAGGGTCTCGCGGGCCTTGGCCATGCCTTCGAGGTCTGAGGTCAGGGCTGCGATGCGGGAAGACAGTGCGTTGGTCCAGGTGGCGGCCATCGCTGGGATGTGGTGGCTGTCCAGGGCGGAGATCTGTGTACGCAGGGGGATGTCGAGTCGTTCGAATCGGACATCGCCGGGTACTTCCTTGAGCCGGCTGACGCTTCCTTCCAGCTTTCGCTCTGTCTGGCGCGCTGTGTCCCGGCCGGTGGTGTGGGCGGCGACCGCCTGGCGGGCGGCGGATGTAGCGGCTTCCGCAGTGCCGTTGTAGGGCGGCCGGTCCGGCGGGACGGTCAGGCCGTGGACTGCAGTTTCCAGCATCGGCAGGACACGGTCGAATGCCGCCAGGTCCTTGGTGGAACTGGTCTGATTGCGGCGAGCAGTGTTGAACGCGTCATGGGCTAGACGTTCCTCGTTCTGAGCCGTGCCCAGTTCGCCTGCTGCCCTGACTTCCAGCTCGCGTGCCTCGGCGACGGTGGCCGGGGTCCAGACGGTCGATTCTTCGTCATTAGGCAAGACTGCCGGTTCCAAATGCCTGACACGCTCTTCAATCCGGCTCGCCTGATCCCTGAGTCCCTGGAGTGCCGTGTCGTAGGAGTCGATCTCGACGGTGAGGGCGCGCAGAATCGCGTCGCGCTGAACAGCGTCACCAGCCCGCCCATCACGACTGTGGGCCAGGGCCAGTCCCCGGACTGGTTCGGGGACTTCGTCCCATTCCTCCTGGCTGACGAGCAGTGCTTTCTGCGCTGTCGCCGCTCGCACCTGCTGGTCCTCGCCGACCTCAACGCCTCTCAGCTCGTCCTGCGCTTGCAGGTAGCGGTGTTGGAGAGAGGGGAGGGGCAACAGCGGTGCGCCGGAGTAATCGTGCGCGTGCTCTGCCTGGGACGTGCTGGTGATCTTTTCGCGCGACCGGACGTATCCCTCTGCAGCCTGCTCGGCTGATTCGATGGCGCGCGCGAGACGCAGGACTTCCTTGTCCGCCTCATCGATCTGGCCCGCCAGGGAAGCGAATTGGGTGTCGCGCGCGATTTTTTCACCGGTGAGGACCTTGATCCGGGCCTGTGCTTGGTCAGCAGCGGACTCCCCTTCCGCCAGGCGAGCCAGTTTCTCGGCGATTTGCTGCGCGGCCTTAACCTCGCCGTTTCACTTGGTGTGGGGCCGGGTTCTGTGCGGTAACGCGAAAGTGCCTTCTGAGCTGGGACGATGAACCTTGTCGAGGGGTTCTGTC
>NZ_JBVJCT010000072.1:0-11172 GCF_055588305.1 Streptomyces sp. NPDC042002 | reverse complement strand
ACCCCCACCCCCCCCGCCCCCCCCCCCCCCCCCCCCCTCCCTCCCCCCCCCCCCCCCCCCCCCCCCCCCCCCCCCCCCCCCCCCCCCCGGCCCCTTCGGCGCGTTTTGCGGCCGCGGGCACAGGATTCGGCCCCTTCGGCGTTCGAGGAGCGGGGTCCGGGGCGGGGCCCCAGGTACGGGAAGGGCAGCGGCGGAGGGGGCGAAAACCTGTCCGGACCTGGGACGGGAGCGCCGCTCCGGGAGGCAATCACATCGTCATACCCACGCCCTGGGCGGCCCAGTCATGTCCGCAGCAGGCGGGCACAACACGCTCTGCACTCAGACGGAACCTGAACCGATCCGATCAACAAACGGTCACCGTGCGGTACTTGAACAGGCATCGATCCGCTTCGGAAGCGACGTAATCGATGATTTTAGCAACTGGGTGTAGCGCTGCCTGTACGAAGCGTTATTCTCCTCAGACGCAAACCGGTACCCCTTCCGTCGCCACGACGGGTGAAAGGTCCCGCACTGCACGTGATGGAAGCTCTGCCTCTGGGAGTCCCGTGTACTCACACGTCGGGGTTGACGCCTCGGGCCTGGCTACGCTGCGCGCAACGGTCCTGGACCGTCTGCGCGGCTTCGTCCCCACCGCGTACGCCGTCCCCGCCTTCGCCCTCCCCGCGCCCGTCGGACCTTGCTACGCCCTGGCCGACGGCAACGCGGCGGTCGGCAGGCGGGGCCGCTCAGGCTCGGCCACCACCGCACGCCGTCCGGCCGCGGACAGTGACAGCGCCCGGATGATGGATCTCGTGGAGCGCGCCCAGGCCGGCGAGGCCGACGCCTTCGGACGGCTCTACGACCAGTACAGCGACACCGTGTACCGCTACATCTACTACCGGGTTGGAGGTAAGGCGACCGCCGAGGACCTCACGAGTGAGACCTTCCTGCGGGCGCTGCGACGGATCGGCACCTTCACCTGGCAGGGGCGCGACTTCGGCGCCTGGCTCGTGACCATCGCCAGGAATCTGGTGGCCGACCATTTCAAGTCCAGCCGCTTCCGGCTGGAAGTGACCACCGGCGAGATGCTCGACGCCAACGAGGTCGAGCGCTCCCCCGAGGACTCCGTCCTGGAGTCCCTTTCCAACGCCGCGCTCCTTGACGCCGTGCGACGGCTCAACCCTCAGCAGCAGGAGTGTGTGACGCTCCGCTTCCTCCAGGGGCTCTCGGTCGCCGAGACCGCCCGGGTGATGGGCAAGAACGAGGGCGCCATCAAGACCCTCCAGTACCGGGCTGTCCGCACCCTGGCCCGACTCCTGCCCGACGACGTCCGCTGAACCCGCTTCCGGCCGCAGTGGTCCGCACGTTCAGCGACGTCCAACTCACCTTCTGTAAAAGTCTGTTGACTTCGCGGTCCGATCATCCGTCGTCCGTAACCCAAGTGCCGTGACGCTCGTTGTGCGGGATACAGGCTCCCTGTGGTCACGCCTTGGCCATCGCCGATCACCCGATCGTGTGGATACGGCCAGGGGGTGCAACCCTCAGGACCCCCTGGGGAGCCGACCGTCATGACGAGAGGAGGTGCCGCCAGTGATCGCGAACGTATCGGCACACCGGCGGGCGGACGCCTTCGCCCAGGCCCTGGAGGAGTTCGACCAGGGCACGGCGGCCGAGCAGCCCGATGGGTCGGCACCGTCCCGGGCTGCTGCGGAACAGACCGGGCAAGGGCTGCTGTTGGCCCTCGCCGCCGGTCTCGGCGAGCTGCCCAAACCGGAGCTGGACCCCGAGGTCAAGATCGTGCAGCGAGCCCAGCTCGTCGCCGCGATGGAGGCCATGCTGCTGGAAGGCACCGCCGCCGGAGGCGAGGGTCCGGACCGTGCTCTGCCAGAACAGCGGTCCCGGGCCAAGGGCACGCACCGGGCGACCGGACTGGGGAAGCTGCGGCCCCGGTCCCGGCTGTCCAAGGGGCTCGCGGCGGGCGGACTCACCGTCGGCGTGGCCGCCGGCGCCTTCGGCGGTGTGGCCGCCGCGAGCACCGACGCCCTGCCCGGTGACTCGCTCTACGGACTCAAACGCGGCATGGAGGACATCAAGCTCGATCTCGCCCACGGCGACAGCGACCGGGGCGAGCTCTACCTCGACCAGGCCTCGACCCGCATGAGCGAGGCCCGCCGGCTGATGGAGCGGGGCCGCTCGGGACACCTCGACCACGAGTCCCTGGGCGAGGTCCGCCGCGCCCTGTCCGGCATGCAGCACGACGCCTCCGAGGGCCACCGGCTGCTGCACGAGGCGTACGAACGGGACGGCTCGCTGGGCCCCATCCAGGCCCTGTCCGCCTTCGCCCAGTCGCACCGCCAGGCCTGGGGCGCACTACGGGACCGGCTGCCCGTGCAGCTCGGCGACGTCAGTGACCAGGTCTCGTCGGTCTTCGAGGCCATAGACGAAGAGGTCGACCCGCTGCGTTCGCTGCTGCCCACGACGCCCGCCCCCGAGGGCACCGGCCGTCACCGGGGCAGGAGCGAGGAGTCCACCGGCTCGCCCGGTACGGACACTCCGTCGCCCAGCGCCACCGGCGCCCCAGCGAGCGGAAGCCACAGCAGCGGCAAGCCCAAGCCGTCCAGTTCGAGCAGCAGCGGCGAGGGCCTGCTCGGCGGCGACACCGGCGGCCTGCTCGACCCGCCGATGGACGACACCAGCTCCTCCCCGTCGTCCAGCAGCAGCAAGGGCAGTGCGACGAGCGAGCCCGACGTCACGCTGCCGCCCCTGCTGCCCGGCCTCCTGCCCGGCCTCGGCATCGACACACAGGACAGCGACTAACAGGCCACCGCGGTACGTCGATGGGGGCGCCCTCCTCGGGAAGGGCGCCCCCATCGGCGTACAGGCATATCAGGACATGATCAACAGAATCGTAACTGCATGATCAGAAAAACACGGACCTGCGCTGCACCAGCAGCTTGTACAGGGTGTGCTGGATCTGCTCCCTGACCTGGTCGGTCAGGTTGAACATCAGCATCGGGTCCTCGGCCGCCTCCGGCGGATAGCCGTCCGTGCGGATCGGCTCGCCGAACTGGATCGTCCACTTGGTGGGCAGCGGGATCGCGCCCAGCGGGCCCAGCCACGGGAAGGTCGGGGTGATCGGGAAGTACGGGAATCCCAGCAGCCGCGCGAGGGTCTTCGCGTTGCCGATCATCGGGTAGATCTCCTCCGCGCCGACGATCGAGCACGGAATGATCGGGGTGCCCGCGCGCAGCGCCGTCGAGACGAAGCCGCCCCGGCCGAACCGCTGGAGCTTGTAGCGCTCGCTGAACGGCTTGCCGATGCCCTTGAAGCCCTCCGGCATCACCCCGACCAGTTCACCGCGCTCCAGCAGCCGCTCGGCGTCCTCGGAGCACGCCAGGGTGTGACCGGCCTTGCGGGCCAGCTCGTTGACGACCGGCAGCATGAAGACCAGGTCGGCCGCGAGCAGGCGCAGATGACGGTTCTCGGGGTGGTTGTCGTGGACGGCGACCTGCATCATCAGGCCGTCCAGCGGAAGGGTGCCCGAGTGGTTGGCGACGATCAGGGCGCCGCCCTCGGACGGGATGTTCTCGATGCCCTTCACCTCGACGCGGAAGTACTTCTCGTACATCGGCCGGATCAACGACATCAGGACCTGCTCGGTCAGCTCCTGGTCGTACCCGAACTCGTCGATCTCGTAGTCGCCCGTGAGCCGGCGGCGCAGGAAGGCCAGACCGCCCGCGATGCGCTGCTCCAGGCCGGCACCGCCCTGCTGGGGCCCTCGGGGCGGCTGTTCCTCATGCGTCACGGGAACATCATCCCGCGGGAGGGTCCGCCCGGGCATGGGCTGGACCTCGCGCACCACCACGGGCTCACCCTTGCGCCGGCTCCCCCCGGCCCGGCGCCGCGGCGGGCGCTGCGCGGCAGCCCCGCGCGAGCGGTCGTCGTCGAACGGAATGACCTTGGCGTCCGCCATCGTTGATGCGCTCCTCAGTTGGCGCTCTGCGTCGGGGGGTGGCCACCGCCCGGAAGAGACAGTGCGGCGATCCGGTCCACGACCCCCGCGACGGCCTCCGGGGGCAGGAGTCCGGGCCCCCTGCTGTGGGCGAAGTCCGCGAAGGTCTCCGCCGTCGTGTACTTCGGCTGATAACCCAGGGTTTCGCGCATCTGGACCGTCGCGACCACCCTGCCGTGTGTGAGCAGCCGCAGCTGCTCCGGCGAGAAGTCCGTCACACCCAGGGTACGCACGGCCGTACCGGCCCAGCTGAGGGCCGGCAGCAGCAACGGGACCGTGGGCCGGCCGAGGCGCCGCGCGCACTGCGAGAGCAGCAGGACGCCGTCCCCGGCGATGTTGAACGTGCCGCTGTTGAGCGTGCCCCGCTGCGGCTCGTGCGAGGCGAGCCGCAGCACCTCGATGACGTCACCCTCGTGGACGAACTGGAGCCGCGGGTCGTAGCCGAACACCGTCGGCAGCACCGGAAGCGAGAAGTACGAGGCGAGCGGCGAGTCCGCGCTCGGGCCGAGGATGTTGGCGAACCGCAGCACGCACACGGCGACGTCGGGCCTACGGCGCGCGAAGCCGCGCACGTAGCCCTCGACCTCGACCGTGTCCTTCGCGAAGCCGCCGCTGGGCAGCGACTTGGGCGAGGTGGTCTCGGTGAACACGGCGGGGTCGCGCGGCGCCGAGCCGTAGACGTTCGTACTGGACTTCACGACGAGCCGCTTGACCGTCGGGGACTTCTGGCAGGCACCGAGCAGCTGCATGGTGCCGATGACGTTGGTCTCCTTGACCGTGGTCCGGCTGCCGGAGCCCAGCGCCGTGCCCGTCACGTCCATGTGCACGACCGTGTCGACGGAGTACTCGGCGAGCACCCGCGCGATGGTGGGCTGGCGGATGTCGGCCTGCACGAAGTCGGCGCCGCCGATGTGGTGCTCGGGCGGCACCGCGTCCACGGCGATCACCCGGTCCACTTGCGGGTCACGCTGGATCCGTCGTACGAACCGGCCCCCGAGCTGCCGGGCCACCCCGGTCACGAGCACGACCTTCCCCAAGATCAGCGCCTTCCTTCCAGAACTGGACGTAGCCCCGCTCGTACCTGCCGCGTTCCCCGTGTGCGGCCAACTTAGCGGGTCGATGTTGCGCTGTGATGACCGCCCGATGCACGAAGTGACGACAGGCGTGGACGTACGACCAGACCCAGCCATTCGGCCCACAGACGTACGCGGCGCACATGGCCGAACATGTTCGACATTCGCGCGGTCTTTCGAGGTCGCTTCTTCTCCGGTACCGCCGCGGCCGAGTCTTCCACCGCCGCCACGGCGCGCCCCCGCCGACACCTCCGTAGCGACTCCGACGGACGTTCGGCCGACTCCTCGACTTCTGCGCCGACTCCCCGGCCGACCTTCGAGTGGCCTTTTCGCGGCCGGATATGCCTGTGGCCCCCCACCTGCTGGTGAGAGGCCACAGTACGCGTTTCCGCGGCGTCGCTTACTTCTTGTTGCGACGCTGAACGCGAGTGCGCTTGAGCAGCTTGCGGTGCTTCTTCTTCGCCATCCGCTTGCGCCGCTTCTTGATAACAGAGCCCACGACTACCCTCGCTCACTTCTCTTTACTCGGTGCTGGGCTGCATGGGCCCACACGACCTATGAGGGGCCAGCCTACCCGTCCGAGAGCCGAGGTCGTAATCGAGGGGTTTCCGGGAGATCGCGAACGGTCTCCCGGAACGCCGTCAGGCGGTCTCCACCCCCACATAGCTCTCACGGAGGTACTCGTGAACCGCTTGCTCCGGCACCCGGAAGGACCTCCCCACCCGGATCGCCGGCAGATGACCGCTGTGCACCAAGCGGTACACGGTCATCTTCGACACTCGCATCACCGAGGCGACTTCCGCCACGGTAAGGAACTGAACCTCGTTCAGAGGCCTCTCGCCTGCAGCCATGACACACCTGAACCTTCCGCACTCGACGGTCACCGGCTTCCCCTTCCGGTGACTCTTCGTCGTTGCGTGCTCACTCCCCAATGTAGGGGCGGGTGATGCGAGTGGGGAAGAGGGGATGCCATCGGCCGCCTACTGTGACAGACACGCTCGATTGAGTACATAGCGAGTAAGCGGTCGGTAGTAATCAGACCGCACAGCGTCATCAAGCGGAACGACGACGGACACCCGCCCCTCTGCCTCCCCGACGAACAGCGCGGGATCGTCCGTATCGGCGAGACCGATGGCCTCGAACCCCAGCTGACCTGCTCCGCAGACCCATCCGTGGTCTCCGATGACGAGCTCCGGGAGGGGCCCTCCGGACTCGGCCGCGGCCGCCAGAACGGTCCGAACCGGGAGCGGTGAGTGGGTGTGCGCGCCGGTCGCACGACCGGCGGCTCCCGCCTCGGGTTCGCGCACCAGCGCGACACCTTGTACGTAGTCGAGGTTGTACGTGCGTAGACCGAACCGGGTCGTTATGTCGACAGAGCTACCCTGCGCGGGGGTGAGGACGGTACATCCAGCCGCCGACAGGGCGTCCGCGAGTGCGGCGTAGAAGGTGATCAGCCGGTGCGGATGACCCGTGCCCAGAAGCACAGGGTGACGACGGCGGGCGGCTTCGGCGAGCCGTTCCGCGAAGGCGTCGAGAGCCGCCAGGGTCCGCTCCGGGTCGATCACATCATGCCCCGAAGTGTGCGAGGGGTCGGCCGAGACTCCGCATTTGTCGGCCATCAACTCGATCAGATCCCGCTGCCGCCAGGTCCATTCGGGATCGAGTCCGAGCAGCAGACGCGGGTCCCGGGCGGCGAAGAGCCGGTAGCTGCGCAGGCTCTCCTCGCGCGAGGTGGCCACGGGGCCGGCCAGCCGGGCGGCCAGCAGGTGTGCACGCAAAGCTCCGGTGCTCAACACGTCACGATGCTGACGCATCCGGCCGCACTGTACGCCCAAAACGGGAAGTATGCCCCACAGTTGGCCTAATGGTCCCAGCTTTCGGGCCACGGCGGCAACGTCCGCCTCGGGGGTACGAGAGCGGTCCGCGCCGTGGGCTCTACGGCAGCACCCCGCGCGGTGGGGTCCTACCGGCGGCAGCCCACCCGGGTGAGATCTACGGCAGCATCCCCCGCAGCGGGAACACGGCCTTGCGTGTCGCCAGGATCGCCTGGTCGAGGCGGTCCGCCGGGTCGTACCCCGCCTCCCAGCCCTTCCAGGACACCGGCCAACGCCCGTCCGTCATCCGCATCGGCGCCTGCTGCCGGGTGCGGGCGAAGACCTCCTGGCGCCAGCTCTCCGGGATCGCCGTCCCGGGCTCGATGGGACGGCCCGCCGCCACGGCCACGAGATGCGTCCACGAGCGCGGCACCACCTCCACCACCGCGTACCCGCCACCCCCCAGCGCGACCCAGCGCCCGTCGGCGTACTCGTGCGCCAGGTCGTGACAGGCGACCTGCACGGCCCGCTGCGCGTCGAGCGAGACGGCCAGGTGGGCGAGCGGGTCCTCGAAGTGGGTGTCCGCGCCGTGCTGGGTGACCAGCACCTGCGGCCGGAAGTCGGCGATCAGCTCGGGCACCACGGAGTGGAAGGCCCGCAGCCAGCCCGCGTCCCCGGTGCCGGGCGGCAGCGCGACATTGACGGCCGTGCCCTCTGCGCTGTCGGCGCCCGTCTCCTCGGGCCACCCGGTGCCCGGGAACAGCGTCCGCGGATGCTCGTGCAGCGAGATCGTCAGGACCCTCGGGTCCTCCCAGAACGCCGCCTGGACGCCGTCACCGTGGTGCACGTCGACATCGATGTACGCGACCCGCTCGGCACCCAGCTCCAGCAGGCGGGCGACGGCCAGCGCCGCGTCGTTGTAGACGCAGAACCCGGAGGCGCCGCCTGGCATCGCGTGGTGCAGCCCGCCGGCGAAGTTCACCGCGTGCAGCGCCTCCCCGCGCCACACCGCCTCCGCGGCCCCCACGGACTGCCCGGCGATCATCGCGGACACCTCGTGCATCCCGGCGAACGCGGGATCGTCCATGGTTCCGAGACCGTACGACGCGTCCGCCGACTCCGGATCGGCGGACGCGGCCCTGACCGCGTCCACATAGTCCTCGCGGTGCACCAGCCGCAGGGTCGACGCCCCGGCGGGCTTCGCCGAGACGATGTCGACGTCCCGGTCCAGCCCGAAGGCGTCGACGAGCCCCCGGGTCAGGACGAGCCGGACCGGATCCATCGGATGATCCGGACCGAAGTCATATCCCGTTACTGCCTCGTCCCACATCAGCTGTGCGCGGCCGCTCATGCACGTCACCGTATCGGTCCGGTTCGGGAGCGAACGAGCGGGCGTACCCGAGGGTCGCCAGGACCAGCACCATCGGTACGAGCATGGCTCCGCGGTAGTTCCACGCGTCACCCAGCGCGCCCACCAGCGGCGACCCGATCAGGAACCCGACGTAGTTGAAGATGTTCAGCCGCGCGATCGCCGTGTCCGACGCCCCCGGGAAGAGCCTTCCGGCGGCCGCGAAGGTCTGCGGGACGATCACGCACAGCCCGAGCCCCAGCAGCGTGAACCCCAGCATGCCCACCCCGGCCCCCGGCGCCAGGGCCACCACGCCGAACCCGAGGGCGGCGACCACGGAGCCCAGCCGCACCACCGCGACGGCCCCGAAACGCCGCACCCCGAAGTCCCCGACGGCCCGTCCCACCAGCGTCATCACCATGTAGACGTTGTACGGAACGGTCGCCAGCTGCTCCGAACCGCCCAGCACGTCCTTCACGTACTTCGCGCTCCAGTTGGAGACCGTCGAGTCCCCGATGTAGGCGAACGTCATCACCAGGCACAGCGGCAGCAGCAGCCTGAAGACGAGCGGACCGGCGCCCGCGCCGACCGCCCCGTCCTCCTTCCCGCCCGGGGCCGCGCCGCCGTCCACGTACCACCGGCTCCCCGCCAGGGCGAGCGGCAGCAGCACCAGTACGACCGGCAGATAGGACATGAAGAGCGGCAGATGCCAGTGCGCCCCGGCCCACGCGAGCGAGGCGCCCACGATCCCGCCCAGGCTGTACGTGGCATGGAAGCCGAGCATGATGCTGCGCCCGTACGACCGCTGGAGGCTCACCCCGAGCATGTTCATCGAGGCGTCAAGGCCGCCGACCGCGAGGCCGAAGGCGGCCAGGGCGATCGCGACCTCGACGAGCTGGTCACCGGCGCCGACACCGAGCAGGGCCAGCAGCACGACCGGCTGCGACCACCGCAGGACGCGGCTGGGGCGTATCCGCTTGACGAGGTGCTCGGTGGTGACGCTGCCCACCCCGGCGAGGACCGGGACGGCCGCCAGGAACGCCGGCAGCAGGCCGTCGGATATCCCGTAGCGGTCCTGGATGGCCGGGATACGCGTCACGAGCAGCGCGAAGGCGGCACCCTGAGCGAAAAAGCTGAACGCCAAAGAGGCCCTACCGCGCCGCAGCACATCTGTCATGGCGGCGAGCGTAGAGCCCCGGCTTACCCGTGGGTAGATCAAGCCGAAGATGAATTTTGCTCAGCTCTTCGGGGAAGGGCCGTGCTAAGGGTCGTTCAGCCGTCCGTCCGGGCCCCGGCGGCGAGCTCCCGCTCCAGCATCTTCTCCATCGGGACGACGGCGAAGCGCCCGCTGATCATGAACGCGAGGACCATCGAGGCGACCATGACGACCGTGCCGAGCCAGACCATGGTGTCGACCGGCAGCGTGTAGGCGCCCACGACCCGCGCGACGCACTCACCGAGCAGCACCACGCCCCACACCAGCGAGAACGTCCGCTCGGCCGTCCGGAACCGCTCGGAGCCGGCCGCCAGCCGGTCCCAGGCCGCGGCCCGCGCCGCGTCACCCTTCACGAGGAAGGGCTTCATCCCCTGGGTCATCATCGGCCGCCCGAGCTTCACGGACACCAGGACTCCGATGCCGATCGCGCTGCTGACCCCGCTGTCCTTCGCCAGCATCAGCCGCGGGTCACCGGCGACCAGGCTGAGGGCGAGCCCGACCACGTTGACGAACAGGATCAGCCCGGCCAGGGCGTTGACCTTGCGCTCCTTCACCACGCTCCACACGGTCCGCACGGCCGGCACGACGCTGCTCCAGCCGAGCGCCGCCATCGTGCTCATCCCGAACCCGTTCCTGAGCAGGTAGTACGACCCGACGGGCACCGCCACGTCCACGATCAGCGGCAGGAAGCTCGGCCGGGGACCCGCGGTCTCCGCCGGTGCGGCCATGGCCGTCGGCGTGACCGCCGCGGCAGCGGTGGCGGTCTCTGCGGTGCTGATCCCGGTGGTGGTGATGCTCATGATCGGGTCCCTCCGTCGTCACTGTGTACGTCCCGTTTCGATGTACTCAGCTTCGCGGTCGGACCCCACCCGCCGACAGAAACGATCGTCCGGAGCTCGGCATGACAAATGTCAGCGCCCGACGGTGGGTGCCGTCATACCAGCAGGTCAGCCAACTCCCCTATGTCGGAGAAGAGTTGGGTGGCGCCGGTCAGTCTGTCGGCCGGTGTCATGGCCGTGAATCCGTAGACGTCCATCCCGGCCGCGTTGGCCGCCCGTACCCCCAGCGGACTGTCCTCGACGACGGCGCACTTCTCCGGTCGTACGCCCATGCGCTCCGCCGCGTGGAGGAACAGATCGGGAGCCGGCTTGCCCCGGCCGACGTCCTGCGAGCTGAAGATCCGGCTGTCGTCGAACCACTGGTCGAGCCCTGTCGTCCGGTGTCCGACCCTGATCCGCTCGTGACTCCCGGAGGAGGCCACGCAGTACGGCACGCCGTCCGCCGCCAGCTTCTCCAGCACCTGCCCGGCGCCGGGAACGGGCATCAGTTCCCGCTCGAAGGCGGCGAAGACCCGCGCGTGGAACACGTCGTCGAAGTCGTCCGGCAGCCGCCGGCCGGTGCGTTCCAGGATCAGGTCGTGGACGCGGTGCATGGCGGAGCCCATGTAGTCACGCAGGGAGTCCTCGTACGAGGTGGGGTGTCCCAGCTCGGTGAGACAGGCGGCCAGCAGGGTGTTGGAGATCGGCTCACTGTCCACGAGGACGCCGTCGTTGTCGAAAATAATCAGTTCGTAGCGCATAACAAAGACCCTAAACGCAGAAAACCCCCGTTACCGGTTTCCCGGTACGGGGGTTTTCTCTAAAATTTGTTCGGCGGCGTCCTACTCTCCCACAGGGTCCCCCCTGCAGTACCATCGGCGCTGTGAGGCTTAGCTTCCGGGTTCGGAATGT
>NZ_JBVJCT010000071.1:0-11510 GCF_055588305.1 Streptomyces sp. NPDC042002 | reverse complement strand
TCTTCAATACCGACCCGACACCCTCGACGGCTTCATAGCCGGCACCGGCCTGACCCTCGACGACCCAACGTCACCCTAATCAGCCGAAGTCAGTAACCACGCCGGGCACTCGATGGCATACGACATCCGCTACGAGTTCCTCGACACGAAGGGCGAGGTCGTCGGCTCAGCGGAAGGCGTTTTCTCGGTGGCCGCGCACCAGCTGCTCGGCGATGAGGGGCTCTACGGCGACAGCGGCCACTGTGGTCCAAAGCTCCGCCTCGTCTACGTCAATGCGTACGACAACACCGGCGACGGCGCCGATCAGCCCGACTTCTGACAACACCGGATCATGGCCGCGGGCACGTAGAACCCCCCGGTTCGGTCAGCCTTCTGTGGCCCCCCATCGACCCCGGCGGCGCGAGAGCCGTCCCAGCTGCCGGGCGTCGGATCGAGCAGCTGACGCCCCGTAGACCTGCCGACCCCCGCCCCTGCCGGGTGTTCGGCGGGACGGCGCGGTCACGGCGTCTTCCTGGCTGCGGCTGCCAGCTCGGCAAGGTGGGCGAGCATCAGTTCGGGGCTCTGGGTTTTGCCGGGCACGCGTGCACCGTCGGGCGCGTGGGCGGTGAAGGGGTGTCCGGCTATGACCTGGTCCGGTTTCGGGAGGACCACTGATCCGCAGAGCCCGGCGTCCGCGGGGGCCGGGCCCTGGTACAGGAACATGCGGAGCAGCCCGTCGGGTCCGATGCCGGTGACGAGGCAGTGGCCGGGCGGGGTGATCTCGGTGACACCTTGTTGGTAGATGTCGATGTCGGCCAGAGGGAAGATCACGCGGCTCTCCTGGGGTCCGTGAGCTACGGCATCGTTGTGATGCCACGCTCAGAGGCTAAGGGCAATGCCGTGACTCTGTTGGTGATCTTCAGGGGGTGCTGACAGCTGCTCCGGGCGGTGCTTCAGTGGAGACAGCGGGGCGGTGCCAAGGCCGAGGCGGGCCTGATGTCGTTGCAGCCGAGGGACTACCAGCGGATTCCGGCGCGGACCGTGCGCACGGCCTGGGCGGCGTGCCCGAAGGGGACGCCCGCGATGCTGGTGCGGGACCGTCTCGATGTGCTGTTCGAGGATGAGGAGTTCGTGGATCTCTATCCCTCCGATGGGCGGCCGGGTTTCTCGCCGGGACAGTTGGCGCTGGTCTCGGTGCTGCAGTTCGCCGAGGATCTGTCGGACCGGGCGGCGGCCCAGGCGGTGCGTACGCGGATTGACTGGAAGTACGCTCTGGGGCTGGAGTTGGAGGACACGGGGTTCGACTACTCGCTCCTGTGCGACTTCCGCGCTCGTCTGGTCGAAGGTGACGCGGCGGCCCGGATGCTGCAGGTGATGCTCACGCGGCTGACCGAGGCGGGGCTGCTGAAATCCGGCGGGCGGCAGCGTACCGACGCGACGTATGTGCTGGCCGCGGTGCGACGCCTCAGTCGCTTGGAGCTGGCCGGGGAGAGCCTGCGCGCGGCCCTGGAGGAGCTGGCCGTGATCGCGCCGGGGTGGCTGCAGCCGTTGATCGAACCCGGGTGGGACAAGCGGTACGGACGGAAGATTGAGATCCGGAAGGTGCCCGGCGGGCCGGAGGCCGTGATCGCGCGGGCGGAGGTCTTCGGACGGGACGGGCAGAAAGTGCTGGCCGCCCTGTGGGCCTCCGGCGCACCGGGCCGGCTGCGGACCCTTCCCCAGGTTGAAGTCCTGCGGCAGGTGTGGGTCCACCACTACTACTGGGACGAGGAAGGCCAGCTCCGCTGGCGCGACGGGCCCGCGCTGCCACCGGCGGGCCTGCGCTTCGATTCCCCCTATGACACCGACGCGCACTACTGCACCAAGAACGGCACCGAGTGGAGCGGCTATCGCGTGCACTACACCGAGACCTGCGAGGAACAGCGGCCCGAGATCGTGGTGCACGTCGCCACCACGATCGCCCCGGTCCAGGACGGCCAGCTCACCCAGCAGATCCACGACGGCCTGGCCCAGACAGCCCTGACCCCTGCTGAGCACGTGGTCGATGCCGCCTACATCACCCCGGCCCATGTCCAACGCGCCCAGCAGGTCCACGGGATCACGCTGCTCGGCCCGATCGTCGCCGATCACAGCCGCCAGGCCAGGAGCGGCGAGGGCTTCGGGAAGTCCGCGTTCGCGATCGACTGGGACCTACGGCAGGCGACGTGCCTCCGCGGCAAGACCAGCTCCCAGCCGGGGACGCTCCGCATCAACGGCCACGAGTACCTCCAGTTCCGCTTCGCCAAGGCCGACTGCCTGGCCTGCCCGGACCGTCACCCGTGCACCGCCTCGGCCACCAGGCCCCGCTCGGTCGCCCTGCTCCCACAGCCGTTGCACGAGATCCAGGTCCGTAACCGCCTCGACCAGCAGACCGAGGAATGGCAACGACGCTATGCCGTCCGCGCCGGCATCGAGGCGACGCTCTCCCAGACCGTCCGGAACAACGGCCTACGCCGCACCCGCTACCGAGGGCTCGCCAAGACGCATGTTCAACACGTACTCACCGCTATGGCCTGCAACCTCACCCGCACCGCCGACTGGATCGCCGAAACACCCCGAGGTCGTACACGATCAAGCCGTTTCCACACTCTCTGCACCGCAGCCGCCGGATAACCCCTGAAGATCACCAACAGAGTCCCGACTACGGAACAGAGCCGCTCGTTTGACAGACCCTGGAGACTTAATGAGCTCCTCAGTCACAACGGCCGGCGTCGCGGGATCACGGGTGTGTAGTCGTGGTCGAGGCAGGTGGTTGCCCTACAAGAGGGGTGAATCTCGAAGGGGTCAGGTCTACTTGGCCTTCAAGTGTGCGGTCAGGCGTGACAGTAGGGGCAGCGCCGCCGCGAGCGCCTCCCGCTCTTCAGGGTTGAGGACATCGTTGATCGCGGTGCCGAGCCAGGCTGCACGCCTTCGGCGCTCCTCGGCCAGCCGGCTGCTTCCCGCCGCTGTGAGGGTGAGCAAGAGTTTGCGCCCGTCACTGGGGTGAGCCTCGGCGTGTACAAGGCACTGGGCGAGGAGTTCCTTGACCGCCTTGGCGGCTGACTGGTGGCTCACTCCCCGCTGTTGTGCGATATCGGCGGTGGTCAGCGGGCCGCTGCGGTCCAGGTAGCCCAGGACGGCAGCCTCGCCGGGGGGCATCTTGTCGGCAGTGCGCACGGTGCGTACGAGCTGTCCGACGGTCAGGCGGAGCTCTTCAGCCAGTTGATCGTTGTCCATGGCGCCACCACTCTACCCATATTTATCACCAAACTGTACAGCTTGGTTGGCCAACCTGCCGAACTGAACAAAAGGCCGCAGAGTCGCGCCCGGTCGGAGGCGCGAGTGATCCCTCGAAATCTACAGTCGATGTGTACAGTCTGATTGTAGATATTTCTCGGGTCAGAGAGGGCCCCCTGTGAAGCTCACCAAGCACGCCCACGCCTGCGTCACGCTCGAGAAGGGCGACACCCGCCTGGTCATCGACCCCGGCACCTTCACCCCGGAGGCGGCAGAAGCTGTCAGCCAGGCTCACGCCGTCCTGATCACCCACGAACACTTCGATCACTTCGACGAAAAGCTCGTAGCCGCTGCTCTCGAAGCCCAGCCCGGGCTGCAGGTCTACGGCACAGCCACGGTCGCCGCCACCCTAGGCAGCCGCGGAGGCCGCGTTCAGGCCGTCGCCGCGGGCGACACCTTCAGCGTCGGATCCATCACCGCCACCGTCCACGGCCACCACCACGCGCTGATCCACGCCGACATCCCGTGCCCCGACAACGTCGGCTACCTCCTCGATGACGGAGCCGTCTACCACCCCGGCGACGCCTACTTCGCGCCCGACGCTCCCGTACGCACCCTCTTGCTGCCGACCAGCGGCCCATGGACAAAGCTCGGTGAAGCCGCCGACTACGTCCGCACGGTCAAGCCCGAGCGCGTCATCCAGATCCACGAACTCATGCTCAGCGACCTCGGCCAGCACTCCACCGCCAATCTCCTCGGCGAGAACGGCCTGACCGGCACCCCGATCGACCTCCTCCAGCCCGGCACCACCGTCCAGTTGTAAGAGGTCATCTCATTTGGGGTATTCGATAGGCTCCGGGTGTGGGGATCGTTGAGCGGCTGGTGCCGGATGAGTTGTGGGAGTTGTTCCAGCGTGTGGTGCCGGAAGCTCCGTTGCGCCCTCAAGGAGGAGGCCGACGTCGGCACGGTGACCGGGAAGTGCTGGCTGCGATCGTGTTCGTGGCCACGTCCGGCTGCACGTGGCAGCAGGTGCCATCAGCGTCGTTCGGACCATCGGGGGCGACGGCCCATCGGCGCTTCACCGAGTGGACGAAGGCTCGGGTGTGGACCAAGCTGCACCGCCTGGTTCTTGACGAACTCGGTTCCCGCGGCGAACTGGACTGGTCTCGCTGCGCGATTGACTCGGTGAACATGCGGGCCACGAAAAGGGGGATCTGACAGGTCCGAATCCTGTGGATCGCGGCAAGTACGGGTCGAAGATCCACTTGATCACCGAGTGCACCGGTCTGCCCTTGTCGATCGGCATTTCGGGGGCGAACATGCATGACAGTCAGGGCCTGGAGCCGCTCGTGCGGGGTATCCCACCGATCCGCTCACGACGCGGTCCCCGCCGCCGCAAACCCGGCAAGCTACACGGCGACAAGGGTTACGACTACCGTCACCTGCGGAAATGGCTCCGCGGTCGGGGCATCATGCACCGCCTGGCCAGACGAGGCATCGAGTCTTCCACCCGCCTGGGCCGCCACCGCTGGGTCGTAGAGCGGTCCGTGGCCTGGCTCGCCGGCTGCCGCCGACTCCATCGCCGCTACGAACGCAAAGCCGAACACTTCCTCGCCTTCGCCGCCATCGCCTGCACCCTCATCTGCTACCGCCGACTCACCAAATGAGATGACTTCTCAGTTGTCGAACCAGACGACGAGTCGCACATTGTCATCGCCGTGCTGCGATGCGAGAGCCTCCATGACCGTCCAGACCGGTTTCCACTCGCCGGTCTCCGGGACAGCATCTCGACGGCGCAGTTTCTCGGATCTGTAGAGAGTGTCGCCGATGAGCCATTCGCTCCCCTCGGGCCACTCTTGAGCCTCGCCCGGCACTTGTGCAGGAAGGCCGACAGCTTGTGCGAAGCGAGAGCTCCAGGCGGACTTCCCCGTCAACCTGAGCCCGTCCGGAGTCTGCCGGTACTGGTGGAGTCGGCTGTCGGCCTTCTCAGCTGGCTCACCCCAATCGGCCTCCTTGATCTCGGCCCAGGTGATCCAGGTGGTGCCGTATGCCTGGTCCGGCCACTGGGCAAGTTGATCGAGTTCGGCACGAACAGTCTCCGACGCATCGACTGGGAGTCCTCGGTCTGCGGCCAGCGGTCGGAAGTTCGCGTAGTTGCGGACTCCAAAGAGGCAGCCGAACGCGTCGTAGTTCCGGGTGATGTTGAGGAAGAAGAGGTCGATGGCGGCTCGCCAAACCGAGTCCTCGCCCTCCTCGTGGAGGTGCCATGCTCGACACTCGACAAACCCGCTGATGTCCGTCCCCATGACAGAGATTCTGCAACCGCCGTCAATCGATTTTGGGGTTGAGGTTCCCCCGGCGTGCGGGAGGTTCTGATCAGCTGGTCAGGAGTCAGGTCGGCCGAGCTGAGATCTGTCGGCGGGCCGTGCCCCAGACCTCCTCGAACTCCTCGGAAGTGAACTGCTCCGGATCATGCCCTTCCCACTCTGAGACGGGTAGTTCAGCTGTGATGCCGAACCTGTTGTCGTATTCGTCGAGGAGGCCCGCGTCATGGGCCTGCTGCCATTCGTCGAGGGAGGCAGCTGCGATCGGCGTCAGTTCAGGGCCCTGGAGCTCGATCTGCCGGGTCACCCAGCCTTCGGCGTTCACCTCGAAGTAGAACCAGACGTCTTCCTCGTCCCAGTAGCAGCGCATCCACGTTGTCACGAGTCCATGATGAGGCCTCATGTGCGGCACTCCGTCGGCGGTCCCGGCTCTGTTCTGGCTGCCAACCACGCCTGGTCTTCGACGACTTCACCGTTACGACGGCGAACGCTGACTGTGACCGTGCCACCATCCATGGCGTACCCCCAGCCCAGGGCCTGGATCTGGGACTTCTCGTCCACCGACAACACCACCGCACCTTCGGGCGGTTGAAATACAGCCCCACCACGTCGTAGACCTTCTCCACGAACAGCGGGTCCGTCGACAACTTGAACATGTCGCTCAGGTGCGGCTTGAGCTGGAACCTGCGCCAGATCCGGCCCACGGTCGACTTCGACAGGCCACTGCGGTCGGCCATGGACGCACGAGACCAGTGCGTAGCGTTCCTCGGAATCTCCTCCAGCGTGCTGACCACCACCGCCTCCGCCTGATCAACACTGATGGTGGGCGGCCGGCCCGGCCTCGGTTCGTCCACCAGCCCGTCCAGCCGGGCGGCCAGAAACCGGCGACGCCACTTGCGGACCGTGTCCGCCGCGATGCCCAATTCCCGCGCCACCACGACAATCGGTGGCCTATCACTTCATCAACGAAAGCTGGTTCTGGCTCAGCTTCTGCTTCTGTGGTGCGTGCACCTTGAGTGACCGTGCAATGCGGGACCGCTGCGGGGCATGAGTCAGAATGGCGGGTCTTCTGAGCAGCCGCCCGTCCAGCGTTCGGCGATCCGCCGGGCTCGGAGTTCACGGACTGCCACATCGTCTGCGTTTTCCAGGCCGCTGATGTCGTGGCCCCACGCCGTCAGCGCTTCCAGGACACGGTCGCGTTTGTAGCGGTCGGTGCTGGTGTTCAGCAGACGTCGGGCGTGGTCAACCAGTTCGGTTCGGTGTTGAGCGAGTACGGGATGCTCTGCCAGGGGGAGGGCAGCGACGAGAGCCGCCGCGCGTACGTCCGCGTCGTCGTGCTCGAGGAGCGGGTGAACGGCGGAGTAGAAGCTGGGACGCAGGTCTCGAAAAGCACGCATGTCCGGACACTCGTCGAGAAACGCGCTGCCCGAACTGCGCTCGCCGATGGCAACGCATTCGTCGTCTGCGTCGTAGGCAGTCCTGCTGAGCCAATCCAGTAGCACCACGCGGGTGAGGTAGTGCGGTGTCTGATCGGCATCCTGCTCGAAGCCGCCTGCAACAGTGGCCGGGTGGTTGAGGACCGTCGCGACGTACAGCGCTACAGGCACGGTGGCTTCGTAGATGGTGTTCTGGTGGGTCACTGCCCCCAGCGCATCCACGACGGCGGTGGCCCTGACACGCGGGTCCGCGTGAAGAAGTCGTACCAGGGCAGTCGGCAGGAGTTCACCCGTTCCTGATGGGGTCTCGAGCGAAGCCCAGTCCGTGTTGTCCAGAATCTCTTGGTAGTGGGGTAGTTCGGCGCGCGCAGGTTCGTTGCTCTGGACACGATGGTTGGTCACGGGCGGAGGCTATAGCGTCCTGGGCTCAGTCCTGAACTCAGAGGAATGATGCGAGCGACTCGCTTCCGCTCTCTGTGCCTCACGTGCCTCAAGACCACCACCGCGCTAAGATCCATATGTATCAAAGTGAGGGGCCCTGCGCTTCTCGGACAGCGGTGTTGAGGGTTCTTGTCTATGCCGCTGCCTGCAACTCCTCGTACTCGGCGTGGACTTCTGCGGGAGTCTTGTAGCCGAGTCCGGAGTGGAGGCGTTTTCGATTGTAGAACATCTCGATGTAGCGGACGATCGCCCGGTGGGCGTGTGCGCGCGTTGGGAACGTAGTTCGGTGCACGAGTTCGTTTTTGAGGGCGCCGAAAAATGATTCAGCCATTGCATTGTCCCAGCAGACACCGCTGCGGCCGACCGATGCTCGCAGGCCCAACGAGCTGAGCTTGCAACGAAGTTCCCGAGACGTGTATTGACTTCCGCGATCGGAATGAAATATGCAGCCTTCGGCGAGGTTGATGTTCCGGGCCGCCATATCGAGTGCATCCGATATGAGGGAGGTCTTCATATGGTCGGCCATCGCCCAGCCGACTACCGCTTTGGTGTGGCAGTCGATGACGGTCGCGAGATAAAGGAACCCGGCCCAGGTGCGAACGTAGGTGATGTCGCTGACCAGTTTGCGCCCGGGAGCGTCAGCGGTGAAGTCACGGGCCGGCAGGTCGGGCGTGGCCGGCGCCGCATCATCGGCGATCGTGGTCGCCCGCCAGGGCCGCGGCTGGCATGGCACCAGGCCGAGCTCGCGCATCAGTGCGCGGACCAGTTCCGCTCCGGCCTGCACGTTCATCCGCTGGAGCGCGGCGTGGACACGCCGGTAGCCGTAGGTCTCATGGGAGTCGGAGAAGACCTGGAGGATGACGGCCCTCAGTTCCGCACGGCGCTTCGCGGTGGCCGACAATGGCCTCGATCTCCAGTGGTAGAAGCCCGACGTGGATACTCCCGCCCAGGTGCACATCTGCTGCACGGGAAAGTTTCCGGCCTCGCCGTCGATGAACTCGTACTTCTCCGGCACCGGTATTCCTGGGCGAAGAAGGCCGCCGCTTTTCCCAGGAACTCGGTCTTCATGCGGAGTTCCCGGTTCTCGCGTTCCAGTTCGCGCAGTCGGGCGCGTTCGCTGATGTTCAGCGGAGGCTCCCCCCGGCGTTCTCCTGCCGGTACCGGCTGACCCAGGTGCCCAGCGTTCCCTCGTTCACTTGTATCTCTCGGGCGACCTCGGCAATCGGGCGGGACTCCACGGCTACCATTTTGACCGCCTCGTCCCGAAATTCAGGACTGAACTTCCTACGCTTCTGTGCCACGTGCTCTCTCCGCCGTTCTGGACTTCGATCCTATGGGGACCGCTGTCCGAGAACTTCGGGGCGCCTCACTCTGACTTGAAAGGCCCATTCCCTGAAGGGAATTGCCGGGCTCCCCTACGCCCCGCAGGATCTGGTCCCAATGGACCTGCCCGGGCAAGGAGACGAAGATGATCGAGATCGACCCGCAGCAGCTGGCCGACCGCTACATGGCGCAATGGAATGTGCCCGAAGCCGCAGAGCGCCGCGCGGCCATCGAGCGACTCTGGGCCGAGGACGGCACCCACATCCTTCACCCGCCTGCGGAGATACGGGAGACCGCCGCGGAACTCGGCTTCGACCACCCGACTCTGGAGGCTCAGGGATACGACGCCATCGAGACCCGAGTGGCGCGAAGCTACGAGCGGTTCGTCGAGAAACAGGGATTCGCCTTCCGGGCGCGCCCCGGTGCGATACGTCTCCATGACGTGGTCAGGATCGGCTGGGAGGCGGTGTCCACCGCAACCGGCGACGTGGTGGGTGGTGGTTCGGACCTGCTCATACTCGACGACAACGGCCGCATCAAGACCGATTACATGTTCCCGGGCTCCTGATCGGCGGCAGCGCGAGTCATTGCCCCGGCGGCTGCGGAGAGAGCCTCGGCCGTCGCCGGGTCGGCCGGCAGGAACGCCTCCAGCTTCAGCTCGGCAAGCGTCACGTCAACGGCGGTGGCGAAGGTCGTCACCGTCGTCATCAGGCGCAGCTCACCGTACGAGGACCGCAGGCGGAGCGGCACCGCGAAACCGAGTTGCCCGGAGGACGGCTCCAGCTCGGGAACGTACCCGGTGAGCTCGGTGCGCAACTCCTCCAGATGGCCGAGGCGCACCAAGATGTGGCGCGCCCACTCGGCGAGGTTGAGGATACGGGGAGCCAGGCCGTCGGGATGCAGTGCCAGGCGGTAAATGTTCGCGCCCGGACCCACCAGCTCGGCAGCCGCGCCCTCGGTGATCAAGTCGAATGCGGTGTTCGCGGCGATCAGGTCACCGCCCCGGTCCACAACCAGCGCCGGATACGGCAGATGCCCGCGGAGGATATGGTCGATCGCAGTGCGCACGGGGGCCAGCACCGGATCGTCCAGTGAGCTCTCCGGGTAGGCGGGCGCGTACCCGGCGGCCAGCAGCAACTCGTTGCGCTCCCGCAGCGGCAGCTCCAGCGACTCGGCCAGGCGCACGACCATGTTCCGGCCCGGGACAGATCTGCCAGATTCAATGAAGCTGAGGTAGCGCTGGGTGGTGCCCGCTCGCAGCGCCAGGTCGAGCTGGCTGACATGACGGCGGGTACGACGGTCACGAAGCGTACGAGGAAAGTCCACGGGCCTGTTGTAACGGCGGCGGGGGGTCCGAGGCCATTCCCCGCAGGGAATTGTCGCCACTCGTACCGGTCGTGGACATTGCCGACATGGACATCGGTGTACTACTTCCGACCGGAACCGCCCAGTGGGGCGCTGCCGACGACCCTCGCGAGCTGATTGCGTTCGGCCGGTACGCCGAACGCTCGGGCTTCTCCTCGCTCTTCGCCAACGATTCCCTGCTCAGTCCGCGCATCGAGGCGCTCACGATGCTGGCCGCACTCGCCCCGGTGACCGAGACCGTGACGCTGGGCACAGCCGCGCTGATGCCGTTCCTCCGTCGGCCGATCCAGGCCGCGCAGTCACTTGCGTCGATCGACCTGCTGTCCGGTGGCCGACTCACCGTGACCGTCGGCGCCGGCTTCCCTGGCCGATTCGGGCGGCCCCTCTACACGCTGTCCGAGCTGCCGTGGGAACGGCGCTTCGCCCGCCTGGACGAGACTGTCGCGCTGTGGCGGGCCCTGTGGGACGGCGCCGACGCCTTCCACGGCGAGATCCTCCGGTTCGATGACATCCCGCCCACGACCAGGCCGTACCGAGCGGGCGGTCCACCCATCTGGCTCGGCGGCGCGACACCAGCAGCGCTGGCCCGAACTGGCCGACTGTACGACGGATGGCTGCCCTACCCGTCTGACCCCGCCGACTACGCATCCGGCCTCCACAATGTCCACAACGCGGCGGCCGACGCCGGACGTGCGACCGAGGACATCACCCCCGCACTATTCGTCTCGGTACGGATCGACAACGACCTCGAGAGCGGCCGTCGGGCACTGGACGACTACGCGCGGGCCACGTACGGAATGCCACTGGAGGAGCTGGAAAAGATCCAGGCAGTTGTCACCGGCTCCGCGGAACAGGTGCTTGAAAGCCTAGGACGGTACGTCGCCGCCGGTGCTCGGCACATCGTCGCCCGCCTCGGCGCCCTGGACCTGCACTCCCAGCGCGACCAGCTCGAACGGATCGCAGACCTGATCCCCGCCGTCCAGGGGGCAGCTGATCGCGCCTCCACCTCGGAAAGCTCCTGAGTCTGGCCCAGCCGGCACCAACCTGAAAAGCTCAGTAACGGTGGTTTTGCCGGAAGGTGCCTGTCCCGTGAAGCCGCGGCGAGCTGTTGGTGCCGGTGTTCTTGCGCTTGGCGGTCAGGAGGGCTGGACTTGGTCGAAGAGGGCGAGGGCTTCTGTGGGGTCCTGGCTCACGAGGCGTTCCAGACCGGCCGTCGTGATTTTCGCCCACCTACCGGCCCGTGCCCACATCTGTTCCTCGAAGGTGCGGATGGCCTCGTCCAGATCTCCAGGGCTAGGCGCTGTTTCTCGGATCTCCTGACGGGGCTGGGGTGTTGAGGTCACGCTGGTGGTATGGGTCGTGGGGATCTGACGAATGCGGAGTGGGA
>NZ_JBVJCT010000070.1:8014-19958 GCF_055588305.1 Streptomyces sp. NPDC042002 | reverse complement strand
AGCCTTGTTCTTGTTAGTTTCCCCCCCTCCCTCGGTCCCCCCCGCGCTCACGAAGCTCTCCGAGGGGGGATGGTTTCCTCCCCCCCCCCCCCCCCACCCCCACCGTGGTCCCCCCCCCCCCCCCCCCCCCCGACGAGCTGAGCGCCGAGGAGTACCGCGAGGGCGGGCGGCTGCTCGGCGAGAAGGTGGAGCGGCTGCGCCCGAGGTGGCTCGCGGTGGTGGGCGTGACCGCGTACCGAGCGGCCTTCGAGGACCGCGGTGCCCGCATCGGCCCGCAGGAGCGGACGATCGGGTCGAGCCGGGTGTGGGTCCTGCCCAATCCCAGTGGACTCAACGCTCATTGGACCGCGGCGACGATGGCCGAGGAGTACGGCCGCCTGCGGGCGGCGGCGCAGGCTCCCTGAGTCGGGGCGGGTCTGTCTCGGTGATCACCGCCAGCAGCTGGAACGGCAGTTCGCCGTCCCACCGCGAGACACCGAGGGCGACCCAGCGGTCGTGCCCTTCGGGCCTCCAGAGGTGCACGTCGGGCACGTGCGAACTCAGGACGCCCCAGGGCTCGGGTATGTCCTCGCCGTCCGTCACCCGGTCGAGAACACTCGACAGGCTGAAGACGTACGGGCTCCCCCAGCGGCGGGTGAGCAGCTCCGAGAGACCGTCCCGGTCGGCCTCGTACTGCTCCTCCGTCTCCTCACGTGCCGCGCCGTCGGCTTCCCAGAAATCCTCGCTCGTCACTGACTCGGCGATGTGGTACCCCGCTCCACCCGTGCCGGCATCCGACCGGCCGTGCTCCGCGGGAAAGTCCTCGGAGCACGGCCGGTCGATCACGGCGAGATGCTGCGCGATGCTCATGACGTCCAGTAAAGCGGCCGCCACCGACAACGAGTGAGGCGTCAGGAGGCCAGTGCGGTCAGGCGTCCCGGCGCCGGACGCACCACGCGCCCGCGCCCACTGCCGCGGCGGTCCACAGCGCGGTCACGGCGAGCCCGCTCCAGGGGCTGAGGACACCGTCCGGCGATTCGTGCAGGACCGCCTGACCCGCCTGGTCCGGCAGGAAGTCCGCAACACTCCCGGACGCTCCCCCGACGACGAAGGACACGGTCAGGAGGAAGGGGATCAGGATGCTCAGTGTTGCCACCCCGCTGCGCAGGACGGCTGCCAGGCCCGCCGCGAACAGGGCCATCAGGGCCAGGTAGACCGCGCAGCCGACCACCCCCCGGAGTTCTTCCGTCCAGGTCGGCCCGTTCGCCCTGGAACCGAGCACGGACGTCCCCACGACCAGACTGGCCACTCCGGTGACCAGGCCGATCACCAGGGCCGGTCCGCCGATCGCCACCGTCTTCGCCAGGAACCAGCGCCCCCGGTCGGGAACCGCCGCCAGCGAGACCCGCAGGGCACCTCCCTGGTACTCGGCCGAGACCGCCTGCGCTCCGAAGGCGATGGCCGCGATCTGGCCGAAACTGACACCGGAGAAGGCCGAGAAGAGGGCGTCGAAGTCCCGCTCACCGGAGTCGTCGAGTCCGGCGAGTGCCGAGAACGCCACGGTGGCCGCCAGAACGGCGAGAAGGCCCCAGAGGAGTGAGCGCAGGGTTCGGATCTTGATCCATTCCGCGCGGAGTGCGGGTGCGAAGGACACGGTCAGGCCTCCTGAGGCTGGGGCGGGGTGGCGGCGAACTCGGTCTCGGTGGCGGTCAGATCCAGATAGGCCTGTTCCAGCGTGCCTTCCTCCGCGGCGAGTTCGAGCATCGGAAGCCCTGCGGCCGAGGTGAGGCGCCCGATGTCCTCCAGCCGCGCGTCGAGGGCGGTCCAGCGGCCGTCCTCACCCTCGACGGCCTCTATGCCGTGCTCCACGAACAGGCTCCGCAACGCGCCACTGTCCGTGCTCCGTAGCCGGACGCGAGGCTGCACGCGTCCGTGGATGAACTCGCGCATGGGCGTGTCGGCGAGAAGCCGGCCGCGGCCGAGGACGACGAGCTGGTCGGCGAAGGACGCGGTCTCGTTCATGAGGTGGCTGGAGACGAGGACGGTGCGCCCCTCGCGGGCCAGCCGGCGCAGCAGTTCCCGGATCCAGATGATCCCCTCCGGATCGAGGCCGTTCGACGGTTCGTCGAGGAGCACCACGGGCGGGTCGCCGAGGAGCGCCGCCGCGATGCCCAGACGCTGGCGCATGCCCAGGGAGTACGTCTTCACCCGGCGCCGGGCCACCGGGGCGAGCCCCGTCTCCTCCAGCACGTCGTCCACCCGGCGTTCGGGGATGCGGTTCGTGGCGGCGAGCGCCCGCAGGTGGTCCCGGGCTGTCCGCGATCCGTGCGCGGCCCCGGCGTCGAGGAGGGCGCCCACCTTCCGCAGCGGCTCGTCGAGGGTGGCGTAGGCGCGGCCCCCGACGGTGGCGGTGCCGGACGTGGGCCGGTCCAGGCCCAGCACGAGCCGCATGGTGGTGGACTTCCCCGCGCCGTTCGGGCCGAGGAATCCGGTGACGCGGCCCGGGAGAACGCTGAAGGTCAGGCGGTCCACGGCACGCTTGCCGCCGTACTCCTTGGTCAGGTCTTGGACGTCGATGCTGGTCATGGGCCCAGCGTGGCCGCCGCCGACCGGTCCCGGCCTCCCCCGCGGGTGGAGATCCTCTCCCCCGCCCGGGGGAGGCCCGTTGTCGGTGCCGGCTGACACGATGACGCAATGGCCCGCTTTCTGCGCCCGCTGCTGTGGGGGACGACGTACACGCGTTTGCTGCACCTGTGGGTGCCGATGCTGTTCGTCAGCGTGTGGCTGTTCATCGACAGTACGAGGCCGTGGGTGCCCGCGCTGATGCTCGTTCCGCTGGGGCTGATCCCGGCCGTGCGGCGGGGCGAGGGTGTTCAGGCGCGGTTCATGCTGGCGCCGGGCGAGCGGGATGGTGAGGACGCGGCGTTCTCGGTCGCTCCTTCGGCCGGCCGACGGGACCGGTGGCGGACCGTGCTCTGGCTGGAGGCCCGCCTCCTGCTGAGCGTGGCGACGTCCATGGCCACCGTCTGGCTGCCGACGTTCGCCGTCGATCTCACCAGGGCGGCCCTGGGCTACTGGCCGTCCAACGACCCCGTGGTGAGGCTCCTGGACCCGCACTGGAGCTGCGCGCTGCTCATCCCGCTGCCCCTGCTCGCCCTGTACGGCGCGGTGGTCGGCCTCGGCGAGCTGGTCACGGTGGTGGCGCGGCGGTTCCTCGGGCCCTCTCCCACCGAGCGGCTCGCCGCGCTGGAGGAACGCACCGAACAACTTCTGGAGCGCAACCGCATCGCCCGTGAGCTCCACGACTCCATCGGTCACGCGCTGACGGTCGCGGTGGTGCAGGCCGGCGCCGCGCGGGCGGCCGGCGACCCGGCTTTCACCGGCCGCGCCCTGGTCGCCATCGAGGAGACCGGACGGGCCGCCCTGGAGGACCTGGAGCGGGTGCTGGGTGTGCTGCGCGAGGCGCGGCGTCCCGTGAGCAGCCGTCCCACGCTGACCGACGCCGACCGGCTGCTGGAGTCGGCGCGCACCTCAGGAGCCGAGGTGGACGCCGAGGTGACGGGCCCGCTCGGGACCGTGCCCGGTCCGGTGTCCAGAGAGGGCTACCGCATCCTCCAGGAGTCGCTCACCAATGTGCTGCGGCACGCCGGGAGCGTCCCGGTGCGGGTCCGTATCGAGGTCGGAGACGGCGCACTCGCCCTGGAGGTCCGCAATCCCCTGCCGGACGGCATAGCGGGGCCCGGGCGGGGCAGCGGCCTGCGCGGCATACGGGAGCGGGCCGCGCTGCTCGGCGGCCGCGCCCGGACGGGTCCGCACGAGGGTGACTGGCAGGTGCATGCAGAGCTGCCGTTGAGCTGATCTACGCTGGCCGGATGCCGGTCACCGTTCTGCTCGTCGACGACGAACCTCTCGTACGCGCGGGACTGCGCGCCGTTCTGGAGTCGCAGCCCGACATCGAGGTGGTCGGTGAGGCGGCCGACGGTGCCGCGGTGATCCCGCTGGTCAGGCGGTTGCGGCCGGACGTGGTCGCCATGGATGTCCGGATGCCGCTGATGGACGGCATCGAGGCCACCCGCGCGGTGCTGCGGACCGTCACCGATCCGCCGAAGATCCTCGTGGTGACGACGTTCGAGAACGACGAATACGTCTACGAGGCGCTGCGCGCGGGTGCCGACGGCTTCCTCCTCAAGCGGGCCCGGCCGGCCGAGATCGTGCACGCGGTGCGACTGGTGGCCGAGGGCGAGTCCCTGTTGTTCCCGTCCTCTGTAAGGCAGTTGGCGGCCGAGTACGGGGAGAACGGGGGCAATCCGGCGGCGCGGGCGGCCATGCAGCGGGCCGCGCTGACCGAGCGCGAGGCGGACGTGCTGCGGCTGATGACACGCGGGATGTCGAACGCCGAGATCGCCGCGCGGCTGGTCGTCGGGACGGAGACGGTGAAGTCGCACGTCAGCTCCGTACTGGCGAAGCTGGGGGCCCGGGACCGTACGCAGGCGGTCATCGCGGCGTACGAGTCGGGGTTCGTGGCGCCCGGCTGACGGCGGCCCCGGGGTGGGGCCGAAAGTGACCAGTGCACGGGAAAGGGTCCCCGCCCCTCGCCGGGGTCCCCCGCGACGAGTACGATCCGGCCAACACGCGTACAAGCTGGGAGGACGGACGTTGGGGCGGTTGACCGGCGGGGATCCCTCTCTGCTGCGACGGATCAATTCCGCGGTGGTGCTGCACGCCTTGCGCGCCACGGACTGCGCGACCCTCACCGAGATCACCCGGGTGACCGGATTGTCACGGCCGACGGTCGAAGGGGTCGTCGAGGGGCTGATCGAGAACGGGCTCGTCGTCGAGAAGGCGGCCGAGGAGGGCGCAACACGGCGCCAGGGGCGTCCGGCGCGCAGGTTCCGGTTCCGGGCGGAGGCGGGGCATCTGCTGGGCCTGGAGATCGGCCCGCACCGCGTCGCGGCGCTGCTCGCGGACCTGGACGGGCGCGTGATGGGCGCGATGGCCAAGGACGTGGAGGAGACGGCGTCCGCCGACGAGCGTCTGGAACGGCTGCGGCTGGCGGTCGCCGAGCTCCTGCGCAGGGCCGGTGTCGCCCGTAGTTCCCTGCGGGCGGTGGGCGTGGGAAGCCCCGGCATCGTGGAGGCGGACGGCACGGTGCGCCTGGGCACGGCGCTCCCGGAGTGGACGGGCCTGCCGCTGGGTGAGCGGCTGAGCCGTTCCTTCAAGTGCCCGGTGCTCGTGGAGAACGACGCCAACGCGGCGGCGGTC
Source organism: Streptomyces sp. NPDC042002 (assembly GCF_055588305.1). NCBI lineage: Bacteria > Bacillati > Actinomycetota > Actinomycetes > Kitasatosporales > Streptomycetaceae > Streptomyces > Streptomyces sp. NPDC042002. The sequence goes on along the minus strand of NZ_JBVJCT010000070.1, from coordinate 14,717 downwards.
GCCGAGCACTGGAAGGGTTCGGCGACCGAGTCCGACGACGTGGTGTTCGTCCTGGCGGGACTGAGTCCGGGCGCCGGGTCGCTGATCGGCGGGCGGCTGCACCGGGGGTACGGCGGGGCGGCCGGTGAGATCGGCGCGCTGCATCTGCTGGGCCGCGATGTGACGCCCGAGACGCTGCTGTCGACCACGGACGAGCCGTTGCACCCGCTCGACGAGCAGGCGGTCGCCAAGGTGTTCGCGCTGGCCAAGGGCGGTGACCAGCGGGCACGCGCGGCGGTCGACCGCTTCATCCAGCGGCTGGTGCACGACGTGGCGGCCCTGGTCCTCGCCCTCGATCCGGAGCTGGTCGTCATCGGCGGCTGGGCTGCCGGACTGGACGGCGTACTGGAGCCACTGCGGCGGGAGTTGGCGCGCTATTGCCTGCGCCCGCCCAAGGTGACCCTCTCGATGCTGGGTGAAGCGGCCGTGGCGACCGGGGCGCTACGGCTGGCCCTCGACCATGTGGAGGAAGAGCTGTTCGCGGTGGAGGGAACCGTGACGGCGCGCCGCTGAAGCGCGAGCGACGCGGCGGCTACTGCTTCTCCTACAGCCACAGCCACAGCCACGAAATACGGCGCGCCCCGGAGTCTTCCGGAGCGCGCCGTGTGTCGTCCGGGAAGCGGCTCGAAGCGAGCAGCGGTTCCGGGCAGGACGGCTCAGGAGGCGCGGCGCTCCTGGTCGTGGTGGATCTCGACGCCGCCGGAGTCGGCGAAGGTGAGCCGGCAGGTGTCCGCGCGGTATGTCGCCACGGACACCGCGGCGGTGCGCCCCTCGGTGAAGAAACGGGTCGTGACGACGAGAACGGGCGCTCCGGGAAGGCGGTCGAGCTCCTTGGCGTCGTCCGCGCGGGCCGAGCCCAGCTCGACTGCACGGTCCTGGCCTTCCAGTTCCAGTCGCTGGAGCTCCCGCAGCACGGCACGCGCGCGTGCCGCACCCGAGGGCGCGTCGATCGCCGACAGGTCCGGCACCGAGGACGCCGGGATGTACAGCAGTTCCGCGGCGACGGGCTGACCGTGTGTCACCCGGGAACGGCGCACGGTGTGCACCAGCTCGCCGGCGGCGGTCTCCAGGATGCCGGCCACGGACGCGGGCGGTGCCGCGACGGCGCAGTCGGCGGCGTGCCAGGCGTCGCCCACCGCCCCCGGCCACATGTGCTGTTCGGTTCCGACGGCCACGCCCATACGCGGCGGGGCGACCGTGGTGCCCACACCGCGACGGCGCTGCAGCCGGCCTTCCAGTTCGAGCTGTTCCAGCGCTTGGCGCAGGGTGGCCCGAGCGACACCGAAACGGGCCGCCAGGTCACGTTCGTTGGGCAGGATCTCGCCCACGGTGAATTCGGAGTCAAGTGCCTCACTGAGCACGGTCTTGAGATGCCAGTACTTCGGTTCCGGCACCGATTCCAACTGCGTGGTCCCCACCCTGTCCTCCGCAATCGCCGTGGCCCGGCGGCGTTTTAGCGCCCTTGTTTATTAAAGGTTCCTGCACTATCCCTGCGACGATAGGGCCGCCCCCATCCTTGGTCAAGACCAATCCTCGATCCCTTACGGATTGCACAGGTGTCCCGCCGCGGAGCGTTCACGGGGTGTTCTCGCTCGGCGATGTCCCTGACACAACGCCGAAAGCCCCCGTCCGAAGACGGGGGCTTTCGCTGTCCGGCGGTGCCTCGGACGGGGACGTCCGGAAGGGGTCAGTCGGCGGAGAGCGACACCAGCTTCTCGGGGTTGCGCACGATGTAGACGCACTGGATGCGGCCGTCCGCGACGTCCAGTTGGATGATGCTGTCCGGCTTGCCCTCGGAGAGCGCGAGCACCGCCACACCGCCGTTGACCTCGAGGAAGCGGAACGACAGGCCGGGCACACCCTTCCTGGTGACGCCGATGACGAACCGCCCGACCTTGTCGGCGGAGTCGAGGACGCGCAGCGGCGCCTGGGCCAGCCCTCCGCTGTCGCCGATGAGCCGCGCCTCCGGTGCCAGCAGGGACATGAGTCCCTCCAGATCGCCCTCTCCCGCCGCGGCGAGGAACCGCTCGGTGAGGTCACGGCGTTCGTCCGGGTCGACCTCGTAGCGCGGCCGCCTTTCCTCTACGTGCTTGCGCGCCCGCCCGGCGAGCTGACGCACCGCCGGTTCACCGCGGTCGAGGACCACGGCGATGTCGGCGTAGGGAAATCCGAACGCCTCTCTCAGGACGAACACCGCGCGTTCCAGCGGTGACAGGGACTCCAGGACGACGAGGACGGCGAGGGAGACGGAGTCCGCGAGGACGGCCCGGTCGGCGCTGTCCGGGACGGTGTCGCCGAAGTCGGTGACGTAGGGCTCCGGTAGCCACGGTCCGACGTACGCCTCACGGCGCGACTGGACCTGGCGCAGCCGGTCGATGGCGAGCCGGGTGGTGACGCGGACCAGATAGCCGCGCGGTGCGCGCACGTCCGACCGGTCGTCGGCTGACCAGCGCAGCCACGCTTCCTGGACGACGTCCTCCGCGTCGGCCACCCGACCGAGCATGCGGTACGCCACACCCATCAGGACGGGGCGATGTTCTTCGAACACATCGGTCACGGTGTCGATTGCCACCGCACCATCCCACCCGACACCTTCCTTCGTGTCCAGGCGAAATCGCCGCCCCGGAGCAGAATGGCCGCGGGCCCGCCGTCGGCCCGCGGTCTCGACACGGAAGGTACGACGATGCGGTACGGGGTTCTGGGCACGGGCGACGTGGGGCGCGCGCTTGCCGGCAAGCTGGTCGAACTGGGCCACGAGGTCTCTTTGGGCTCGCGCACGAAGGACAACGCGGCGGCCGTCGAGTGGGCCGGCGCTTCGGGTCCCACGGCACGTCACGGCACGTTCGCGGAGGCCGCGGCGTTCGGCGAGGTGGTCGTGAACGCGGTGGGCGGCCAGGTCGCCCTCCCCGTGCTGCGGTCGGCGGGCGAGGAACACCTGGACGGCAAGGTCCTGCTCGACGTCTCCAACCCCCTCGCGTTCGAGGACGGCGAGATGCGCCTCTCTCCCGTCGAGTCCGACAGCGTGGGCGAGCAGATCCAGCGCGCGTTCCCGCAGGCGCGCGTGGTGAAGAGCCTCAACACCGTCAACTGCCAAGTGATGGTCGACCCCGCCAGGGTGCCGGGCGAGCACCAGATCTTCGTCTCCGGTGACGACGAGGGCGCCAAGGAGCAGGTGACGGCGCTGCTGGGCGAGTTCGGCTGGCCGGCGCACCGCGTGCTCGACCTCGGGGGCATCCGGACGGCCCGGGCCGCGGAAATGTATCTGCCGTTGTGGATGAGCCTGTTCCAGGGCTTCGGGCAGGCGGATTTCAACGTGGAGGTGCACAGGGCGCGGTAGCTCGGGAGACGGGGGCGGACTACGGGTGCGGGGAGCTGAAGGACGGGACCTGGTGGCTGCGGGCTGGTGGCTGGGAGCTGGGCCGAGGTACGGGCGTCCGGCGCTCTGCCGCCCAGCCCTTGCCCGCCCGACCCGCGACTGCCCGGCGCTCCGCCGTCCGGCCCCCGGCTGCCCGATCCGCGCCGAACGGATCTTGACGTACGGTTCGTGGCGACTTGGGGCTACCCGTCGGTAGCAGTTGCTGACAAGCTGTCTACGAGTTGGTTCGTCACGGCGTCCAGACGAGGAGCAGTTCCATGTCCGACACGGTCACCGTCAGTCTCCCCTCCCCGCGCGGCCCGAGGGCGGTCACCCTGTCCTACGCGCGCGTGGGCACCGGTGAACCGCTGCTCCTGCTGCACGGGATCGGCCACCACCGGCAGGCCTGGGACCCGGTCATCCCCATCCTCGCGGCCGAACGCGACGTCATCGCCGTAGACCTCCCCGGCTTCGGCGAGTCCCCGGCGCTGCCCGAAGGACTCACCCACGATCTGGCGACGGTGGTGCCCGTGCTCGGCGCGCTGTGCGAGGCGCTGGAGATCGAACGGCCCCATGTGGCCGGCAACTCGCTCGGCGGGCTGCTGGCCCTGGAACTGGGCCGCGAGAAGCTCGTACGGTCCGTCACGGCGCTCTCGCCCGCCGGTTTCTGGTCACCGGTGGAGCGGCGCTACGCCTTCGGTCTGCTGATCGCCATGCGAGCGGCGGCCCGGCGCATGCCGGTCCCGGCGATCGAGCGGCTCTCCCGCTCAGCCGCCGGACGGACGGTGCTGACCAGCACCATCTACGCCCGGCCCGGCCGCCGTTCACCGGACGCGGTCGTCGCCGAGACCCTCGCGCTCGCCCACGCCGAGGGATTCGCCGAGACCCTCCGGGCGGGCACGGACGTCCAGTTCACGGACGACATCCCGGCGCTGCCCGTCACCGTGGCCTGGGGCACCCGCGACCGGCTGCTGATGCGCCGCCAGGGCGTCCGGGCCAAGCAGATCATTCCGCGGGCGCGACTGGTGCGGCTGCCCGGCTGCGGCCACGTCCCGATGAACGACGACCCGGCGCTCGTCGCCCGCGTCCTCCTCGACGGCAGCCGCTGAGGCATCCCCGGCGGCAGCCCGTGAGCCGCGGACGGCGACGCGACTCAACGCGCCGTTCTTCGGCGAGGTCGACATCGACGGGGACAGCGGCGAGCTGACGATGCGGCTCCGCGAACAGGACGGGACCGTGCTGTTCACGCAGGTGCTCCAGCCGGGGCGCGTGGGGCAGCAGGCCCGCTGAACCGCCGTGCCGCGCACCGGGGCGGTCCCCCGGCGTGCGGCACGGCGAGCCCGCACCGAAGTCACCTCGCAAGCAAGTCGTCGCAGGTCAGAGGTCATTGTCAGTGGTCGCGTCTACGGTTTTTCCATGACGCGATCGTTGCAGGCCGTGGCCTACACCCGACCCTCCGCGCTGGAGTCCGCACCGGACGGCCGGCGGCTGGGACTTGAGACCTCGCGGGGCGCGACGCCCACGGGGATCGAGGACCATCCGCGGTTCTTCACGGGCTTTCTGACGTCACCTCAAGTGGCGGCCGCGGGGCTGCTGGCGGTGGCCGACGTCGCGGCGGCGCGCTACTACCAGCCACAGCTGCGCGCCTCCCTGGACCCGGTGGTCACGGGCAACGGCGACCGGCTCCGGTTCGAGTCCTTCTCCGGCTGCGGCGGGGTGTACGCGCGTCTGGACGTCCTGACGGCGGGCCTCGACGGCGACGAGATCGGGCACGGGACGACGAACGTCGACGTCAACAACCCGCTGCGCGAGGCTCTTTCGCGCATCGGCACGGACGATCCGCTGCACCTTCGGGTCGGCCCCGACGAGATGGCCGTGACCACGCTCGACGGACCGGTGGTGGAGAAGAAGGTGCCGTTGCCCGACCGCTGGCTGCGGGGGTTCGCCGAGGCGCAGGTGATAGCGGCCGGGTTCGATCTGCGGGCCGAACTGCCCGCGGCGGAGGCTGTGCGGTTCCTGCGTTCGCTTCCGCGCGGCACCGCGCGCGGGATGTCGGGCGGTCCGCGGTGGGTGGTGCCGGCGGGCCGGGGACTGCGTCCGACGACCCGGCCGGTTCCGGGGGCGGTGTGTCTGCCCGGCCCTGAGCGGCTGATCGCGCTCCAGCGGGTGCTGCGCCATGCGACGGCCCTGCGGGTGTACGGCCCACCGGTGACCGGCGAGGCCGTCGCGGCCGGCGCCTGGGAGGCCGTCCTGCCCGGCATGCGGCTCACGCTCACGCTGTCGCCGGACGCCTCCCGGGGCTTCTCCGGGGAGGGCGGGGTTCTTGACGCCCTCGCCACCGACGAGGCCGCCGAGGACGCGGAACTGATCGCGGTGCTCCTGGCCTGGGAGCCGCGCGTCGACGTGGGCGACCTGACCGCCTCCTCCGGTCTGCCGGCCGAGCGGGTGAGGGCCGCCCTGGTCCGGCTGGGCACCTCGGGGCGCGTGGGGTACGACACCGCGGAGGCCGCGTACTTCCACCGCGAACTGCCCTACGACGCGGGGCGGGTCGAGCGGCACAACCCGCGCCTGCGGTCGGCCCGCGCCCTGGTCTCGGCGGGGGCGGTCGCCCTGGACGGTGCCATCGGCACGGTGACGGCCGACGACGGACATGTGCACCGGGTCCGCGACGACGCGGGAACGCTGAGCTGCTCCTGCCTGTGGTGGGCGAAGTACCGGGGCGGACGCGGGCCCTGCAAGCACGCCCTCGCGGTACGGATGGTGCGGCGGGGCGCTCGGGCCGGGCACGGAGACAGTCCGGCTCCACCCGTCGGACGACGCGAGGAATTCCTGGAAGTTCCGGTCGACGGGGGCGATGTGCGATGAGCGGCGAAGCGTTGTTGGCGGCGGTACGGGCGGGGCGCACGGTCGAGGCCGCAGGCCTTCTGGACGGGATGACCGACGGCGAACGCCGAGCCTGTCTGCCCGCGTTGAAGGAACTCCGCAAGGAGCTGCGGACCGCGCCGTGGAACGCGGGATCCCGGGTGGCCTATCCCGCGCTGCACGCGGCGGGAGCCGCGTGTCACACGGGCGCCGCCGGAGCGGCGACCTGGATCGCCGCGGCCGACATGCGCTGGTCCCAGGCCTCCCCCGGAGTCCTCCTCCATGTACTGGGCGACCGTGAGTCCGACTGGCTCGCCGATCTGACCCAGCGGCTCGGGGGGGGGGGGGGGGGGGGCGGGGCCCCGGTCCCCCCCCTTTTGTGTGTTGTGGGGTTGGTGGGATGCGAGGTTCTACCTCCCCACGCCCCCCTTCCCAGCTGGGTTTATC
>NZ_JBVJCT010000070.1:0-8004 GCF_055588305.1 Streptomyces sp. NPDC042002 | reverse complement strand
CCTCAGGCAGCCAGCCGCCCTGCCTCCTCGACCGCCTCCTCCATCCCCTCCCCCCCCCCCCCCCCCCCCTCCCCCCCCCCCCCCCCCCCCTCCCCCCCCCCCCCCCCCCCACGTCCCGGCTCCCGTTCGCCCTGCTGTCGGGTCTGGTGGGGCTGTCAGGATGCGAGGTTCCGACGACCGACGCCTATGTGCAGGGCTGGTTCCAGCACATAGGAGCCTCGTGGCACAGCGGAGGCACCGTGGTGCAGCGGCTGCGCAAGGAGCCGCACCTGCCCCGGATGATCACCGCGCTCTTCGAGTCACCGGACGTCACGGGGCAGGTCGCCTGGCTGTTCGGGGACGGACCGGGCAGCTGGTACAACGCTCTCGCCGAACTGGCCGAGGAGGGCACCCTCGACCGCAAGGTCCTGGTGGACGCCTGCGTGGCCCGGCTGCTGCGCGGCGGCGTCCCCGCCGACCAGCGGGTGTTCCTGCGCCTGTTGTCGTCCCTCGCCCCGACGCGTGACGAGGAACGCGAGCGCTCCGCCGACTGGACGGCGCTCGCCTGCCAGGGCATTGCGGCCGTCGCCTGGCACGCGCAGTCGGTGCTCGCCTCTCTCGCGCTGGACGGCGAGTTGACGTCCCGGCAGCTGGCCGAGATGTCCTCGGGCGTGCTCTTCCGTACCGAGAAGAAGCTGGTACGAGCCCAGCTCGTCCTGCTGGGCAAGGTTCTCAAGCGCGATCCGTCCACGGCGGATGTGCTGCTGCCCGCGGTGGCGGAAGCCTTCGGGCACGAGGACACGGAGGTGCAGGAGCGTGCGCTGAAGCTGGTGGAGCGCCATGCCACCGCGCTGCCCGACTCCGGTGACGCGCGGGACCGACTCGGCGAGCTCACCGCCGACTTGAGCCCGGGGCTGCGGCTGCGGGCGCAGCGGCTCCTCGGCATCGAGGCTGTCGGCACCGCTTCGGCCGTCCAGGAAGAGGTACTGCCGCCCGTTCCCGAGCGGGCACGGCTGGCGACGGCACCGGAATCTGTGGCCGAACTGGCCGAGGAGGTCAGCGCGCTGCTCGCCTCCGGTGGTGGCGTCGCCGCGTTCGAACGCACTTTGGACGGCCTGGTGCGCCACGCCCACCGCGACCGGGACGCTCTGGTGGAGGCCCTCGGCCCCGTGGTCGCGCGATGCTGGTGGAAGGACGGCGATCCGCGGTACTCGAACGCGGGAAGGCACTTCCGTGAGTCGCCGGGGGGACTCGAAGTCGTCCTCGCGGCCCTGTTCGAGCAGGTCGGCATGGACACGCTCCATGCGGCGGTGCAGCAGGGCACGAACAACGGGGACTGCCACCACAGCGCTCTGTCCCGTGCGTTCGAGGCGCGGCTGTGGGAGGTGGCCTACCGGGTCCGCGCCGACCCGATGCCGTTCCTTCTGGCCACTCCCACCTGGGACACCGGGCTGCTGGAGCCCGACGAGCTGGTGGCACGCCTCACCGAGTACCGGCGGCTGGACGCCCGGCCCGGAGCCGCCGACTTCGCGCAGGCACTGCTGCGGGTACGGCGAGACGACCGTACGACGGCGACGGCAGCAGCGGCGCGGGCCCACGCTCTCGGCAGCCCCGAGGGGCACCGGCTGGCCCAGTGGCTCGCCTCCGAAGGACCGCTGCTCCCGGTGAGCCACCGACGGACCTCAGGCGTCTGCATCGTGCTGGACCTGGGTGAACTCGAAGAGATACAGGGCCTGTTCCCCCCGGAGTTCCGGCCGCTGGGACACCCTGTCACGGTGTTCAAGGACCGCTGGTACTGCCGGCACTGGGACGTCACGGACCGGCGGCACTGGACGGCCGTCCTGCCGGGACAGCGGGAGCTGGTGGCGGCACGCCTGCTGCGCGACATCAGCAAGGCCGCGGTGGAGGACAGTCGCACGGACGCCGCGATGCTGCCGCTCCTCGCCGAAGGCGACGGTACGGCGGGCGAAGCGCTGCACCTGTGTGTGGCGTACGGGCTCGGGGCCCGGCACCCCGAGGACCGGCTCGCTGCGGTGGACGCCCTGCTGGTCCTCGCCGCGCGGGGGCAGCTCGACGCCGGGCGGCTCGGCACGGACGTCGGGGAGTTGGTGCGCAGGGGAGCGCTGAAGCCGTCCCGGCTGGCCGAGTCCATACGCACGGCGGCGGCCACGGGCGCGTACGCCACCGTCTGGTCGGTGCTGCGCGACCTGCTGCCGGCCCTGCTGCCGGCCCTGCTGGCCGACCTCGCCGCGGACGGGGCGAGCGGCGGACCGGTGCGGGGGCTCGGCGAGCTGCTGGCCGTCGCCGCCGACTGCGCCGAGCGGTCCGGGGCGCGCGGTGATCTCGCGCATCTCGCCGGAATCACCGGGCGGCGCGGCTCGTCCAAGGTGGTGACGCAGGCCCGGCGGCTACGGACGGCGCTGACGCGGGAGGCCGCCGCCTGACGTAGGACCGCCACGCCCTGGCGCAAGGCGGTCAGGGACCGGGCGGCCCCGACCAGGTGGGCAGTCCGGTCCCGCGTTCGAGGCAAAAGACCCGTAAAAAGAACTATAAAAAGGGCAGAACGACACTTAACCGATCAGTCACAAGCCGTTCGTGATCACGCAACACCGTTCCTTCACAGTGGCTGTATGACTCCAGACATGTCTGATGTGACGCGTGCGAAGCACGGACGGCCCGTCCACCACTGGCGGCGGGACCTCGTCGAACTCGCCGCACTGTTCACGGCCGTGGCGGTCGCGGACGGTGTGGCCAATCTGATCGGGCACGGTCCCGGCGGTCCCGCGCTGCTGACCACCTCCGCGGTGATCCTGGTCGCCACGGCAGGGTTCCACACATGGTGGGCACGGCGCCACGGTCACGCGCCCCCGACGAGCGATCCCGGCGCCCGGCCGCCCTCGGACGGGCGAGCGGGCGGGCTTCCCGGGGAAGAGGCGGGAACCGCCGCGCCTCCGGCCGTCGTGGAGACCGTGCTGTGGCGGATGCGTACGACGGTCAAGGACGCGCCGGGTTCGCTCGCCGCGCTGTGCACGGCGCTGGCGCAGCACCAGGTCGACATCCTGAGCCTCCAGACGCACCCGCTGGCGGACGGGACGGTAGACGAGTTCCTGCTGCGCGCCCCCGCCGGGCTGGCCACGTCCGAGATCACCCGCAACGTGGCACAGGCGGGCGGCACCGCGACCTGGATCGAGCGGGCCGACGCCCACGATCTGGTGGACGCGCCGACCCGGGTGCTAGGTCTGGCCACCCGCACGGCCCTCGACGCCTCCGAACTGCCGCTCGCGCTGCGGCAGTTGCTCGGCCGGTGCACGATCCGCTCGCTGCCCGCCACCTCCCCCGTCTCCGGCCGGGCGGCGGAAGGGGCTCCCGTGGAGGGGGCACTCGAGGACACGGTGATGCGGCTGCGGGCGCCGGAGGGCGGAGTGATCACGGTGGAGCGGCCGTATCTGCCGTTCACGCCGACCGAGTTCGCGCGGGCGCGGGCCCTGGTCGAGCTGGACGCGCGGCTCGGTCCGCGTATTCCGGGCGGGCAGGACATGCTGACGCTGCCCGAGGGCAACGCGATCACCGTGCGGCGCGCCGACGCCTCCGACGTCGAGGCCTCCAAGGCGATGCACGAGCGCTGCTCGCCGCGCACGCTGAGCATGCGGTACCACGGTCCCGTCGGGGACGCGGACCGTTACCTCAACCACCTGCTCAGCCCCAGTTTCGGGCGCACCCTGGCCGTCCAGACGGCATCCGGCAGGATCGTCGGGCTCGGCCATCTCCTCTGGGACGGCGACGAGACGGAGGTCGCGCTGCTCGTCGAGGACGACTGGCAGCGGCGCGGTATCGGCGTCGAACTGCTCGGCCGCCTCGTGACGATGGCCGTCGAGGCCGGCTGCGAGAGCGTGTACGCCGTCACGCAGGCGTCCAACACCGGCATGGTGGCCGCCATGCGCAGCCTCGGGCTCCCCCTCGACTACCAGATCGAGGAGGGCACCCTGGTCATCACCGCCCGCCTGGACGCGACACCGGTGAGCTCACGTCTGCCGTACGACCGGGTCCAGGGCCACGCCCAGCAGGGAACGTGGGCCAACCGGGACTAGCCGGCCCGGAGGACTCGGGGCCGCGACCCCATCTGCCCGCGGCCCCGTCGGCCCGAGGGCCCGCCCGTTTGCGACCGCGTCCGTCCGCAGGCCCGTCCGCCCGCGCGGACGGGTCCGCGGACCCGTGGCTCCAACGCTGGTGCCGGCAGGCGCTGCCGACACCGCCCGGCACGCCGGGGTGCCGCCGGGGGACGCCGAGGGGACGCGCCCAGATCCTCACCCCCCGCTGGTGAACCCCAACGCCCCCTCCAGGTCCGTCCACAGGTCGTCCACGTCCTCCAGGCCTACCGACAGGCGCAGCAGGCGGTCGCTGACGCCAGCGTCGTGGCGGTCGGCTGTGGGGACTATGCGGTGGCTTATGGAGGCCGGGTGCTGGATGAGGCTGTCGACGCTGCCGAGGCTGACCGCGGGGGTGATCAGCCGGACTCCGGCGATGACGTCGTGCGGGTCGCCGTTCACCTCGAAGGCGATCATGGCGCCCCCGATGCGCGGATAGTGGACGCGGGCGACGCGCGGATCGGCGGCGAGCCGGCGGGCTAGTTCCGCGGCGTTCGCGGACGCGGCCCGGACCCGGACCGGCAGGGTCGACAGGCCACGCAGCAGCAGATAGCCGGCCAGCGGATGCAGGACACCCCCCGTCGCGAACCGCACCTGGCGCAGTTTCCGGGCGAACTCCTCGTCGCACGCGACGACCCCGGCCATCACGTCCCCGTGTCCGCCCAGGTACTTCGTGGCGCTGTGCAGAACCAGGCGGGCGCCGGATTCGGCGGGCCGCTGGAGCACGGGCGTGGCGAAGGTGTTGTCGGCGAGGAGAGGGACGGAACCGCAGGAGTGGGCCACGGCCCGCAGGTCGAGCTCGGCGAGCGTCGGGTTGGCCGGGGACTCGACCATCACGAGGCCGGTGTCGGGACGCAGCGCGTCGGCGATGCCGGCCGGGTCGACCCAGGTGACCTCGGTGCCGAGCAGTCCGGCCGTGAGGAGGTGGTCGCTGCAGCCGTACAGGGGACGTACGGCGACGACATGGCGCAGCCCCATCGCGTTCCGTACGAGGAGGACGGCGCTCAGCGCGGCCATGCCGCTCGCGAAGGCGACCGCGCTCTCGGTGCCTTCGAGGCGCGCGAGGGCGGTCTCGAAGCGGGCGACGGTCGGATTGCCGAGGCGGGCGTAGACGGGCGGGCCCTCCGGTTCGGCGCCGTCGGCCGCGAAGGCGTCGATCCGGGCGGCCTCGCCACGGCTGTCGTACGAGGGGTAGGTGGTGGACAGGTCGATCGGGGCCGCGTGCAGCCCCAGAGCCGCCAGATCCTCCCGGCCGGCGTGCACCGCCTCGGTGGCGAGTGCCCTGGCCGGAGCCGCGAAGAGCTGGGCGCTTCCGCTCAGGTCGTCCTGCGCGTCCTGCGCGCCCTGCGTGTCGTACACAACGGAGTCCATGGGCGGAAGCCTGAACACCGGGCGGGGTTCGGGCGCCACATCCCGTGTTACGTTCGCGCCATGGCCGATTCTGTCGTACTCGATCCGGTGGATCTTCATCTGCTGCGGCTGTTGCAGAACGACGCACGGACGACGTACCGCGATCTCGCCGCGCAGGTCGGGGTCGCCCCCTCGACGTGCCTCGACCGGGTGACCCGACTGCGGCGGGCAGGAGTGATTCTCGGCCATCAGCTGCGGCTGGACCCGGCGAAGCTCGGACGGGGTCTCGAGGCACTGCTCTCCGTGCAGGTCCGGCCGCACCGCCGGGAACTGGTGGGGCCCTTCGTGGACCGGATCCAGGTGCTGCCGGAGTCCCGGACCGTCTTCCATCTCACCGGTCCCGACGACTACCTCGTCCATGTCGCGGTCGCGGACATGGCGGATCTGCAGCGACTGGTGCTCGACGAGTTCACCTCGCAGCGTGAAGTGGCCCGGGTCGAGACGCGGTTGATATTCCAGCAGTGGGACTGCGGACCGTTGCTGCCGCCCGCCGCGCCGGGCGTATCGCCTCCGGCCAAATCCGGCTGATCCGGTGAAAAGCCCGGCTGCCCGGGCTGACGCGGCACCCGTCCCCGTATGAGGATGTGCGCATGTCGCAGACGAAGAACCCGCTGCCCCGCGAGGTCGCCGACGCGTACGTCGACGAGCTCATCGCCCTCGACCCGGTTCTCGGTACCTACCTCGGTGTGAAGGAAAGTCACGGCAGGCTCCCCGACACCTCGCCCGCCGGCCAGGAGGCCGTGGCCGAGCTGGCGCGGGTGACGCTCGCGCGGCTGGACGAGGCGGAGCGGCAGCCAGGCGCGGAACGTGACATCGAGCGCCGTTGTGCCCGGCTGCTGCGCGAGCGGCTCACCGCCGCGCTCGCCGTCCACGAAGCGGGCGAGGGCCTGCGGTCGGTCGGCAATCTGCACACGGCGGCGCACGGTGTGCGGCAGGTCTTCACCCTGACGCCGACGGAGACCGACGAGGACTGGGCCACGGTCGCCGAGCGGCTGCGCGCGGTACCGGCCGCGCTCGCGGGCTACCGGGAGTCCCTCGCACTCGGACTCGACCGCAAGCTGTACGCGGGCCCGCGCCCGACCGCGACGTTCATCGAGCAGCTCACCGAGTGGTCGGACACCGACGGCCAGGGCCGCGGCTGGTTCGAGGACTTCGCCTCGGCGGGCCCCGACTCGGCGCGCGAGGAACTGGACACGGCGGCGCGTACCGCGACACAGGCGCTGGTCGCCCTGCGGGACTGGATGCGCGAGGTGTACGCGCCCACGGTCGAGGGCGCGCCGAACACGGTGGGCCACGAGCGGTACGCGCGGCTGGCGCGCTACTTCAACGGTACGGATCTCGACCTCGGCGAGGCGTACGCGTACGGCTGGGCCGAGTACCACCGTCTCCTCGGCGAGATGAGGACCGAGGCCGAGAAGATCCTGCCCGGCGCGGCGACCCCCTGGGTGGCGCTCGCGCATCTCGACGAGCACGGCCGGCACATCGAGGGCGTCGACGAGGTCCAGCGGTGGCTCCAGGAGCTGATGGACGAGGCGATCACGGCCCTGGACGGCACGCACTTCGAACTCGCCGAGCCGGTACGGAAGGTGGAGTCGCGCATCGCCCCGCCCGGCAGTGCCGCGGCGCCCTACTACACCGCCCCTTCGCAGGACTTCTCGCGGCCGGGCCGTACCTGGCTGCCCACCATGGGGCAGACCCGCTTCCCCGTCTACGACCTCGTCTCGACCTGGTACCACGAGGGTGTGCCCGGCCATCACCTCCAGCTCGCGCAGTGGGCGTACGTCGTCGACGACCTGTCCCGCTACCAGGCCACCGTCGGCCAGGTCAGCGCCAACTGCGAGGGCTGGGCGCTCTACGCGGAGCGGCTGATGGACGAGCTCGGCTTCCTCACCGACGCGGAGCAGCGGCTCGGCTACCTCGACGCGCAGATGATGCGGGCCGCCCGGGTCATCGTCGACATCGGCATGCACCTGGAGCTGGAGATCCCGGCCGACGCGCCCTTCCACCCGGGCGAGCGCTGGACCCCGGAGCTCGCGCAGGAGTTCTTCGGCTCGCACAGCAGCCGCCCGGCCGACTTCGTGGAGAGCGAACTGACCCGCTATCTCACGATGCCCGGCCAGGCCATCGGCTACAAGCTCGGCGAGCGCGCCTGGCTGCTGGGCCGGGAGAACGCGAGGAAGCGCCACGGTGACGCCTTCGACGCCAAGGCCTGGCACATGGCCGCCCTGTCCCAGGGGTCCCTGGGCCTGGACGACCTGGTGGACGAGCTGTCCCGGCTCTGACGACTCCGCGGGGGGGGGGGAACCAGGCCCAGAGCCCCCCCTCTCGGGAGCCCCCCAGCCAAACACCCCGCTCCTTTTTCTGGTGCCCCCCAGGCCCAAAACACCCCCCCCCCCCCCCAGAACCCCCTCTCTGCCCCGTCTCTCGTGCGCGTTACCCGGCGCATATCTTACCTGCCCCCCATCTCCCC
>NZ_JBVJCT010000069.1:0-19996 GCF_055588305.1 Streptomyces sp. NPDC042002 | reverse complement strand
GTGGGGGTCGCTCGTTCGCGTGAGTTCCAGTGTAGTGCATGCATCGGGTTGATGCAGCATGTACCGTTGGCGGAAACACGGGACACCCCCCAACCGCCCGGGAACCTCCCCGGAATTCCGAGAGGAACGACCGCAGATGACCGGTCACCACGAATCTACCGGACCCGATCCCGCGCTGAGCAGCGATTCTGTGCGTCGGGTGAGCCAGTATCAGACGGCAGGCGTGAACGCCCGGTTGAGGCTGTTCGCGCTCCTGGAGGCGCAGGGAGTGCCCGCGAGCGAGGCGGACGACCTGGTGGCCGCGCTGGAGGCCGGGGCGGTCGCAGGGGCGCAGTGCCAGGTGGTGGAGCTGGACGGCATGGCGCCGCGCCCTCGTGGCGCTGAGTTCGAGGACGGCTGGGACAAGGGCGTGGCGGCCGTGAGCGAGGCCCTGGTGGGCATCGCGGACCGGGAGTGGTCCCGGCGCGGCGGTCGGTCGGCCGGGGCCGCTGAACTGGCCGTACACATCGCGGACGTGAGGCAGCGTGAGCGCGTCGACCTGGTGCGGCTGGAGCGGTACGTCCGGGAAGCCGTACTGCCCGCCACGTACCCGCACACCACCAGGCGCCGCCAGGTCCTGGAGGCGCTGGGCGAGGCCGGCGGTCTGTGCACGGCCCGGACGGTCAACAGCGATGGGGACTACGTCGTCTGCACGCTCGATGCCGGTCACTACGACCCGGACGACAAGCCGCCCTTCAAGGACGGAAAGCCGGGCGGCTGGCACAAGGCGGATGCGTCGATCTGGAACGACATGGGCGCGGCCTGCATTCCGCACGCGGCCCTCTGAAAGACCGCAGGAATTCAACTCCAGGGGAGGCGCGGAATGTCAGCGATTCGGCTCAAGGAACACCAGGTAGACCAGCGGTCCGCGTTTAGGAAGTGGGTGGGATTCCCTGCAAGGTCATCCGTGCCCCCGCAGGGTGCCCGGGGAACGATCGTGTCAGCGACCGGCTCGGGCAAGACGATCACGGCCGCCGCGTGCGCGCTGGAGAGCTTCGCGGACGGCCGGATCCTCGTGACCGTGCCGACCCTGGACCTGCTCGCCCAGACCGCCCAGGCGTGGCGGGCGGTGGGCCACCGGGCCCCGATGGTCGCGGTGTGCTCGCTGGAGAACGACGCGGTCCTGAACGAGCTCGGAGTGCGCACCACCACCAACCCCATCCAGCTCGCCCTGTGGGCCGGGCACGGGCCCGTGGTCGTGTTCGCCACGTACGCCTCTCTCGTGGACCGGGAGGACATCGACGCACCCGAGGGCCAGCGGAGGGTTCGCGGGCCGCTGGAGGCCGCTCTGGCGGGCGGGGAGCGCCTCTACGGGCAGCGCATGGACGGCTTCGACCTCGCGATCGTGGATGAGGCCCACGGAACCGCTGGTGATCTTGGGCGGCCGTGGGCGGCGATCCACGACAACCAGCGGATCCCGGCGGACTTCCGGCTCTACCTCACCGCGACCCCGCGCATCCTCGCCGCGGCCCGCCCGCAGAAGGGCGCGGACGGCCAGGAGGTGGAGCTCGCGACGATGTCGGACGACCCGGAGGGCACCTACGGCGCGTGGCTCGCTGAGCTCGGTCTGAGCGAGGCCATCGAGCGCGAAATCCTTGCCGGATTCGAGATCGACGTCCTGGAGATCCGCGATCCCTCGCCTGTCCTCGGGGAGTCGGAGGAGGCGCAGCGGGGCCGGCGCCTGGCCCTGTTGCAGACCGCGCTCCTGGAGCACGCCGCCGCGTACAACCTCCGTACGGTCATGACGTTCCACCAGAAGGTCGAAGAGGCCCGCGCGTTCGCGGACAAGCTGCCCGAGACCGCTGCCGCGCTGTACCTGAACGACGCCTCCGACGCCGACCTGGCCGCCGCCGACAAGCTCCCCGCGTCCTCGATCGACGCGGAGTTCTACGAGCTGGAGGCCGGCCGCCACGTCCCGCCGGACCGCGTCTGGTCGGCGTGGCTGTGCGGCGACCACCTCGTAGCCGAACGCCGGGAAGCTCTGCGCCAGTTCGCCAACGGCATCGACGCCACCGGGCGCCGGGTGCACCGCGCCTTCCTCGCCAGCGTTCGCGTTCTCGGGGAGGGTGTGGACATCACCGGCGAGCGGGGAGTCGACTCGATCTGCTTCGCGGACACCCGCGGCTCCCAGGTGGAGATCGTGCAGAACATCGGCCGCGCGCTCAGGTTGAACCGCGACGGCTCCACCAAGGTCGCCAGGATCATCGTGCCGGTCTTCCTGGAGCCGAACGAGGACCCGACGGACATGGTCGCCAGCGCCTCGTTTCGCCCCCTTGTAGCCGTCCTCCAGGGCCTGCGCTCGCACGATGACCGACTCGTTGAGCAGCTCGCTTCCCGTGCGCTCACGAGCGGCAAGCGCAAGGTGCACGTCCAGCGTGACGAAGACGGGCAGATCGTCGGGGCCGGCGGCGCGGGCGACGGCGAGGACCAGGAGGACGACGACACCCAGGCCGCCGCCGAAGCCGCCCTGCTCCACTTCTCCAGCCCGCGCGACGCCGCGACGATCGCGGCGTTCCTCCGTACGCGGGTCTACCGGCCGGAGTCCCTGGTGTGGCTGGAGGGCTACCAGGCTCTCATCCGCTGGCGGAAGGAGAACGAGATCACCGGCGTCCACGCCGTGCCCTACGACGTCGAGGTCGAAGTCGGCGTCACGAAGTCCTTTCCGCTTGGCCGCTGGGTCCACCAACAGCGGAAAGCGCTGCGGGCCGGGGAGCTGGAGGAGCGGCGCAAGACGCTGCTGGACGCGCCGGAGGCCGGGATGGTGTGGGAGCCGGGCGAGGAGGCGTGGGAGAGCAAGCTCGCCGCCCTGCGGTCCTACCGCCGGGCCACCGGGCACCTCGCACCGCGTCAGGACGCGGTGTGGGGCGAGGGCGAGGCGATGGTGCCCATCGGGCAGCACATGGCGAACCTGCGCCGGAAGGGCGGCCTGGGCAAGGACCCGCAGCGGGCCGCCGCGCGCGCGGCGCAGCTGACGGAGATCGACCCGGACTGGGACTGCCCGTGGCCGCTGAGCTGGCAGCGCCACTACCGGGTGCTTGCCGACCTAGTCGACGCCGACGGCGTCCTGCCCTACATCGCACCGGGCGTCGTCTACGACGGCGACGACATCGGCACCTGGAGGTGGCGGCAGCAGGAGCCGGGCATCTGGGCGCAGCTCCTACCCGAGCAGCGGGAGCGGCTGTCCGCGCTGGGCGTGCGGGGCGCCTCCCTCGCCGTGACAGCCGCCGCCCCGTCGGAGCTCCCTCCGGCGCCGGCCGACGCGGCCAAGGGCCCGAAGAAGGCCGGGAGCAAGGCGGAGGCGGCGTTCCAGCGGGGCCTGGCAGCTCTGGCGCAGTGGGTGGAGCAGGAAGGGCAGCGGCCCGTCCCGCGCGGCACGGTCGTGGAGATCACGGCCGATGGCGAGGCGGAGCCAGTGCCGGTGAAGCTGGGGGTGTGGCTCTCGAACACCAAGTCGAGGCGCGACAAGCTCACGGCGGAGCAGCTCGCCGCCCTCGCCGCGCTGGGCATGGACTGGGCGGGCGCGGTCCTGGCCGTCGAGGCCGCCCCGGCGCAGCCCGTTCCGTCGGCGGCCCCGACGGAACGGCAGCCGTGGGACCACCACGAGGAGTGCGACAAGACGCACTACGAGGGCGGGACTTGCACCTGCGACCTCATCGAGCGGTACGGGCCGAACTCCGAGCGCGACGATTACTGACCGCCCCGGCTCTGACCGGACCCCGGGCCCGATGTCAGGGCCCGGGGTTTCGCACGTCAGGACGCGGCCGCTACCGGCGGCGCGGGATGGTGACCCGGACCTCCGCCAGGACGACGCCGGTCACCGCGTCACGGTGGACCGGGACGTACAGGCCCCAGTCGGCGTCACCGGCCGTGAGCCAGTCCCCGGCCCACGGGGCGTCGGTGGTCTCCAGCTCGCGTCCAGCGAGCGGGCCGCCCACGAGTCGAACGATCACGGTCGTACCTCCTCCGGCGGGAGCTTCCCGCCTCACCCCTTGGTGGGGCTCAGCGCCCGGAGGACAGCACCAGGGTGCCGGCGACTTCCGTCCCGGCCCGGCCGCCGGGCCGACGGCGGGTGCGGCGCGGCGGGCCCGGCCGCCGCGCAACCGGCTGAGCGCGCCCCGATCCCCGGCCGCGGCCGTACCGCCCATCCCGCCCGTCCCTTACTCCTTCACTCCAGCCAGGGGACATGGGCAGAGCGGCCGCAACGGGGATGTCAGCACCCCGACCACGGCGAAACCGCGTGGTGACCTGCACGAACACGGAGCCGGTCCGTCCAGTCGCGCAACAGTAGGCGCAACCCCTGTCGCAACCTCCAGCGCAACAGCCAGGCGCAACCCTTGCCGCAACCTCGTGCTCCTGGTCGTCCGAGGCGCGCGGGTCACGCGGCCCGGACGGCTCCTTGGGCGCGAGCCAGTTGGCGCAGCTCGGATCGCGCTGCCGGCACCGAGGGCGCGCTCTCCCAGTAGGGGTGCCACCACAGCCGTACGGACAGGAGCAGCAGGCGGCGGCGCAGGGTGGTGGTGTCGCGGGGGCGGGGTGCGGCGAGCGCGTCGTAGGTGGCGTTCCAGGCGGCTTGCGTCTGCACCAGGTCGTCGGGGAAGTCGGTCGCGTCCATCCCCGTATTAGATCGCTTGTTCGAATTGTGTGTCACTTCGGACACGCCCGCCCCTGGCGCGGCAGATCGGGTGCGGACCAGCGCGGTCGGCCCCATGGTCGGGTCCCGGACGCCTTGCGCGGAAGCGCGCCCCCTTGTGGTCCGCGTCGGCTATACCGGGATGGATCCGATCACCTCGCCCGCCGTAGTAGATGGAGTCCCTGCCTCATGACTGACGCCGCGAACCCCGCCTCCGCCAGCCGTGCCAACCGCGTGATCACGATCGTCGCCATCGTCATCGGCCTCGCCTTCACCGGCTTATGGACCTTCATCTCCGTCCCTCAGCTCACGGATTTCATCGGCGACCGGGATGTCACCCCGCCGGTGTTCCTGGCCATCGCGGTCCTTGTCGGTCCCTTCTTGTTCTGGTCCTTCATCGGTCTCGGCTTCGGCATGAGCGCGCTGGGCTGGGCTGCCGGGCTCGCCGTCACCGGCATCTTCATCAGCCTCACCTCCGGGTCGCTCGTTGCCGCCTCCGACGGTCACGGCTTCTCCTACTGGCTGTTCATCGCTCTGCTCGTCGCCTGCAACGTCGCTGCCTTCTGCGTGACTCCCTACGTCCTCGTCCGCGGCACGGTCGGACGCCGCCGTTGACCCGTCGGCCCCGGGGCGGGCGAAGTGGCCGGAAGCCCGGACCGCCCCCGCCCGGCGCTGACACACTCGGCACCGTTGTGATCACCGCGTATCGACGGAGGACATGTTGAGCCAGCAGGAGCAGCCCTGGCAGCCGGGCCCGAGCGATCTGCCCTTCACCACCCACCTGATCAACCCGCACGGCGACCGGCACCTCGGCTTCAACGACGTCGAGGGCCGCTTCTACCGGCTGTGGCAGCACCGGCAGCCCGAGCCGCTCCACACCGGCGACGCGATCCTGCTGCGCCCCAGCGACATCGACCAGATCATCAAGTTCTCCATGATCTGGGTGAAGAACCACCCCACCCACCCGCGCAGCAGTGACCTGTCGGACGAACTCGCCGCCGGGGCCAAGGCAGTCGTGCTGCACTTCGCCCAAGCCGCGCAGGCCCCCGTACAGCGCTAGGACGGCCCCCCGGACGCCGCGCCCCACCGGCCGACGAACTCCTGAAGGGCGCGGCGCTGCTGCTCCTCGCGGGCGATCTGCCGGGCGAGGACGTCGCGGTCGATGTACGGGTCGACGGCCGCGAGGACCAGGCGCTGGAGTTCGGCCGGCTCCAACGCCTCCACCTCCCACTGCACCGGGCGCCGGGGGTCGAAGCCGTACCGGTCGGCGAAGGCCGGCCACCTCGGGTCACCCTGCTTGCCCTCGGTCGCGGGCAGCTCGTAGGCGCGGACCTGGTCGTAGGTCAGCAGCACCCGCTCCGTCCGGCTCCAGCAGCCGGTGCGCACCACCCAGTCGCGCTCGATGTCCTCACCCGAGCAGTCGAAGTCACCGACCACGAGAAGGACCCCGTCGCGCGGGTCGGCGGTGACCCGGTCGTGGACGATGTCGGCGTACGACTGCGAGCCGAAGCCGCGGACCACCAGCACCGGGATGCCCGCAGGAGCGAGCCAGCCGGTCAGCTGCTGGCGCAGGGTGTCCTTCTCCGCCGCAACGTACAGGGCGTGCTCCTGGCCCTCGGTGCGGTCGAGGCGGAACCAGTCGGGCATCTCCGAGACGAACGCGTCTGCGCCCTCCCATGCGGGTGGGACGTGGATCTCCCGGACGGTGTCGATCAGGTCGGGGAAGCGGCCCTCCCGGCGGGCCTTGGCCAGCTGCGCGGACAGCCGCCGGTACATCGGCGCCGTGTGCGGCAGCGCGCCCTCGGAGACCAGGCGGTACATGACCTGGCGCAGCGTGACGCCGCCCTCGTAGCTGTCCACGATCTCCCGGGCCCGGTCGACGACCGCCGGCCACCGGATCCGTTCCCGCGCCATACCGGTACTTGTACCCTTCCGCGCGGCCGTCGGCCCCGGACACGGGTCAGCCGACGGTCGGCGCAACTCTCTCCGGGGCGAGCGCGGCCTCGAGCCGGTCCAGCCGTTCGTAGAGGGCGCGGACCAGGCGGGCGCGGTTCTGGACACAGCGCACGGTGCCCTCCAGCGGGACGGACAGCCGGCCTTCCGCCTCGCGCAGGACGACGTCGGCGAGCGCCCGGGGCCCGCTGTCCTTGGGCAGCTGGTTCGCGCGGCGCCGGACGTCGGAGGCGACCGCGCGTGCGTGGCCGGTCAGCTGGAGGCCGATCTGCTCGTAGTCGCGTTCCGCGAGCGTGTCCTCGCCGGTCCACGCGAGGACGGCCTTGACGAGGCACTCGTACGGCTCGCGATCCAGCGGGAGCTCCGCCTCGATCAGCCCGTCGGGGTCGTACAGGACCGTGTGGCTGCTGGTGTGCATGGCGGGCCTCGCTGCTGGGGCGTCTTCGCGCGGGTGGCCGGCGGTCACCGCTGGGTGTCCTCGCCGCCGCCGTCCCCGTCGTCTTGGTCCTCGCCGTGCTGACCGAGGAACCGGGCGAAGCCGCGGTCCGCGCGGGCCAGCAGGGCCGGGGAGGGAACGCCGTAGGCGGGCGACTGGAGGCCGCGGCCCTCCGGGGCCGGGGCGGTGGTGTCGGTGTGTGCGCGCATGCGGCCCCGCCTCTCCGGCTGGTGGTCCGTCGGTGACTTCGACGCTACGCAGCGTTGGCGACTGGCCTCAACGAGATTGCGAGTAATTGCGGCAGCTTCACTCCAGGGCGTCGATCGCGGCCCGGATCAGGTCGCGGGCCGCGTCGCCGTACACGGCCATCTCCGCGAGGCCGGCGAACGCCTTCGCGTAGTCGGCGAGCTCGCGCGGCTGCGTCACCTTGATCTCCGCCGTCAGCGTCTCCACCACGGCCACGTCGTCGTCGTGGAGGTAGAACGCCTCCAGCGGCCACACGGTGCGCTGCGCGGTGAACGGGATGATGCCCAGCGAGACCGAGGCGAGCGGCATCACGGCCAGGAGGTGGCGCAGCTGCCCGCGCATCGCGTCGGGGTCGGCGGTGCGGAAGCGCAGGACCGACTCCTCCATGAGGACGACGTAGCGGTGTCCGCCCTCGTAGAGGAACCGGGAGCGCGCCACCCGGGCGGCGACCGCTTCGGAGACGTCGTTCGGCGTGCCCTGGAAGGCGGTGATCTGGCCCATGAGGGCGGTGGCGAAGCCGGTGGTCTGGAAGAACCCGGGCGGGACGTTGGAGACGTACACGCGGCAGACGCGGGTCTGCTCGTGCAGGGCGTACCAGCCCTCCTGGACCGTGCGCATCCCGTTGCGATGGAGGCGGCGCCACTCCAGGTACATCGAGTCGACCGCGCGGGCGGTGGCAATGAGGTCCTCCGCCTGGTCGTCCGCGCCGCACGCCGCACACCAGGCGCGGATGTCCGCGTCCGAGGGCGGAGCCGCGCCCTTCTGCAGGCGGGTCGTCTTCGCCGGATGCCAGCCGCACCGGGCGGAGATGTCCTTCCCGGTGAGGCCGGCGTCCTTGCGCAGGTGCTGCAAGCGCACGGCGAGGGCCTCGCGGGCTGCCTGTGCGCTGGACGATGGAGAGGCGGTCACGGTGCTGTTCAGGGGCCTAGACGGTGTACTTCTCGTGCGGGATGCCGCGCTCCCAGACCGTCTCGAACGCCGACGCGCACAGGCTCACCGCGGCCGGGTCCTCGGTGAGTTCGCAGCCCGGGTCGACCCAGTCACCGTCGCCGCTGAAGAAGTGGAACATCACCAGGCGGCCGTCGATCAGCCAGAAGTCGTTGCCGGGCAGGGCGATGTCGGAGGCGTTGCGGCGGGGCAGCCAGCGGACCTGTTCGCCGGCGCCCACGTTCAGCACGGTGGCCGCGTGCTCCCACCGGATGTAGTCGGTCACCGGCTCCGAGACGATCCGGGCACGCCGCATCACCACGCCCCGGGCCAGGGTCTCCTTCACCAGACCGAGCCACTCGGGCCACCAGCGGGCCGTGGGGTCCAGGTCGATCTGACCGGTCCGGGCGAACAACGCGATCTCTTCGGCCTCGTCACCGACGCCGTAGCTGTCGCGCATCTCCAGGTGGACCGCCGTGCGCTGAGCGCCCCTCAGCAGTTCAGCGAAGTCCGGCACGCTGCTCTGCGACATCACACGCCTCCCTCAGAATCGACGCCATCCGGACCGGGATGCGGATCACCGTCTCGTGCGGCGGGACGCCCACCGCGTGGCCGGGCACCCACTCGGTCCCGCCGATCATCGCCTTCAACAACGCTTCGGCCTCCGCACCCTGGAGGACCAGGTCGGCGCTCTCTTCCTCCACCCACACCGTCGGCGACCCACCGCCTCCCGTGTTCGGGTCGATCCCGACGAACCGTAACGTCATGGCGCTCTCCCGTGTCGAGTCGGTTGCGCTTAGTTGCGCCGACCGTCTCGCGCACCGGCACTCTCGGTCAAGACCGGAGGCCGCTCGGTCCCACGTTCGGTCAACAGCGTGCTCAATCCGACAGCCGGGTGGGCCGGGTGAGTGAACGGCGAGCCCCTGGCGTAGCTAGGTCGGCGGGCTGCCGGTTGTGGGTTCAGCGGACCGATCGGCCCGCGCACGGGGCCACGTCTGCGAGGCACAGCATGGGACGTCACAAGCAGCACAAGCCGCGCCGCCCCCGGAGCGAGAGCGGCCAGCCGACCACGGAGTGGTTCGGCACCGCGTTCCACTCCACCGAGGGAATGCAGCACCTGGACGTTCGCCAGTCCGGCAACGGCATCCTGATCACGTCCTCCCCTGCCGAGATCGACGGCCTTCCGGCCTCCTGGCCGCTGCGCCTACGCAACGACGTCGACGGCGGGCTGAACGAGGTGGGCACGGCCCTCGCGGCCGGGCGCGGCCACGTCTTCGGCGTGACCGAGGGCCCCGGCTACAGGACCGTCCTGGCGTTCATGCCCAACCATCCGGAGGAAGGTGTCGGCACGCTGGCCCGGGTGCGCACCTCCGACGGCCCGGACGGCGACGTCGTCTTCGAGCGGAGCGCGGAGCGACCGATGGGGCTGTGGGCGGAAGCCGGGGAGAACCTCCTGCGGATCGTGCCGGTGCTCGGTCCGGACGCGCCGCCGGCGGACGACCTCGAGGACTGCCGCCTGTGCCCCGGCTGCTACCGGCCCGTCTACGAGAGCTCTTCCTCGCACACCCTGATCGGCGCCGGTCCGATGCCGGTGATCGGGCTGTGCAGGCTGTGCGCCGAAGGCACCACGCTCCGCTCACTGCGCGGGATCGACGTACCCCTCGCCCCGCAACAGCGCGCCGTCCTGGAGACCGTGGCCGCCGCCATGGCGTAGCCGGTTCGCCGCCCCGGGCAAGCCCCTCGCGCCGAAGAGCTTGCCCGGCTCGAACGTCAGCGGCCGGCAGGCTCGGGGTAGCGCTCGCGGCGCCGGTCCGGGTCATCGACGCCGATCTCGTACCAGGGCTCGCCCCGCTGGAGCCGCGGCAGAGTGTTCACCCACACCGCGACGGCAATGCCCCGCACGTCGGCGGTGAGCGCCTGGAGGCGGTTGTCGAGCAGGTGCTCCGCCTTCCCCGCCAAGACGACATGCAGCCGCGGGAAAGTCTTCGAGCGGGTGTAGCGGTGGCGCTGCCAGAACGGGAACGTCCCGCCGATCGTGCCGCGGGCGCCTTCCCAGACGCGGTGCCCGGCGTAGCGCTCGTAGTCCCAGACCTCCTTCGCGAGGCGGGCCTGGGACATGGTGCCGTTGTCGAGCTCGAAGAGGCGGACCTCGCTGGTCTTGGTCGGCCACGCGAGGACGGCGTCGGTGTTGAAGCTCAGGCCGGTCTCCTTGATGGCGTGGTTCACCTCCACCTGCCAGTCGGTCAGCGAGCGCCGACCGCCGTAGGCCAGGATCGTGTCGGTCACCGCGAGGCCGTGCGGACCGAACCCGGCCTTCACCGCCTTCGCTCCGGTGCCGGCCTTCGGGCGCGGTGGCAGCTCGTTGCCGTCGGCCAGAGCCTTCTGTCCCGCCACCGTCAGGTTCCAGATCTTGTCCTTGCCGTGCTTGCCGTTCGTCTCCGCCAGCCCGAGCTCCGCCAGTTCCACCATCGCCCTGCGCACGTACGACCGGCCGTCTGACTCCTCCGCCGTGATCACCGAAGCCATCTGCCGAACCGTCGCTATCCGCACACACCCCAGCATCCGCAGCGCATCGGCCCGTACCTTCCCGGCCGTGGGAGTGGACCTCTTCCCCTTCGCCGACGTCTCAGGGGAAGGGAGAGAGGTGTCAGCGTGCCGGGAGGCACCCTGACGGGCGGTGTGAGCTGCGGTGATGGGCACGACGTTGGAATCGTTCACGGCACCGTTCACGGCACTGGATTCCGTGCCGCCCGGAAGGCGCTCAGCACCCCTTGTCCAGGTCGGGCGCGGCTCCGGGTCGGGCTGCCGGGCGCTGCTGGTGTACGTCATGGCGAAGCTCCTCACGCAGGTGGCGCGGGGGTCCGGATGGAATCCCCCCGTCACTTGCTAGAGGTGTCGCGAAAGTCGACGGTGTGACGATCCACCGTTCACCGTTACCGAGCCGTGATCACCCGGTAGGCGTCGCGCAGAGCTCGGAGACGATCGCGAACGACGTCGTCACCATCGGCACCGCCATGGCCGGCGGCATCACCGCGTGCGTGGTCTGGCCGTGCGCCATCCCGTTGCGGATCTGCCGACCATAGTCGAGGTACTCCGCCTGCCGAGCCGTCAGGATGCCGTCGGCCGCGCCCTGCTTGATGAGCCCGTGCAGCGGCTTCTTGCCCGCGTCCGGGATCCGGTCGCGCAGCACGATCTCCACCGCGATCAGGGAGTGCATGACCGCCACGGTGGAGAACTCGTAGCAGTAGTACGACTGGCGCAGCAGCTCACGCGCCGTACGCAGGACCGTCGCCGCGGCCTCGGGCACACCGTCGGGCACGACCAGGTCCTCCACGAGGTCGTGCATGTCGGCGTAGCAGGTGACGAAGTAGTGGGCCCGGTCGTCCGGGACCGGGAACGGCAGCCGCTGCGTGGTCATCCCCGCAGTCTCCCAGCGGCACGTCCCGGGCGGCAGCGTCTTTTCCCGGAGCCGTAGCGCAGCGTGCCGGGACGGAGATTTCTCCCCGTTGAAAATGGGCGGTATGTCGCAGGTAGCGGACCAGGTCAAGGGGAAACGTCGTGAGGGGCCGGGCGGCGGCTGCTCACCGTCGGTGCTCGGATTCTGTCCACAGGGCTGCGGTTCGAGGGTGTCTTCGAGGCCGCCGCGATCAGCGGGGCGGCCCGAAGACGAGGGAGCCACCCATGCCAGAGAACACCGTCACCACGTCGCTCGCCCCGATGGAGCCGGAGGACGTGGTCGACGCCTTCGCCTACATCCGGGCGTTGCAGGCCGACGACATCGACACCGCCTGCGAGGTCGCCAAGGCCACGGGCCCGGAGTTGCATCGGCTGCTCCTGGACGTCGCCGCGCGCGTCTTCATCCCCATCACCGCCGAGGACGACCACGACGGGGAGCCCTGCGCGCACTCCTTCCTCGCCGCGGCGCTCGGGCGGCTGCTGCTGGAGCTCATGTGCCAGGGCGTGTGCCTGGGCGGTCTGCCGGGCATCGCCGACACCATCACCCGCTTCGCCGAGAACATCCTCACCGAGGCCCACGGTGACGTCGCCGACGTCCTGCGCCAGCTGGAGGCCGCGGGGATGAAGCAGGCGATGGAAGCGCACCCGGCGCACCGCACCACCGCGTAGCCGCGCATCCGGAACGGGGGTGGTGCGGTGCGGCGCGCATCGGGTGCGCACCACCGCCGGACGATGCACCGCACCGTGCGCACCCGGTGCGCACCAAGTGCGGTGACCGTTTCGGTGGTGCGCGCACCGGCGCACCGCACCATCCATCGCGGGGCGCGTCACCGACCGCGCCGCACCGTGCGGGGCGCGCGCCACGGCCGGGCGGGCTCCTATATCACACACCCCCCTTGACTGCGACCTGTCCGACAGCTCAGACCGGCGCTGACAAGGGGAAACGTGCTGGGTAGCGAACCTGGTCTAGGAGCGATGCGCGCCCGCCGCGACCTGGACAAGGGGTGGGCCGGCGGTGCGCGCACCGGTGCGGTGCGGGACATCGGGTGCGGCGCACCGGGTGAGCACGTGCGCACCGGGCACCGTCGGATGGTGCGCACCGGGTGCGGTGGCGGACATCGTGGTGCGCATCAGAGTGGCGTCCATCGTCATCCGGTGCGCACCACGGTGGCGTCCACTCGGTGGAGTCCATCGGGTGGAGCCCACTCGGTGCGGCCCATCGGGTGGAGCCCACCGAGTGGAGCCCACCCGATGTCGTGCATCGCCACTGGATGCTGAACATCGTCGGCCCCATCGGGTGGAGCCCACCGAGTGGAGCCCACCCGATGTCGTGCATCGCCACTGGATGCTGAACATCGTCGGCTCCACTCGGTGGACGATGCCGGGCATCGTCACCGCAGCCAGGCGTTGGAGTGCCGTACCCGGGACAGGGCGCGGGCATCGCGGCGCGCGGCCGCGTTGCCGATCCGGCTCTGCCGGGAGCGGGGCCGGCGCGACTCCCCGGCCGCGAGGCGGCGCTTCCCGGCGTCTTGGAGCCGCTCCCGCTGATCGTCCAGCTGCTTCTTCTTGGCCGCCTTCGACTTCGGTGTCCGGGGCCGCTTCCAGATCGGTTGCCAGCCCACGGGCTCCTCGGGCTCGGGCTCCTGGTCCTCATCGAGCGCGGCGGCTATCTCCCCACTGGCTGCGCGGGCTCGGGCGAGGACGTCCTTCAACTCCGGGATCTCGGGGGTCTCCGGTGTGGTCATGCGAGTCCTCCCGTGGGTGTCCGGCCAGGCGTCGGCTGCGCGCCGGGCGGCGGGGTGTGTGACGGTGCGGGCGCTGGCGGGGCGGACCGCTGCCGGGCGGCGCGGGCGGCTGCGCGGGCGGCGGCGCGCTCCCGGACTGTGTCCTGGAGCCTGGCGGCCATCTGGGCGACGGCCTCGATCGTGGCGCGGGTCTGCTCCAGCGCGGCAGCCTCGGTCCCTTGCTGCTGCTCCTGGGCGCGGTCGGCCTCCCGGTCCGGGCGCGACGGAAGCAGGCCAGACCTCGAGGTGCCAGGCACGGCGACGGTGTGCGGGCGGGCTCGGGAACCCAGGCGCTCCGCACGGCGCGCCGCGTGCATCCGGGCCTTCAACGCGTCGGCGGCGAGGCGGGCCCGCGCGTAGAGAGGAAGCGTCCGGTTGCGGGTCAGCGGGCGCAGCACGGCCTGGTCGCCGGTGTCGCGCGGGTACAGGGCGTGCAGGTCGGCGGTCATCATCAGGCCCCGGCCGACGGGGCGGGTGTAGTCGTCGACCACGGTCTGCACGATCGTCTCGTCCAGGCCCGGCTGGATGGGGCGGCCGCGTAGGACGTAGGAGAGGTAGCGGCGCGCTTCAGCGAGCAGGTGGTGGCGTTTGAACGCGCCGCGCATCACGTACACCACGGCGACGACGTCGACGGCCGCCAGGGCGACGTCGACCACCGGCCGCACCCGCGCCCACACCGCCGCGGCCGCCGCTCGCGCCCGCTGCGCCAGCCGGTCGATGACGTCGGCGCCGAACGCGTCGATGGCCGACTCCCGCCACCGCTGGCGCAGCTCGGACAGCGGCCGTGGCTCCTTGCGCTTGGGCGGGCGTGTCCGGTCGGCGGCCCGGCAGGCCAGCCCGTAGGCGGCTTTCTCTCCCGGCTCGTGCCCGTGCTCTTCCACGTACTCGCCTGTGAGGACGAACAGCGCTTCCTCGATCTGCTGACGGCGCGTGGACTGCCAGCCGATGAGCCGCTGGTCTATGCCCGCGATCTCCATGACGGGACGGCGGCCGGGTGTCACCTCGCGCGGCTCCCAGGCCCACCCGAGCCGGGCAGACACCTCTTCCATGAAGAACAGGAGGTACAGGGTGTCGGCGACAACGATGTGGGACAGCAGCGTGTCCGCCGACAGGTTGCCCCATGTGCCCTTGGCGTCCGGCCGGCGGGCGCGGATCGACACCACCGCATGATCGTGCAGCAGCGGCTTCGACTCCTCAGCTCTGGACTCGTAGTGCCGGAACACCGCGACGATCAGCCCGCCGTCCCGGATCGGCTTGCGGTGCTTGCCGCCGCTCCCCGACCGGATCTGCGCGACCGACTCCCCCAGCCACTCCAGGGTCTTGTCCACCGAGATGTCCTGGCACTCTTCCAGCACCAGCCGTTCCTCGTCGCCCCCGAGTGCCCACGCGATGTGCGCCGTCGGCGGCGGCCGGAACGTGAGGTCCATGCCCAGCCAGGGGGTGCGCTCTTTGGCCTTCTCGGTCTTCGGGGAGCGGTTGTGCTCGATGGGCCTGCCCAGCACGGTCGCCCGCCGGGCCTTTGCCGGATCGTCGCCCGCCTCCAGGCGCTCGCGCTCGATCCGGTCGGCGTCCGGGTGCCGGCCTTCCCCCAGGAGCAGCTCGGCCTGCCGCTCGGTCACCACGTCCCCGGCCGTGAGGCCGACCGCGGCCAGGCCCTGGCCCCTCCAGATCCCGGGCGGGACACCAGCCTCGTCCTGGGCGGCGCGCAGCGGCGTGCTCGCGGGGCGGTGGCCATCGCCGACCATCACGCCGCGGAAGTAGTACCGCCACCCGTCACCCGGGCGGACCTCCGATTTACTGATCACCGGACCATGGAACACCGGCTTTGACCTGCACAAAAGCGCAATCCGGGGTCCTTCCCGCCGGGCGGGAGGCCATCACCAAGTCTTTACCGCAGCGCCCGCCAGGCGGGCCGTCCCGGCAGCCCGAGACGGTAAGCCGCCGACGTGTGCACAGTGCGCCGCATGAAAGCGAATCTTCTCCACGAAGACCTCTGCCCGCTGTGCCGTCGCCCGCTCACGCGGCGCCCGAAGGTCGTCGTCCGCTCTGCGGGCGTGCCCCAGCCCACTCGGATCGACTACCTGCCCCACTGCACCCGCTGCACCAACGACCCGGTCATCAAGCAGAAGTGGAACGACCTGATGAACGACCGCGCGGGGAGCTGACGGCGGCCGTGCGAATGCTGCGCACCGACAGCACCCCCCACTACGACATCCGCCTCCAGCCGACTCCCATGCCATCCAACGCGCACCAGCGCACCACTCCCCGGACCGTCCACCACCGCTGAGCACACCACGTCACCGACGCCCTTCAACACGACCAGCCACCACCGCCCCCGGCCGACCGGCCGGGGGCTTCGTGCGTCCTGGAGGTTCACCGTGCCCACGTACGAGACCCTGCCGCGCTTCGCTGCCGACCTGGACCGCCTCACCCCGGAACAACGCCGCAAGTTCCGCCAGACCGTGGCGGCCTTCGTCGAGGACCTGCGCGCCGGAGGACGCTTCCGCGCTGGCCTCCGCATCAAGCGCGTTCAACGGGCGACGGGGATCTACGAGCTCACCTGGTCCATGGGCACCGGCCCCGCAGGACGCGCCACGTGGCAATACGGACCAGCACGTCGTCCCGACACCCCGCACGTGATCTGGCGTCGCATCGGCACCCACGACATCCTCACCGGTCCCTGATCTGGACACGGCGTTCATCTCCCAGCTGCGCCCGGACACGCGTTGGGGCCGGTTTCCCAAACTTGGGAAACCGGCCCCAAGGGTGTCAGCGCGCTACTTGGCGGCCTTGGTCACCGTTGCCGCCCATGAGGCGACTTCCTCAGCGAGACGCCGGGCATCCTCCGGGCTCTCCTCGAACGCCTTCTTCACCAGCCCCCGCGTCAGGTGCTTCTTCGCGAGGGCCACGGCGTTCTCCAACTGGCCCACCGCGCTCGGTGTGGTAGCCGCGTGGTTGGTGCTGCTCAGCACCTCGCCCTGGATCGCCTGCTTCGGCTTGCCGTACCCGAGACCGTCGACGGCGGCCTTGAGGGTCGTCGCGGTGGGCTGCCCGTTCCTCTTCTCGGACTTCGCCCACGCTTCGCTGACGGCTTCCAGCCCGTTGTGCCGGAGCACCGGCGCGAGGACCTGGACGTGCCCGGTGTTCGCGCTCGTGCCCTCTGGGAGCGCCTTCTGCACCTTGGCCGTGGCGACCAGGAGGTATCCGTGGGTGGAGGAGTAGTCCCACCGCCGCTTCACGTAGTCGACGAAGCTCTCGTAGTCCGGGCGCCACAGTTCATCGTCGTGGATGAGCGCCAGCGCGGGGCCGGCCTCCCGACTGAACTTGTCCTTCGCCTGCCGAACGGTGAGCTCCGCGTTGTCCTGAGCCTTGCCGATGATGCCTTCGAGTACGGCCAGGCGCTCCTCCGCAGTTCCCTCGTGCGCAGCGCGCGGGAGCGGCACGAGGCCAAGAGCCGTGTCGGCCGGGTCGGCTCGGTCCGCGGCTTTCTGGAGGCCGCCCCGTCCAGCCTTCGCAGGGGGCGCAGCGGCTGCGGCCTTCTGGAGCAGTTTGGAAGCCATCAGGCGCCCTTCTGTGTGACGACGTGGTCCAGGAGCTGGCCGTACCAGCCGCGGAGCTTCTTGGCCTCGCGGCCGGGAGCGGAGGTGATCGGCGTGCAGGCCACCCGGCACTCCTCCCGGACGGAGTAGCTGACGATCCCGGGGTAGTGCCCCTCATCGGCTGTGAGGTGGTCGAGCACCTTGTCGCCGAAGGTTTCCACGAGCTGCCCGTTGACGAAGTGGTTGACGGCGCGCATGTCGTCCTTCTTCGGCAGGATGCTCCTCACCACCCCGGCGATCTCCAGGTCCTCGTTCATCCCGCTGCCGGGGGCACTGACGAATCGGATGGTACGGAGCGCTTGCTCGGCTCCGAGTCGGCCGTCGGCGGTGAGGGTGGCGGGGATGAGGACCTTCTTGGCGGCGATGAGCGCACAGGTGGCGAGCTTGCCGCCCGCTCGTGGCGGGACGTCCATCACAGCGAGGTCGATCTCCCCGTCCAGCCCTTCCAGGGCACGGCGCAGACGTGCCTCGAACATGGTGGAGTCGGTCTCACGGCGGCCGAGGGGCCGTTCCGAGGGGAGCACCCAGACGTTGGACGGCCATCCGTCACCGGCCCGCACGATCGCGTCGTGGATCAGTTCGGCGGGATCGCCGGGAGGCGTGTCGGCTTCGGGATCGATGTAGAGGAGGTCGTTCAGCGTGAAGCGCGGGTCCTTGACTCCGAGCTCCTCGGTGAGCGTGGCCCGGGGATCGAGGTCGACGGCGAGAACGTTCAACCCGCGTTCGGCAGCTTCGGCCACCATGCCCGCGGAGTTGCTCGTCTTCCCGACGCCCCCCTTCTCCGAGTAGTTCGCGACTGCGTCCACGCCAACCTCCACCTATGCGATCACTTCCGCGCCGGATCGTCGCTGCTCAGGCGCTCCCCAGGCAAATCACCCTGGTGAGAGGCATCGCGTTGACCTGCGCGTACGGGAGGCAGCGTAGCGGTCCGCCGTTTCCCAAATTTGGGAAACGCCCCTGCTGTCGCCCGTCCTGGCGAGTCGCGCCGGAGCCTGGAACGCAAAAAAGGCCCGTGTTCCCTGCGGTGGGTCGCAGGGAACACGGGCCTTCGGGGTGCTGCAGATCAGGCGGCCCAGGTAGCGGACGTGCCTTCATCAGGGTTGGGGATTCCGGCTGCGGTCACCAGCGCGGCGGGGTGCCGCAGGGCGGTGATCGGTACAGCCCCGGGTTCGGCGGCCGGCGCCCAGACCATGCGCCATGTCTCATCCCACTCGCACCCACAGCCGCCTTGATCAGGGTGTGGGTGTCGTAAGAACACGCCGTACGTGAGGACGGCGCGCGGGATGCGGGGGATGAGCACGGCCGGGTCGTCGCCGGGGTACAGGTGTAGGTTCCGCCAGCCGTGGGTCCGGGCCATGTAAGCAGCTGCGGCCTCGATGGCGTCGGCCCACCGCTGGTGCCCGAGCACGATGAACGCGACCGGATAGAGGTGATCCTCGGTCGGGTCGTCGATCCCGGTGACGTACAGGTCGCGGTGGGCGACGAAGCCGCTGTCCGCCGCGTCGTCAGCGCACGGCGTCCAGAGCAGTTCGACGGGGTGCCGGCTGCCGTCGTCGCCCTCGCTGGTCTCGATCTCGTACAGAGGCGTGGTCACGCGCTCACCCCCGCAACGGCGGCGGCCAGGAGCGCCACGGCGTCGGCCTCGTACGGGTCGACGAACAGCTGGTGGTCGCTGACGTCGAACGGCGCGTACCGCGCGGAGACGCGGAACCCGGGCACCGCGGTGGTCTCCCTGCCCTCCAGCGTGGCGGTGAGCCGGTCGTAGTCCTGCTGGGCGTGCCGGGTCTGTGTGTACGGGCCGACGCGCAGCAGGGTGAAGCCGTCGAGGCTGTCGTCGCGTCGGCGGGCCTCGATGTAGAGGGCGTAGTGCGCGAGCTCCATGCCGACGTCGTCGGGCAGGGGGAGGTTCGCGGCGGCGTGGGTGAGCATCGCGTATCCGGGCTGCCAGACGCCGAGGATCGCGCTGGTCTCGCAGCGCAGCCAGCCGCGTTCGGTGTAGCCGAGCTGGCGGCCGTGGAGGTAGGCCGCGGCGTGCGGGGTGTCGGGGTGGACCAGGGACACGGCGATCATCTCGGGGCCGTGGTCGTCGCCGGGGCGGGGGTGGGCGCGTTCCACGAAGGGCCCGATCCGCACGGCGATGTCCTGGGCGCAGCCGGGCGTCCAGGGCTGCGGGTCGCGTACGGCGGCGAGCATCGCGCGGAACTGGTCGACGACGGCCTGGTCCTCGGGGGAGATGGCGCCGGGGGCGTGGCCGCAGCGGCGGAAGCGACGGATCATCGGGTGGGCTCCTGCTCGAAGGTGGGGTGAGTGCTCGCCGGGCGCAGGTAGCGGGCGGCGGCGTTGACGAAGTCGTCGTGGGCGACCTTCGCGGCCTCCCGAGCGGCGGTCAGGTCCTCGGTGGTGGCGTACGCGTCCCGGATCGCGTACGTGAGCGTGATCATGCGGTCGGCCGCGGCGCGCACGGCCTGGTCCTCGAAGAGGACGCGCAGGGCGACCAGCGGGCGGGTGACCGCGCTGCGGGTCATGTGGCTCTCACCGCGCAGGGCCTCGATCCGGTCGGTGCCGGCGCCCTTGAGGACGGCGTCGCCGCGCCTCCACATCGTCGCGCGGTGGTCGCTGGCGGCGCAGGCGAGCGCGGTGACGGCCTCCAGGCGGTCGCGGCGGATCGCCTCGCCGTGACTGACGCGCACCTGCCGTTCGGCGGCGCGCTCCTGGAAGCGGCCGCTGACGATCGCGCCCAGCAGCGTGGCGACGATCGCGAGGGCGGCGGTGATCAGGGTTGCTAACACGCAGGGTCTCCTCGGTGTGCTGGTGAGGGGCAGAACGGGGAAGCGGGGGGGGGGGGGGGGGGGGGGGGGGGGGGGGGGGGGGGGGGGGGGGGGGGGGGGGGGGGGGGGGGGGGGGGGGGGGGGGGGGGGGGGGGGGG
>NZ_JBVJCT010000068.1:0-21001 GCF_055588305.1 Streptomyces sp. NPDC042002 | reverse complement strand
TGATGCCCTCCTGGGCCGGCACGGACAGGGTCACGATCTGCATGTTGACCTTGCGCAGCCGGTCCACGAAGGGCACGACCATGGTGAACCCGGGGCCGCGCACCTCGGGGCGCAGCCTGCCGAGCCGCAGCACCACGCCCCGTTCGTACTGTTTGACGACGCGGGCCGCGGCCATCGTGTAGACCAGCCCCACGGACACGACGGAGACTCCCGCCGCCACCAGTTCCTCGACCATCACGGCCCCCCAGGGTCCGACGTGGCGCACCGGGCGTGCACAGTGTGCGCTTCGAAGGTAGACCCGTCACCGGAACAAGGGCGAGCCCCCGCACGCCGGTTGCGTGCGGGGGCTCGCCTGTTCGCCTGCTCGGGTCCGGTCGCGCGGAATCCCGTGGGGGGTGCCGGCCGTGTGGGTCGACGAGTCGACGAACGGCCGGTCCGTCGCGCGACCGGTCGGTCAGCCGACGCTCACGCCGTAGTAGCTCAGCGCCTCGGTGACCGGCTGGAAGAAGGTCGTACCGCCGGAGGTGCAGTCGCCGCTGCCGCCGGAGGTCAGACCGTAGGCCACGCTGCCGCCGTACAGGGGGCCGCCGCTGTCTCCGCCCTCCGCGCAGACCGTGGTCTGGATCATGCCGTAGACGACGTCACCACTGCCGTAGTTGACCGTGGCGTTCAGCGCGGTGACCTTGCCGCTGTGCGTACCGGTGGTCGAGCCGCGCCGGTAGACCGTGGTGCCCACGCTGGGCGTGGCCGCGCTGCTGATCGTCTGGCTGCCGACCGCGCTCGGGTGCGCGATCGAGGAGTTGGTGTAGCGGACCAGCGCGAAGTCGTTGGTCGGGAAGCTGTAGCCGACGTTCGTGCCCAGCGTCGTGGTGTGGCCCGAGTTGGAGTACCAGGTGGAGGCGACCTCACCGCAGTGGCCGGCGGTCAGGAAGTAGTAGGTGCTCCCGCTGTGCACGTTGAAGCCGAGCGAACAGCGGTAGGAACCGCCGTAGATGGCGTCGCCGCCGGTGATCAGCGGCTTGAAGGTGCCCGAGGTGTGCTTGATGGTCAGCGCGGCCGCGTTGCCGCCCGCCTGCTGCCTGATCTTCGCGATCTCCGCCTTCGAGACCGTGCTGTCGACGGTGACGACCACGCGGTTCGTCTTGGCGTCGACCGCCCAAGCGGTGCCCGCCACATCGGACTTGAGTACCGACTGTTTGGCACTGCTCAGCTGGGTGGCGCTGAACGTCTGGGCGACGGACGCGTTCGCGCTGGGGACCGCGAACGCTGCGGCGGCGACGAGTCCGGTGGTGACGGCGATCAGCCGGCTCCGTCTCGCTATGCCACTGCGGGGGGTGGTGCGCTTGATCCTCACGTTTCATTCCTCCGAAGGGAAGTAAGGGGCCCTCGTGTCGTGGGGTTGGGGCCCGTGAGGCGCAGCCGGGAGCCGCTCGTCCGGATTCCGGACAAGCCATGCCCCTGACAAGCGCTGAGGGGGAGTATTCGGCTGCGCGGCCGACAGGCGCAAGGGCGCCTTTCGGCCGTGCAGCGTTCAACTTGCCCACATGTAAAGGAGGTTGATCATCGGACCACTGAAGGTGTCAGATTCCCCCCGCGTCTTCGGGAGTCCCGGAGGCCTCAGCCCAATCGGCGTTCCCCCGCGGCGACGGCCACGCTCAGCGTATTTCCGGGCGGCGGGAACGGGCAGACGAAATGGTCGGCGAACGCGCACGGCGGAAGCACGGCCCGGTTGAAGTCCACCGTCGTGCGCCCCTCGGCGTCGGGCGCCGCCGGACGCAGGAACCGGAAGCGGTAACTGCTGTCCCCGCTGGTGGTGTCGGCGAAGACGGCCCACAGCGAGCCGTCGCTCTCGACCGACACCTGGAGGGTGAGGTCCTGCCCGTCCAGGGTGAAGGCGAGGACTCCGCCGAGGGCCAGCCCGCGGGCGACTCCGTCGGCGTTCTCGACGCGCACGGTACGGCCCTCGCCGTACGGGGTGAAGTGTCCGGGCACCGACCAGCGCGCGTCGTAGGGGGTCGCCTCGATGCCCGCGAAGGCCTGCCGGGCGGGTGCGGCGGGATCGTATCGGCGTACGCCCCAGATCCCCTCGCGCACCAGGACGACGAACCGCCGCTCCCCGCGCCCGACCCGGGCCGCGCCGGCCGGTCCGTAGTCGGCGTCCAGCACGATGTCGCCGGTGAAGGGCTCGCCGTCGACGGAGAGCCCTTCCTCGGCGACCGCCGTCAGGGCCACTCCGTCGCCCTTGACCGCCCATTGCCCGGGGATGTCCGGAAGTCGCCCTTCCGGATAGTCCTCGATCCAGTGGGTTCCGGTGAGCGCGAGCGGGCCGTAGGGCGCGGACACCGTCGCGACACGGTGCTCCTGCCAGTGCTTCCAGTCCTCGGGTGCGTCCGTCGTCATGTGATCAACCCTTCCATACGGGCTCGGCCAGGCCGAGGTGCGAGTGCGACGTGGTGCCCGTGTATTCGGCGCGGTACCGGTCCGCACGCCCGCGTCGAGCTCCGCGGCGACCGCCTCCGGTTGTGGGTGGCCGGGTTCAGAGGACCTTGGAGAGGAACGCCCGGGTACGTTCGTGCCTCGGCCGGTCGAGTACGTCGCCGGGGGCGCCCTGCTCGACGACGCGGCCGTCGTCCATGAAGACCACGGTGTCGGCGACCTCGCGGGCGAACCCGATCTCATGGGTGACGACGATCATCGTGGTGCCCTGGTGTGCCAAGTCCTTGATGACGTCGAGGACCTCACCGACCAGTTCGGGATCGAGCGCGGAGGTCGGCTCGTCGAAGAGCAGCAGCTTCGGCTCCAGGGCGAGCGCGCGGGCGATGGCCACCCGCTGCTGCTGCCCGCCCGAGAGCTGCTTCGGATAGGCGTCGGCCTTGTCGGCGAGCCCGACCCGGTCGAGCAGGGCGCGCGCCGTCCCGGCGGCGTCCTTGCGGGGGCGCTTCAGCACGGAGACCGGGGCCTCGACGATGTTCTCCACCACCGTGAGGTGCGGGAAGAGGTTGAAGCTCTGGAAGACGAAGCCGATCCGGGTGCGCTGCCTGAGGATCTCGCGTTCCGGCAGCTCGTACAGCTTGTCGCCGGAGCGCCGGTAGCCCACGAGCGCGCCGTCGACGCTGATCCGGCCCTGGTCGACCTTCTCCAGGTGGTTGATGGTCCGCAGCAGCGTCGACTTGCCGGATCCGGAGGGTCCCAGGATCACGGTGACCTCTCCGGCCCGTACCGCGAGGTCGACCCCTTTGAGCACCTCCAGCGAACCGAAGCGCTTGTGGACGGACTTGATGTCGACCATGACCGGCGGGCCGGCCGTGGATGTGCTCATCGGATGATTCCCTTCGCGAGGTGTCGTCTGCGGGATACCGGAGGGGCGTCAGGCCGCGACGCGACAGGACAGCCCCCGCAGGAAC
This sequence comes from Streptomyces sp. NPDC042002, assembly GCF_055588305.1. Classification (NCBI taxonomy): domain Bacteria; kingdom Bacillati; phylum Actinomycetota; class Actinomycetes; order Kitasatosporales; family Streptomycetaceae; genus Streptomyces; species Streptomyces sp. NPDC042002. Next base: position 17,597 of record NZ_JBVJCT010000068.1, on the reverse strand, counting down.
GTGAGCGCGGCGCGCGCCGTCGCGTCGTTCTGCCGGAAGGCCGGGCCGCCGGTACGCGGCCGGGTGAAGGCCCCCGAGCCCCGGGCATCGGTGTGCGGGCCGAGTGCGAAGCGCCGGGGGTGCGGGGTGCCGGAGCGCTCCAGGACGCGCCCGTCGGCGGGGTCGACGGCGAGCAGCCCCTCGGGCGTCGCGGCGGCCCCGTCCGCGTACAGCTCGCGCAGCAGTACGTCCCGGGTGCGCTCGACGGTGGGGTGCGGCAGCCGCGCCTCGACGAGCGCCCGGGCCTCGACCGTCGCGCCCGGCACGGTGGCACTGCCCGCCCGGAAGACCCCGCCCGCGGCGGTGACGGTCATGTCCGCGCCGACGAACCGCAGGATTCCGGCCCGCGACAGGGCGAGCATCCGACGCAGCCGGGGGCCGGGCGGCCCCGACGCCACACAGCTGAAGAAACCGTGCCACCACGGGCCGATGTCACCGAGCCTGACCAACTGCCCGTAGACCGAGAGCAACCCGTGGAAGACGGCCAAGTCCGCGCTGCGCGAGGGGTCATGACGTCTCCTCACATCCTCTTCGATGTACGTCCGCAGTCCCTCTTGCAGATCGTCGTACGAGGCGTGGCGCACCCCGTCCAGCGGACGGTCGAGCGCGGCGAGGTCGAGGCGGTCGGCCGGGTCGGGCACGGCGGACGCGACCAGGGCCCGGATCTCGGCACCGGAACCGGCGGCGTACTTCTCCTCGAAGTCACTCCAGGCGACCCGGGTGCGCCCGGGGTGTGCCGTGAACAGCCGGTGGTAGTGCGCGAACCCCAGTTCCTTCTCGATCAGCGGCCACACGTCCCGCCGGAAGTCGGGCCTCTCTGGGCGCGCAAGAAGCGCGTCGACCTCGGCGGGCCCGAAGAACCGTGGCAGCGGAGGCCGTTCGCCCTCCCAGCCGTAGCCGATCTTCGAGTGGTAGGGGACCCCGCGCCGGGAACCCACGTACAGGATCGGCTCCCGCCCGGAGGGCCGGTAGCTGTCGCCCTCGTACCGCCCGCCGCGCCCCTCGGTGAGCAGCACCATCAGGTCGACGAAGGCGAGCCCGAAGCCGCGGACCAGGACGGGTTCACCGGGCGCGAGGGCCGACAGGTCGCTGTCGGCGGTGAAGTCCGGCGGCAGATGGACCAGCCCGTGCTCCGTCGCGTACGCGGCCAACCCGCTCTGCTCGGTGTCGAGTTCGGCGTCGAGGTGGCCGATCGTCAACGCGACGAGGTCGGTGAGGAGTGGGCGGGGACGGCCCTCCAGCCACACCTGCTGGCGGCCCTCGCGGGGTCCGCTCACCCGCAGCGCCCGGCACGCGTGACGGTGCACCCGGATGCCCGGCGGCAGGGCGGCCACGGCACGCTCGTACACCCACCGCAGGTAGGCGCCCTGCTGGGGCCGGCCCGCGAAGGTGCGCCCGTCGAGGCCCGCCCACATGTCGAGCGTGGGTCCTTCGAGTACCGGTCCGGCCATGTCGACGCTCTCGTCGGTGAACATCGTGACGTCCCGCGCCTCGGAGTTCATCCACAGCAACGACGACTGTTCCTCGCGCCAGATGCGTCCGGCGCCTGGTGGATACGGGTCCACGACATGGATGTCGAGCCCCGAACCGCCGTACAGTTCCGGCGCGTTGGCCGTGATCCGTTCCAGGAGACCGGTCCCCCGCGGCCCGGCCCCGACGATCACCAGCGAGGGGCGCCCGGTACTCATCGGGTGCGCTCCGAACCGCGCGCGTAGTACTTCTCGACGTAGTGCTGGCCGACGCCGAGGACCGAGGTGACGATGACGTACCAGAGGGTGGCCACCATCAGGAGCGGCATGACCTGGTAGGTGCGGTGATAGACGAGCTGCACCGAGTAGAGCAGGTCCTGCACGGCGATCACGCTGACGATGGAGGTGCCCTTGAGGGTGCCGATCAGCATGTTCCCGGCCGGCGGCACGATGGTGCGCATCGCCTGCGGCAACACGATCCGCCACCAGCGGCGCCACCGGCTCAGGCCCAGCGCCTGCGCGGCCTCGATCTGTCCGCGGTCGACGGAGAGGATGCCGCCGCGCACCACCTCGGCGGCATAGGCGGCCTCGTGCAGGGTGAGGCCGACGACGGCGACGGTCACGGGGCCGAGCAGGTCGACCGTGCGCACACCGAGGATCTGCGGGTACAACGCCCCGATGTTGAACCAGAACAGCAGCTGGACCAGGATCGGCATCGACCTGAAGAGCCAGACGTATCCCCAGCTCACCGTCCTCAGCACGGGGTTGCTGGACAGCCGGAGCGCGGCGAGCAGGGTGCCGAGCGCGAAGCCGAGCGCCATCACGACCGCGGTCAGCCAGAGGGTGAGCCACAGTCCGCGCAGCACGGAGGCGGAGGTGAAGTACTCGCCGACGACGTCCCACTGGAACGCGTCGTTGCGCACTACGGAGTTGAGGGCGAGCCCGAGCAGGACCAGTACCGCGACGGCGGTGGTCCACAGGCCGGTGCGACGCCTTGGGACGATGCGCAGGGAGGCCGCTTCGTCCGGTGCGGCGGCGACCTCGGTGAGGGTGTCGGAGGACATGCGAAGGCTCCGTGATGCGTCGAGTCGTACACGGGTGCCTTCACACAGGTCACGCCGGGCGCCCGGGAGCGCCGTACGGCCGAGCCCCTCAGCAGGGCCGTGGCACGAGAGTACGGGGGCGTTTCCCCTCGGTGTCAAGGCTGTCCGGACTGTGAGCCGTACGTCTCAAGTCAGTTGACGCACCAACAGATGCCTGTTCCACTTGGCCCATGCATTCGCGGCAGTGGCTGGTCAAGCGCTCCCACATCGACTTCGGTCGCGTGTGGTCCTCTTCCTGTTGAGCTGACCCCCTGCGCACCCGTCCGAGACGGGCGCCCTCCGCGTTTCTCCTTTTCCCCCGCCTTCACACGCGCACCCCTCCCCTCTCTTCGCGCCTCTTCACTCCCTGCCTTCAGGAGACCGCACACCATGCGTACGTTCTCGCGTACCCGAAACAGGCATTTTGCGTCATTTGCGTTGCTTACCGCAGCGACCCTGCTGGTCACCGCGTGCGGATCCGGCACGGACGACGCCGCCGGAAGTCCCGCGCAGGCCGCGGCGCGGGGCGACAAGATTCCCACCACGGACGTCGTTTCGCCGATCCGCGAGGATGCCGCCGCCGCCGGACTGCTGCCGGCCGGGACCCGTTCGCTGACCGTGGCGATCAGTGTGTCCGGTTCACCGCCCGGGACCTCCTACCTGGCGGACGGCAAGACGCTGACCGGGCAGGACGTCGACTTCGCGGACGCCGTCGCCAAGACCCTCGGCATCGAGCTGAAGCACGAGTCCGCGAGCTTCGAGGCGATCCTGCCGGCTCTCGACAGCGGTAAATACGACTTCGGGGCCAGCAACTTCGGTGTCACCGACGAACGTCGCAAGGTGATCGACTTCGTCACGTACATCAACGACGGCCAGGGCTTCGCCACCCGCGCGGACAGCAAGCTCCCGAAGATCACCGAACTCCGGCAGCTCTGCGGACTGAACGTCGCGACCTCGGCCGGAACGACCTTCGAGGCGACCTTGGAGGCGAGCAAGAAGGTCTGCCAGGAGGCCGGCAAGAAGGCGTACAACGTCCAGACGTACAGCGAGCAGGGCGCCATCTGGTCCTCGCTGCAACAGGGCCGCAGCGACATCGTGATGAGCACCGTCAACGGCCTGCGCTACGCCGTCGCCCACCAGCAAGGGGTCAGGTTCCTCAACGAGTTCCACCGCCTCGACGTGGGCTTCGCCTTCAAGAAGGGCAGCGCGCTGGCGCCCGCCTTCCGCGCCGCGGTGAACAAGCTGATCGCCGACGGAACGTACGAGAAGATCCTCGACAAGTGGGGTACGAAGGGGTCGGCGATCACGGCGTCACGGATCTCCCCGCCGGAACTGAAGGACTGAGTACGCTCCCCGACCCGTTCGGAGCACCCCGGCCAGGAGTGCTCCGAGCCCGCGGTCACAGCCCGGGTCACAGCCCGCAGTCACAACACGAGCAGCACTCACAGCATTCGCAGCACTGGCACGCCTCGCAGCAACCGCAGTCGCAGTCACAGTCGTTCAGGCACCCTTCGCGCTTCTTGCGCGACCACGGACCCTCGTACTCGCCGGCGCAGCACATCTTGCAGGTGCAGCACAGCCCGACGGCGGCGGCGCAGCCGGCCCAGAATCCGCGCTCGCCGGGGGCCGGTGGCTGGAAGGAGGGTCCACCGCCGAAGGGGCTGCCGCCGTACGGGCTGCCTCCATGCTGGGGCGGCGGTCCGAAGGAGCCGTCCGCCGCGTGCCCGCACCCCGACGTCCCGAACGCGCGGTCCACCGAGCGGCCCAGTTCGTGGGCGAGCAGCACATGCGCCAGCCTGCTGTCGGTGAACTCGGCCTCCCGCAGGGCGAGCCGTATACCGTGCAGGGCGTCGTCGGCGAGCCGGCGCGCCTCGGTGAGCGAGGTCCCGGTGGCCGAGAGCGGGTTCCAGGAACCCGACGCGGCGTCAGTTCCCCTGTCCTCCACGGCGTCCAGCAGATGGGCGAGCCGCCCGAAGAGCCGACCGGCCTCGGCCAGTGGCACCGCGTTGCCGGGGCGGCCCGCGAGCACGGCGGTGTGCGCGAAGGCCGCGGCGGTGGCGGTCTCGGTGGGTTCGGTGACGCTCAGCAACGGCGTTCCGGGCCCGGCCAGCGCCTCGATCCCGAGCTGCCGGTCCACCGCGTCGACGAGCACGGCCGTGTCGAAACCGACGGCGGATCCCGTACGCGCCCCGGCCCTGCCCCAGCTCGCGGCCACCCGGCGCGCTGCGACCGCGACCGGCTTGCGCGCCAGGAGGCCGTCCCCGTCGGCGACGTGGTCGCGCACCTTCGCCGAGGCGAGCACCAGCGAGACGGCGGCGGCGAGCCGCGCGCCCTCGCCCCGCGCGACGGAGGCGGTCCGCATGCCGCGCAGCGGACAGGGCCCGGCGGTGCGCCGCCATCCCGTCGCGCGCTCGGCCTGAGCCTCCGTCAGAACCGATATCAGCAGGCCGTCATAGTTGGTGACCACCCGCGCGAACTGGCCGTGGTCCCCGCGCAGCGCGAGACACAGCCCGCACAAATGCGCCATCCACTGCGTCCTGAGCCCTTCACCGAGGCGGTGACCGCAGGGCCTCACGATTCCGAACACGACACTCCCCCGTGACACGTACGACGTTGAGGTGCGGCATCGTATCGACCGCCCCGTTCACCCATACGCACCGCTCATCACCCGGTCGCCGCGAGAAATCATATTTCACTCTCAGTCAGCAGCCTTACCCCGTACGACCCTTGGGGGGCGCGGGCTCTCGACGGATTCGCTGTGCACCAGTACCGTCACGAAACCCCCACGCGGCGTCTATCCACTTGGCGCGACATCCGCATCATGGACGACCATGGGGATGCGGAAGCACGAAAGACCGCTGTGAGAGGAGGCGTCCATGGGATCGGTGCGCAAGGCGAGTGCCTGGCTTGGCCTCGTAGACGACAACGATGACGAGCGTTACTACGACGACGACTACGCCGAGGGTCAGGACTCCGGCGACGCGTGGGTCACCGACCCGCGCGTGAAGGTTGCTTCCGAGACGGCGGAGGAGAAGGGCCGCCGGATCGGCACGGTCACCCCGGACAGCTTCCGGGACGCACGCGGTATCGGCGAACTCTTCCGGGACGGCGTCCCGGTCATCATCAACCTCACGTCCATGGAGGCCTCCGACGCCAAGCGCGTGGTGGACTTCGCGGCCGGCCTGACCTTCGGCCTGCGCGGCACCATCGAGCGGGTCGCCACCCGGGTCTTCCTGCTGACCCCGGCCAACACGGAGATCGTCAGCGGCGAAGCCGCGAGCCGTCGCACGGACGGTTTCTTCAACCAGAGCTGAGGCAGGGCCGCTCACCGGCCCTGCCTTACCGGGGCTTCACGAGCGGGGCCTTCACCTGAAGGCGTCGAGCCCGGTGAGCGCCTTGCCCAGCACGAGCTGATGCATCTCGACGGTGCCCTCGTAGGTGAGCACCGACTCCAGGTTCGTGGCGTGCCGCATCACGGGGTATTCCAGCGAGATTCCATTGGCGCCGAGAATCGTGCGCGAGGTACGGCAGATCTCGATGGCCTCGCGTACGTTGTTGAGTTTGCCGAAGCTGATCTGCTCGGGGCGGAGCCGTCCCGCGTCCATGCGGCGGCCCAGGTGATGGGCGAGCAGGATTCCCTTGTGCAGTTCGACGGCCATGTCGGCGAGTTTGGCCTGGGTGAGCTGGAAGCCGCCGATGGGGCGTCCGAACTGTTCCCGCGTCTTCGCGTAGGCGACGGCGGACTCGAAGCTGGAGCGCGCCGCGCCCATCGCGCCCCACACGATCCCGTACCGCGCGTGCGAGAGGCAGCCGAGCGGGCCCTTGAGGCCGACGACGTCGGGCAGGACGGCGTCGGCCGGCAGCCGCACGTCGTCGAGGACCAGCTCGCTGGTCACGCTCGCCCGCAGTGACCACTTGTGCTTGATCTCGGGGGCGGAGAACCCGGGCACGTCGGTGGGCACGACGAATCCGCGGATGCCGTCGTCGGTCTGCGCCCAGACGACGGCGACTCCGGCGACGGAACCGTTGGTGATCCACATCTTGCGCCCGTCGAGGACCCAGTCCCCGCCGTCGCGCTTGGCGTACGTCCGCATGGAACCGGGGTCGGAGCCGTGGTCGGGCTCGGTCAGTCCGAAGCACCCGATGATCTCGCCGGAGGCCATGCGCGGCAGCCAGGCCCGCTTCTGCTCCTCGCTGCCGAACCGGTGGATGGCGTACATGGCGAGGGAACCCTGCACCGAGACGAGCGAACGGATCCCGGAGTCGGCCGCTTCGAGCTCCAGACAGGCGAGGCCGTACTGCACGGCGCTGGCCCCCGCGCACCCGTATCCCTGGAGCGACATGCCGAGGGCGCCGAGTCCGCCGAGTTCCCGCGCGAGTTCCCGGATGCCGGGCAGCTCGCCCTTCTCGTACCAGTCGGCGACGTACGGCAGCACCCGGTCCGCGGCCCAGGTCCGCACGGTGTCGCGGACGGCGAGGTCCTCCGCGTCCAGCAGGTCGTCGATCCCGAGCGGATCGGCGGGGTCGAAGGGCGGCAGCTTCGAGGACGCGGACATACGACAGCCTCCGGCAGGGTGATAACTAGCACCGCTAGTAAAGAATCTCGACCCGACGTTACGACGCGGTGTCCCGCAAGTCCAGGCCACTTCCGCACAGCACTCCGGCTGAGGCGGGCGGGGCACCTACGGGGAACGGCGCAAGGCCGGGAAGACCTACTACGCGGAGACGCGGGTCTCGGTGATGTCCCGGGGAACCGGGATCCCGGCCGGGCCCGAGGCGGAGGGGTCCGCTCCGGAGCCGGTCCCGGCCTGGACGAGGCTCGCGTCCGGGGCGGAGCTCGTCGCGGGTGCCCCGCAGTCCATGACCCGCGGCAGCCGCAGCGCCATCACGGCGCCCAGGAGCAACAGTCCCGCGCTCACCAGCAGCGTCACATGCAGTCCGTGCACGAAGGAGTCCCGGGCGGCCTGCCGCAGGGCGCCGCCGGTCGGGCCTCCGAGCCTGTCGGCGACCTGGTACGCCTCGCCGAGCGAGTGTCCCGCCGCCGCCGAATCGGCCGCACCGACGCCGGGGACGGACGACAGTCCGGGCGCGTACGCCGCGTTCATCACACTGCCCAGCAGTGCGATCCCCAGCCCCGCGCCCAGTTGGTACGAGGTCTCGCCGATCGCCGCCGCGCCGCCCGACTGGGCCTGCGGGGCCTCGCTCAGCATGGACTCGTACGCCCCGAAGAGCGTGGTCTCCAGGCCGAAGCCGAGCAGCACGAAGCCGAAGAGCAGCAGCCCGGTGTTGTCGTTCCCGCCCATCGCGGTGAGCGTGACCACGGCGGCCGCGGTGAGACAGAAACCGAAGCAGACCATCGCGCGCGGCCCGAACCGGCGCAGCAGTTTCGCCCCCGCGAGCCCGGCGGCCATCGCCGCGACGGTGAGGGGCAGCAGCCGCAGTCCGGTCTGGAGGGGGGACAGTCCGAGCACGAGCTGCAAGTACTGCGCGGCGATCAGTTCGAGTCCCACCAGGGCGAGCATGGCGAGGACGATGCAGCCCACCGACGTGCTGAAGGCCGGACGCGCGAACATGCGCAGGTCCACCAGCGGGTGCGCGCGCCGCCGCTGCCGCCGTACGAAGACGGCCATCAGGACCCCGCCGAGGAGCAGCGGGGCGAGGGTGAACGGGCTGAGGGGGGCTTCGCCACCGCCGAGGCGCTTCACGCCGAGGACGAGTCCGAACAGACCGGCGGCGGCCATCAGCGCACCGACGACGTCCCAGGGACCGTCGCGGTCACCTCGGGACTCGGGCAGCAGCAGCCGTCCGACCGGCAGGCTGACGATCATCAGCGGGATGTTGACGAGGAAGACCGATCCCCACCAGAAGTGTTCGAGGAGGAAGCCGCCGAGCAGTGGTCCGACCGCCGCGCCGACGGCGGCGACCGCGCTCCAGATGCCGATCGCGAACGCCCGCTCGCGCCGGTCGGGGAAGACCTGGCGCAGGATCGACAGCGTGGCGGGCATGATCATCGCGCCGCCGACGCCGAGCAGGGCGCGGGCGCCTATCAGGAGCTGTGCGCTCCCGGAGAAGGCCGCGATGCCGGAGGCGACGCCGAAGAGGGCGTAACCGAGGAGGAGGACACGCCGGCGGCCGACGCGGTCACCGAGCGTGCCGAAGAGAATGAGGAGCGAGGCGCAGACGAGCGGATAGACGTCGACGATCCAGAGCAGTTCTATCGCGCCTGGCTTCAGGTCCTCGGTGACGGCGGGGACCGCCACATGGAGCACGGTGGCGTCGAGGGCGACCAGCAGCAGGCTGACGCACAGGACGACGAGGACGACCCAGCGGTTGGCACCGACCCCGGTCTCCCGACGGCATCGCGCAGCGGCCGTGGTCGTCCCGGACATGTACGTACCTCCAGAGGTTCCCTCGCGTTCTGCGGATCCGCAGGGTGGGGACTCCCTGGGGTTGCGGCCCGGAGAGCGGAGTCCCGGGCCCACGCAACAAAGGCGAGTGAGCCGTCAGCGTACGCGAGTTCTCGCCGAGGACATGTGGCGGACCTCTCAGGTTCGCCTGGCCAGGAGTGTGGCGTACGCCATGCCCCCGTCGCTCAGCCGCCCCGGGCGGCCCGCCGGTTCCGGGGTCCGCCGATAATCGAGCCCGTGACCGATCCGGAGACGCCCGCCCCGACACCGCCGCGCGCGGGCGCCCTGCGCCGCGCCGCACCCGCTCTCCTGGGGTACGCGGCCGTACGTGCCCTGGGCCTGATCACCCTCGCCGTGTGGAGCGCGGCGAACGGCAGGAGCGCCCACCGGCTGCTGGCGCAGCGCTGGGACTCGCTCTGGTACACCCGGGTAGCCGAGCTCGGCTACGGCTACGAGGTCCGCCTCCCGAACGGGGACGTGCACGCGAACCTCGCGTTCTTCCCGCTGCTGCCCTGGCTGGAGCGGCTCGTCGCGGCGGTGAGCCCGCTGTCGTACCCGGACGCGGGCCTGCTGGTCAGCGCGGTGGCCTCGCTCGCCGCGGCCTGGGGGATCTTCGCGGTCGCCGACCATGTGCACGGCCGCCGGGCCGGAGTGTGCGCCGCGCTGGTGTGGGCGGCCCTCCCCGTCGGGATCGTGCAGTCGATGGCGTACAGCGAGTCACTGTTCACGGCGCTCGCCGCGTGGTCGCTGTACGCGGTGCTGACCGGCCGCTGGCTGACCGCGGGCCTGCTCGCCGCGTTCGCCGGGCTGACACGGCCGGTGGGGGTCGCGGTGGTCGCGGCCCTGTGGGTGGCGGCGATTACCTCGTTCGTGGGAGAACGCCCGCGGGGCGGAAGCACGCCCCGGACGGACGGCGCGCGCGGGTGGCGGCGCGCCCTCGCCATGATCATCGCGCCGCTCGGCGCCGCCGGTTACGTGCTGTGGGTGGGACACCGCACCGGCAAGGGCCCGCTCGGCTATCTCGACGTCCAGGCGGGCTGGCGCAACGGCTTCGACGGCGGTTACGCCTTCGGCCGCTTCGTGGCCGAAAAGCTCACCTCGTTCCCGTCCGCCCTGGCCGGTGCCGGGCTGATCGTCGGGGTCGCGCTGGTCCTGTGGCTCTACGTGACATGTGTACGCCAGGGACAGCCGCCGGCGTTGCTGGCCTACGCGGGGGTCGTCCTCGCGCTCGCCCTGTGCGCGTCGAGCTACTTCGGCTCGAAACCACGCCTGCTGCTGCCCGCCTTCCCTCTCCTGTTCCCGCTCGCGCTCGCCCTGGCCCGGCTGCGCACCTCCAGGTCGGCGTTGCTTCTCGGGGGCGTCGCGGTGGCCTCGGCGGTCTACGGGGCCTTCTGGCTGAACGGCTCGGGACCGCCGTGACCGGCCCGGCGGCAGCCCGTCCGGGCCGGTGAGCGGCCGGGGAATTCCACCCCATCATTCGGTGAACGAATATAAAAGTGCCATAAAATCGAAGGCCTCCAGGGATCAATGGAATTGAAGGATCCATGCGCCGCGGATTAGAGATTCATTGGAAATGAACATGATCCTGAGAGGAATCCCACATCACATCGTCATCACAAACCGAGTGAATCGGCCTGGACCGCAGCTCACTCGCTGTAACGTCGATTGAGTGCGTACCGAACGAAACCTCACCCGTCTGGACCGGGTCTTCGCCCGGCTGGACCGTGAGCCGGAACGACCGGCCCACATCGATGTGCCGAAGATGAGTCGGCACAGGGTTGTCCTCTTCGCGGCGACCCTGGCCTTCTACCTGGCGATCGTGTGGGCCGTGGCGATCACGTCGTGGCTGGTCCGGTTCGACTGGCAGGTCATGTTCTTCCGGCCCTACCAGCAGTGGCCGGAGATCCACGCGTTCCTGGACTACTACGTGGTGCTCGGCCAGCGCGGCCCCACCGCCGTGATGGTCGCCTCGTGGCTGGGCTGGCGCTCCTGGCGGCAGCACACGCTGCGCCCGCTGCTCACCCTGGGCGCGTCCCTGCTGCTGCTCAACATCACGGTCGGCGCCGCGAAGCTCGGCATGGGCCGTCTCGGCCCGCACTACGCCATCACCATCGGCTCGAACGAAATGGGCCTGGGCGGCGATATATTTCCTTCGGGCCACACCGCCAACGCCGTCGTGACCTGGGGAATCCTGGCCTATCTGGCGTCGACGCCGAGAGCCAGACGCTGGCTCTCCGCGCTGTCCGCCGTGACCTCGCTCGGCGTCGGCCTCACCACCGTGTACCTGGGTACGCACTGGCTGAGCGATGTCCTGCTGGGCTGGGCCGCGGGCCTGTTGATCCTGCTGGCGCTGCCCTGGTGCGAGCCGCTGATCGCCCGCTCCGAGGCCGGGATCTTCTCGCTGCGCGACCTGTGGCGCGCCCGTCGCGGCCGTACGGCGCCGGCGCCCACACCGGCACCCGCGCCCTCGCCGGTCGGCGCACCGGTCATGTCCCCGCGGCCGGCCGTCGTGGACGGCGAGGTGCCGGCCCGCGAGACCGTCGCGTCCCGTCCGCCCAGAGCCCCCGTCCACCTGGCGCCGGGCCCGCACACCGCCCGCTCGGAGCGCACCCCGGTCACACCGGCGGGCAGCCGCCGCCCGCAGCACCCGGACCGTCCGGCGCGCGCGGCCACGGCCGCAACGGCCCGCCCCCTGACAGGGAGCTGAAGACCGCGGGGCCGGTACGCACGACCTCTCCCCGCACCGCGAAGGCCCCCGGCTCAACGAGCCGGGGGCCTTCGCACATCCTGTCGCGGCGCTGACCGCTGTTCCGGCGCTCCGGAGCCGGAGCGGGCGCGCGCCGCTCCGCGGCCGGGCGCTCAGCCCTTCCAGCAGCGCGTGACCGTACCGTCGGTGACCTCGAAGTTCAGCCGCCCCACCAGGTACTCCATAGTGATGATCACGCCGGGCGGCAGCGAGCGCACCGATGACCAGCCGTGCTCCCGCGCGCGCTCCTCGGCGCTGCTCACCTCCAGTCCGACATAACTCTCCGGACTGTCCTGCGGCTCTGTGCGAGAGGGGGGAATGGGTGCCATGACCGCCACGTTAGGCGGCGCGCCCCGGCGGTGGAAGCCCGATCGGCGACCAAGCGTCACCTATCCACCGCCGGTCACACTTCTGTCACAGGATCACGACACGTGTTTCGCCGAACTCCATCACCCGTATGAGGGGCTCCCTACGCGTTCCGCACGCCTTCGAACGTAATTCGGAGTCGTCGTACGGAAGTCCCGAATAGCCCTCTGGAATGTGCGGTCGATGTGCTGCCACGCGTTCGGTGATGCTTTTCCATTCCGATCCGCTCCGATTCCGCCGCGCGCCGCGGAAGCTGACACCGCATAAGAAATACACGCTTCGAGCACAGAACCCCCGCACGGCCGCCGCCGGTACCCGGGGTGTCCCCTACGGCACGTCGGCCGTGATCGACGCCCCCTCGGGACCCGGCCTCTCCAAGGCGCGCGACAGCCGGTCCCGGGCCGTCCTGATCGCGTCGAAGAGTTCGGCGGGCTCAAGGATCTCGAACTCGAATCCCATCAGCATCACGTGGATGACCATGACGTCGAGACTCGCCGCCCCGGTGCGCAGAACGCAGCTGTCCTTCCCCGAAGCCTCCAGGGTCCCGGCCGAGGGCGAGATCCGCGCGGCGGCCTCCTCCAGTGGCACCAGCAGCCGGACGACGGCGTTCGTGGCGTAGGCGCGGGTGGAGACGCCCCGGGAGACGTACTCGGCCAGGTTCTCGGCCGGCGGCCTACGGGGGGCGAAGCGCGGTCCGTGCGGCGGCCGGGGCGTGATGCGGTCGGCCCGGAACGTACGCCAGTCGTCGCGGTCGACGTCCCAGGCGACCAGGTACCAGCGGCGCTCGGTGCACACCAGGCGGTACGGCTCGACGGCGCGGCGCGTCGAGGAGCCCGCGTGGTCGCGGTACTCGAAGCGCAGCCGCTCGCTGTCGCGGCAGGCGTTGGCGAGCTCGGTGAGGACGGTGGGGTCGACGGCGGAGGGCTGCGGACCGCGCAGCATCGGCACGGTGAAGGCGTTCAGGGCGCCGACCCGGCGCCGCAGCCGGCTCGGCAGGACCTGTTCCAGCTTGGCGAGAGCGCGTACGGAGGACTCGCCGATGCCCTCGATCCCCTGACCGGCCGCCGTGCGCAGTCCCACGGTCACCGCGACCGCCTCGTCGTCGTCCAGGAGCAGCGGCGGCAGCTCGGCCCCCGCGCCGAGCTGGTAGCCGCCGCCCGTCCCCGGGCTGGCGTTGACGGGATAGCCCAGCTCGCGCAGCCGGTCCACATCACGGCGGACCGTGCGCGGGGTGACGCCCAGCCGCCCGGCGAGATCCGCGCCCGACCATTCACGGTGGGCCTGCAGCAGTGAGAGCAGGCGCAGCAGTCGTGCGGATGTCTCCAACATGCCGCCGAGTCTGCCAGCCCTTGCGGACAGCCACTGTCCGCAAGGGAGCAGGCGAATTCCAGTCCCTGCGGCCTTCGAGGAGCGGAGTCCGTGACACGGGGCCGACGGCGGGGCCGGGGACGACAGCGGGGGCAGAGGCCGGTCGCGGACACCGGCCGCCGCCCCGCCCGGACGCCGCCCCAGCCGCTGACGGCCCGTGGGTTGCACGTCGCCAACGGCGGGTTCACCGCGCTCGACGGGGTCTTCCTCGACATCCCGCCGGGCCGGGTCACCGGCGGTCGCGGCCCGGACGTACGCGTCGCTCGGCGCTCTCGACGCGTGCGTGGTGGTCGTCGAGCGGCGACTGCCGCCGGGACCGCGCGGGCGGACGGGCCGGACGACGTACGTGCACGAACTGCGCCGGGGTGCCGTCGTGTTCAGCGGAGAGGCGGCCGAGGCGGCGGCGCGGAACGGCGGGCCGGCGGGTTCAGGGGCGGGCCGAACAGGGCGGGAGCCTCGGTCCGGGTGGCGCCCGTCGCCTTCGGGATGACGAGCTGGATGCCCTTGATCAGCCGGTTCGGAGTGCTGCCGATCTTCTCCTTGTTGACCTTGTAGAGCGTCTGCCAGCCGCCCTTGACCCGGTACTTGCGGGCGATCGACGCGAGCGTCTCGCCGGTCTTCACCACATGGAAGGGGCCCAGCAGTCCGTACGACTTGGAGCAGTCGGGCCAGGCGCCCCATCCCTGGACGGCCAGCACCTTCTTGGCGACCTTGATCTGCTCGGCGCGCGTGGCGAGATCGGCGCGGGGCGCGTAGTCGAGCCCTCCGAACGCGACCCAGGTGGACTGGAAGAACTGAAGTCCCCCGTAGAAGCCGTTCCCGGTGTTCGCGTGCCAGTGCCCGCTGCTCTCGCACTCGGCGAGGCAGGTCCAGGGCCACCCGTCGCTCGCGCAGTCGTAGCCGGCCCGGGCCGCCCCGGGACCGGGAAGCGGGGGCGGCGGTACGGCTTCCGCGTTCTGGGGCACGAGAGCGGCCAGTACGGCGGCGACCACGGCCGCGTACCGCACACGTCCGCTCGACGGCCCGGACGCGGTCCACGTGGTCGGCGGGGTCCGCCTGGTCGGCATGAAGGACATCGGGCCACGCTAAGCAGCCCGTACCGCTCGGCACGCCCAGCCGCGCCCGGCACGCCCAGGGCCCCACCCGGTCGGACGACCGGGCGGGGCCCCGTGCCCGGGACGAGGGGGGAGCGTGGCTCAGATGTCGAGCCGCTGCCCGGGCACGATCAGGTCGGGATCACCGCCGATGACGGTCTTGTTGGCGGCGTAGATCTTCCGCCAGGTGGTCCCGTGCCGCGCGGCGATGGCACTCAGGGTGTCGCCTTCGCGGACGGTGTAGTCGCCGCGGGACGAGCCGCGGTTGGTGTGGCCCGACGGACGGTCCGGCGCCTTCGCCGGTTCCCGCTTCGCCGGGGCGGACCGGGGAGCCGACCCGGCTGTCGGCTTGGACGGCCGCTCGGAAGCCGACTTGGTGGTCGCCGATCCCGCGGCCGACCCGGCACCCGAGGAGCCGGGCGCGTTTCCGTAGGCTCCGGCGCGCGCCGAGCAGGTGGGCCAGGCGCCCCATCCCTGTGCGCTCTGGACCTTGCTCGCGACGGCTATCTGCCCGCTCCTGGAGGCCTGGTCGGCGGTCGGCGCGTACGCCGTGCCGCCGTAGGCGCGCCAGGTTCCGGCGGAGAACTGGAGCCCCCCGTAGTAGCCGTTGCCGGTGTTGATGTGCCAGTTGCCGCCGCTCTCGCACTGGGCGATGCGGTCCCACACTCCACTGTCGGCCGCGGCGGCGTCACCGCTCGCGGCGAGCAGTCCGAGCGGGGCGAGCAGTGCCGCCCCGGCGAGGACCGCCGTCGTACGTGTCCTGTTCGCCGTACGAGCCTTGTGACTGTTCTCGTGAGTGCTGTCGGCACATGCGGACATGTAGTTCCCTCTCCAAACACCCGGGGTCCCCCAGGACGGGACGCGATGGCCTGCGCGTAGGACGCGGCGCTCGCGCTCCGACCCGTCCGCCGACGGCCGTGCTGTGATCCGGTGCGGATCGGCCGGCGGACGTACCCGAGCGGTGCTCGTTGCACACAGCGCAGGAACCTATGGACTCGGGCGCCCCGATATCAACCAACTCTTTGTCATTCGAGGCCAGTTAGCCGTTACCGCAGGTATCATCGATTTTCAGCCACCCACTTCATTGGGTGATTTCCGGATTTGTCGACCTGCGCCTCTTGCGATCTGTGACCCAGTTCACCCAATCAACTTCCCTACGACTCACGGAAGTTGACTTGGAGTAACCAATTCCGGGGGCATCTTCACCCTGGGCGTCGGATGGTTCGATTCCGTTCGCTCTCGAGCGTGACTCCGGCCACAGATCACCCGTTGACATCTTCATGAGCCGGGAACCCCCGATTCATGGGCCGGGAGCCACCCGGCACCGCCAAGCACCGCATCCCGAGGAGCCACCGTGCCGCGCATGCTCGACGTCAGCGACGACGTACGCGCCGAGATCGGCGACGAAGAAGCCGACCGGCTGCTCGCCGGAGAGAACGCCCCCGGCAGTTACGACTGCACGTCGTGTCGCACCCAGGGCGACTCGGAACAGGAGCGCACCAGCACCGTCCTGTTCATCGGCGACGAGACCGCCGTCCTCGCCTTCGCCCACGCCACCTGCCTGCCCTCACAGGTCGTGCAGGTCACCGAGGAACAACTCCAGGGCGCCGTCCGCTCGATCCACCCCGACGGCGCGCCCGCCGGCACCGCGCCCGAGCAGGCCGTGCTCGGTGTCACCAGCGGACTCGTGCTGATCAACGGCGAGTTGCACCCGGCGCTCGTCGTCGAGCCGACCGGGCCGATCGTGCGGCCCGGCTCGACCGACATCGGCGACGACTTCCTGCCCCTGCTGATCGAGCAGGGCTTCATGCCCGCGACCGAGCTGACCTCGGTGCCGCCGGTCCTGCACGGCTGGTCCGTACTGCTCGCCATGGGCCAGCTGCACGCCGTGCTCCAGCCGGGCACCGGCGGCGGCTCGCCCGTCGCCTGGTGGCAGGCCCACCAGGCGCTCCAGGTCACCGAGAGCTGGCGC
This sequence comes from Streptomyces sp. NPDC042002, assembly GCF_055588305.1. NCBI lineage: Bacteria > Bacillati > Actinomycetota > Actinomycetes > Kitasatosporales > Streptomycetaceae > Streptomyces > Streptomyces sp. NPDC042002. Next base: position 1,054 of record NZ_JBVJCT010000068.1, on the reverse strand, counting down.
GCCGCCGCCAACAAGCACCAGCAGGTGCTCCTGTTCGCGGCACCGGTCGGCTCGATCGGCCGCCAGCCCCGGGAGGACCTGCTGCGCGACGCGCTCGACAAGGCGGCGGCCAACGGCAAGCTGGTCGCGGCGGCGATGCCGCTCGCCGGCACCTGAGGCACCGCACGGCACGGTTCCCGGCGAAGTCCACCGGGAACCGACCGCACGGCGCCGCGCGAGGGCCCGGCGAGTCCGCCAGGCGCCCAGAGACACGAGCGCCGCTCCGGCGTTCGGCGGGGTTCGGCGGGAGCCGAAGGCGGGGCGACGGGCGGGCGTTCGGCGGGGGGCGAGGGTGTGCGGGTGGCGTCGGCCGTGGAGGGTGGCCCGCGCGGTTCCCAGCGCCCTCGCGCCCCCGCGTGCGCCGCTCACTCCGGACGGCCCGCGAAATGACCGGGTTGGCCGCATCTGTTGGGCGGCGAGGTCGTTGGCACGTATGTGCACACCTACGACGTCCCCGGCCACCGGCCCTTCCAGCCGGTCCCTCCCTCGGGCTCCCCCCTCCGTTCGAGCAGAGAGGTGCCGGCGTCGCGACCGGTGCAGGACCCTCATCAGGGCGGCCCATCGGCCACGCCGATCTACGACGCGCTCTACGCCGAGTGGATCAGATCCTTCAGGACCCTGCCGGGCGACCGGCACGGTGAGGAGGATCTGGGCTTCAGGGCTTTCGGAAGTCTCGGGCGCGGTCCGAACTCGTTCAGCTCGTCGGGCGCGTACAGCTCGTACAGCGCGGGGGCGCACACCGCGCGGCAGATCGCCGCGCAGCACGGACCCACCTCGACGGCGACGGCCGTCTGGCAGCCGGGCGCACGCCAGCACGGCACCGGGATGCACCACGTCCCCGCCGCGCTGCCGCCCGCACCGCGCAGGGGTCTTTGAGCGGCAAGGTCCTCGAGCGGACAACGCGTGAGGGGGGGGGGGCCCGGGGGGCGGGCCCCTCCGGGGTTTCCCTGTGGTTGTTGTTTTTTGTTTTCTTACCCCTCTTCTTCCCCCCCCCAATCACAGTGTGGCGTTGTGT
>NZ_JBVJCT010000067.1:0-21223 GCF_055588305.1 Streptomyces sp. NPDC042002 | reverse complement strand
CAACCTCGCCGTGGTCGCCCTCGACCGACTCGAGACCCTCGTACGTAACCGGCTCAAGCGTCTTCAATACCGACCCGACACCCTCGACGGCTTCATAGCCGGCACCGGCCTGACCCTCGACGACCCAACGTCACCCTAATCAGCCGAAGTCAGTATCCGCGTCATGGTCCGGAAGCCGCGTCGTCGGCCGGGTCGTTCGCCAGCCGGGTGGGGCCAGCGGGGCGTCCATGAGGGCCTGGTAGCGCTGCAGGTCCACAGCCCAGCCGGGGACGACGAGGTACTGGACGGTGCTGGGGGCGATCGCCCTCGCGCCGCCCCGACCGCCCGGTACCGCCACCGGCCGGGACCGCCGCGATCAGGGCGGTTGCCCAATGGCCGGGCGCCGTCATCGAGGAGGGCCGGGACCTGACCTCGATGACGGCATCATGGCCGACGCCGCTTACCGTCTGCCGCTGGCCTGACGGCCCGGCCTCACTTCAGGTGCCGGGCGAAGAACCGAGCCCCGTCCTCCATCTCGGACCGCGGGACCCCGGTGTGCCCGCCGAGGTTGGCGTGCAGGGACTTCTCCTTGGAGCCGAAGGCGTCGAACAGGTCGAGGGCCGCCTGCCGGTCGTTCCCTTCGTCGTCCCACTGCAACAGGACCCGCAGCGGAATGGTGACCTGGCGGGCCTCCTCGAAGACGGCGGCCGGGACGAGACTCCCGGCGAAGAAGCCGGCAACCGCGATGCGCGGCTCGACCACCGCCAGACGGATGCCGATCGAGATCACTCCCCCCTCGAACCCGACCGGGCCGCCGATCTCCGGCAGCGAAAGGAGCGCGTCCAGGGCGGACTGCCATTCCGGGACCGCCTTTTCGACCAGCGGCAGGACGAGGGCGTCGACGATCTCCTCGCCTACCGGCTCCCCGGCCTCCATCGCCCGGCGCAGGTCGGCGCGGGCCTGATCGACGGCCGCCCAACGGGGCCGGTCACCGCTCCCGGGAAGCTCGATGGTGGCCGAGGCGAAGCCGTACTCCGCCGCGTAGTACCGGGCCCGCCCCGCCAGCCGGGGGTACATCCTGCGCAGTCCCAGGGGAGGGTGGCCGATCAGGATCAGCGGCACCGGCGCGGATACGGATGCGGGCGTCCACAGGATGCCGGGAATCTCGCCGAGGGTGAACTCGCGCTCGACGACACCGTCGTCGAGGCGCTGCTCAGAAGTGAAGTGCATGGTCGTGCCTTTCGGGAGTGCTCATGTACGGCGCTCCCGGACGACCTATCGCCCGACCGTGACCCCGGAGGAGAGCACCCATGTCAATACGTTCACGGGTACCACCTCCTCAATCTCTCGCACGGCCACCCGAAAGTTAGCAGTGGTCCCCGTGGTCCGCCAAACGGGTTTTTACGGAGTCTCTGCGTGTGAGCCGGCCGCCGAACGACGGCGCGGAAGCGGGCATCAGGAGATGAGCGCGGGAACGGAAGCCATGCCGGCCTGCGACGGCACCCCCAGCCGCCGCAGGCCGGCACCCGACTCGAGTCGGCCCGCGGTCTAACAGGTCTTGCGCACGTAGCCGCTGCTGCCCGCCGGTTTGACGTCCACGTCGCGCTGGACGATGCTCAGCGTGCCACCCCACCCGCTGCAGGCCTTCGACCTGCCGGAGTTGGTGTACTCGATCACTATCACGTTGTTTCCGAAGGCGCTGGTGTAGTCGCCGCACTCGTCGTACTGGCCGCACTCCTCGGCCACGGCGAAGTCCAGGCCGTTGGCCGTGTGGTTGCCTGCCAGTTCGGGAGTGTTTTTCTGGGCGATGGCCAGGCCGTCCGCGTGGGCGCGGGCCGAGAGCAGCTTGATGAACGCCTGCGCGTTGCCGGCCGTCAGGCGGTTCCCGGAACGGGTGTAGCTGTCGTAGTTGTCGGGCTCGATCGCCTGGAAGCCCTTGGTCTTGCAGCTGTCGATGAGGCTTCCGATCTTGCCGGCGATCCGCTGCCGCTTGCCGTCGGTGCTGATGTCGAGGAAGGCCTCGCCCCAGTCCTCGTCGTAAACGACCTTGCCGGACGAGTCGCGCAGCAGCAGATCGGAGTCCCATTCGCTCTCGGCACCCGGCTGCGCCTGGAAGGCGTTGACGTAGCAGATGTTGTACAGGCCTGCCGCCGGGGAGGCGGTGTTGTCCCGGGTGACGACCTTCACCCCGGCCGGCGGGGTGTAGGCACCGCCGATCTGATAGTCGAAGCCGACGTGTGTGGGCGGCAGGGGCACGGATGCGGCCTGCGCGGAGGCCACCGGGGCGACCAGAGCTCCGACCAGCGCTGCCGCGCCGATGACGGTGCCCGTGAGCTTGCGGGAAGGGGGGCTGAAACGGCTCATGTGGATGAGCTCCCAGGAGGAAGAGGGCACGTCCCCGCCTCGGACGCGCAACGACGTCCTGGCGACTCGGGCCGGGCTCGCGGCACGAGGCCTGCATACCGGCTGGGCGTGTCTCTGAACACGGAGCACGGCTCCGGTCTTGTCCGGGAGTAAAGCGACTGCCCGTAAAGATGTCAACGCTGGAACTCCTCGCCGACGAATTCCCGCGTTTCGTCGCTCGCGGCGGCCCAACCGAAAACCTTGCCCGTCGCCGCCCGCGAAGCCGTCGTGACCGGCATGGCGGCCACCATGTCCCTGCGTTCGGGCGGCAAACCGGTCGAGGTCGCCGCCCTCGCCCCGCACCTGAAAGACCAGCCCCTGTCCCGTTCAGAGCCACAGCGTCGTCGTGACCGAGTTCGGCCACAGCATCGACACCGGCAAGAAGTGCAAAGGCGCAACCACGCGGTCGGCAGGCTCAGCGCGGGCGCCAGGTTCGCACTTCCAGATGGAGGATGTTGGCGTCGGGGCGGATGCGTCCGGTCTCGACGAGCCATTGGTGAACGGCTGCGGTGACGTCTCCGCCTGCCGCGTCGGCCCGGCGGGCGAAGTCAGCTGCGTCATGGCCGCCGGTCTGGGCGGAGCCGTAGGAACGTTCCTCTGTGTGGTCGGCGCGTTGAGTGACGTCTCGGCGGATGCCGGGTGAGTCGGTACGGCTGCCGGAGGGGTGCGGGTAGCCGGATAAATCCCTTTCGGCAGCAGCCTTCGCCGAGATGCGGGGCATCGCCCAGCAGGCTGAGTACTTGGGCGAGGTGCCTTTCCCCGGCTGGTCGGCCTGGACGTCCATGGCTGAGACCAGGCGGCGCATTGACGCGGACGACTACTCCGCGATGTTCTGGCCGTTCTGGTGGAGGCTGCCCCCGTGCTGCGGCCGGCTGCATTGACGGGTCCGGACGCGCCATCGAATCGATCTTCCGGTTCTACGTGACCAAGAGAAGTGACACACCAAGACCGAAGCGGAGGGCTACCGCACCGCCGCAGGGGGCGGCACCGGCACCATCGTGGACGCCCGCGGTCGGGCCACCGAGCGCCGCGAGTATGGCGGTCCGGCCCTCACCGGCAGCGACTGCGCGAGCGCTCAGTACGAGTACACCCTCGGCGGTCAGCTCAAGAAAGATGACCGGACCGGACGCCGACCGGGCCGTGGCGCGGGTGCGCCACGTCTGGAGCGGGCCGGGCGTCCACGCCCCCTTGCTGTCGCGGGTGGCAACCGGCCAGGCGATGTCGTACGACGTGACACCCGCCGTCCTGCCCGCCCAGTTGATCGGGATCACCGCACCGGCGGAGGTGTCACCGGCCGGCGTGGGAGCGGTGACGAACGCGGCGGGAGCGGTCGCCGCCAGGCCGTCACGCCGCTGCGACCGACCTGCTCCGCGGGCACGTCTCGCCGGCTCACGCTCTCGCGCAGCACGTACACGATGCCTCGCAGTGCGGCCCGGTCGTCCGCAGGCAACCGTCCGGGACACCGATGCCTCCTGGGCGGACGAGGAGGCCACAGTCGGGCGCGCCACGCGTTTCCGCAGGTCATCCGGCACGAGGTCGACGGAAGCACCGAATCCGGCCGACACGACACCCAACTGCTGAGCCCCACACCATCAGGCGATCATAGAACGACTCAAGAACACATGAAACCGCCCTCTGATGACAGAGCCACGGAGATCCGTCCCTCCAAAACGAGGTCCGTTGCACAGCCTTGACTGCATTGGTCCGGTCCAATAGCGTCGCCCCGCACAGAACTCCACACGGCTCAACACCCGCCAGCCGTCAACTGCGTTGATGGTGCGTCCACTGGTCAAGGGATGGAAGTCCGGCCACCCGCTGTGGGCCTGCCTGTCCACGGCAGCCCAGGTGCCGGTCCTCGCCCTGTTCGTCGTCATCCAGATCCGCAAGTGCGCGTGCACTGCTCACTGTTGGTGGAGATCACCAGGGCGGCGTAGCGGACAAACACGATCACGCCTTTTCTTCGGAGGTCAGACCGATGCAATTATCCTCTGCGAGACCACGGCGCCGCGGATGGAAGAGAGCCCTGACTCTGATTCCCGTCGCCGTCATGACGATGGCGGCCACCGTCACCGGGACGCTGAACGCCGAAGCGGCAGTGCCCCCGACACCCTCGGGCTTCACGCTCACTTGGAGCGACGACTTCAACGGTGCGTCCGGCACCGGCATCGACCAGAGCCTGTGGAAGTACGACACCGGGCCGGGCAGCAATTTCGGCACCGGTGAGATCGAGACCATGACCAACAGCACCTCGAACGTCTCTTACGACGGCCAGGGGCATCTGGTGCTCCAGGCGCTGCACTCCGGTTCCGACCCGCGGGGCGGATGGACCTCCGGGCGCGTGGAGACCCAGTCGGCGTCCTTCGGTGCCCCGGCCGGCGGAGTCGTACGTATCGAGTCCGTCCTCCAGCAGCCCAACGTCACCACCGCCAACGGCGCGGGCTACTGGCCGGCGTTCTGGATGCTCGGCGCGCCGCTGCGCGACGGTGTGACCTGGCCGAAGTCCGGCGAGATCGACATCATGGAGGACATCAACGGCCGCAGTTCCGATTTCAGCACCCTCCACTGCGGCGTGAACCCGGGCGGGCCGTGCAACGAGTCGACCGGCATCGGCTCGGGTGAACGTGCCTGTGCCGGCTGCCAGACCGGCTTCCACGACTACGCGGCGGAGATCGACCGCTCGGTGTCGCCGGAGCAGATCAGGTTCTACCTCGACGGAAACAACTTCTTCACCGTCAACGCCAACCAGGTGGACGCGACGACCTGGTCCGACGCGGTCGACCACCCCTTCTTCATCATCTACGACCTGGCGATCGGCGGCGGCTTCCCGGACGCCTTCGGTGGCGGCCCGAACGCGTCGACGGTCTCCGGCGGCAAGCTGGTCGTCGACTCGGTGGCCGTCTACAACAAGGGGCCTGGCTCCGGGGGTGGCGGCGGCGGTTCGTCGACCGGGCAGGCGATCACCGGGCCGGGCGGCAAGTGTGTCGATGTGGCGGGTGACGACACGGGCGGCGACGGCACCGCGGTGCAACTGTGGGACTGCCAGTCGGCGGCCAAGGACCAGCACTGGACCTGGAGCGGCCAGACCCTCCAGACTCTCGGCAAATGCCTGGACATCGCCGGTGGCAACAGCGCCGCGGGTACGAAGTTGCAGCTCGCCACGTGCAACAGCGGTGGCTACCAGGCATGGGTGCGGCAGAGCGACGGCTCGCTACGGAACCCTGCCAGCGGCCGGTGCATCGACTCGCCGTCGGGCGCCACCGCCAACGGCACACGCCTCCAGATCTGGGACTGCAACAGCTCCGGTGCCCAGAACTTCGCCATCGGTACCCCGATCTACGGACCGGGCGGCAAGTGCGTGGACGTGGCGGGTGACGACACCGGTGGTGACGGCACGGCGGTCCAGTTGTGGGACTGCCAGCAGGCGACCTCGCTCGACCAGAAGTGGACGTGGAGCGGCCAGACCCTGCGCACGCTGGGCAAATGCCTGGACATCACCGGCGGTGTCAACGCGGCCGGCACACCGCTCCAGCTGGCCAACTGCAACGGCGGTGCCTACCAGAACTGGGTCGCCAACGCCGATGGCTCGATGTCCAACCCGGCCACCGGCCGGTGCATCGACTCGCCGTCGGGCGCCACCGCCAACGGCACACGCCTCCAGATCTGGGACTGCAACAGCTCCGGCGCCCAGAAATTCACCCTGGCATGAGAGGGAGGAGGCTCACGGCCCCCGGCCGAAGCCTCCTCCTTGCCCGTCCCGGACAGGTCCTCTTCGCAGCCTGCCTGTTCTGCCACACGGCAATCCCCGGCGTGAGCGGATCGCCGGTATCCCGCACACGAGTGGCTCCAGACCCTGCGTGAACTGAGGCCGGGCACATCGAAGGGCAGCACCTCAGCCGGTGAGGCCCTTCGATGTATCGCCGGTGAGCACTGGCGCAGGATAAGAGTCGCGAGCCCGTCGGGAGTCGACCCCACCACCGTCGGGGATTGGCCCCACCACACTTTCCGACGGATCACTCGGCGGTGTGGAGGGCTCGGTTCCCTCTCCGTGCGGCGGATGCGAGACGGCGCTCTCCGTCCCGAAGGTGGGGAGGACGCCGCGTCCCGCATCGGCCGCGTGCCGCCGCACGGCGAGGCTCACCATGTCGTCTGCCGCACCGTGCGGCGTGCTGCGATCCGGCCGGGACAGGCCCGGGCAGTCGCTCTAGCCGGCCCGGCAGCTCAGGACCGGCGTACCGGCGCCACCCGGCGTCGCTCCGAACCCGAAACCGGTCGAGGCGCCGACCGCGATGGTGCCGTTGTGGTCGGCGTTGTTCGCGGTCACCGTACTGCCCACCTGGCTGTAGGACGCGTTCCACATCCCGGAGATGGTCTGGCTGCCCGGCCACTCCCACGTGACCTGCCACGACTTGGTCGTCGAGGAGCCCGTATTGGTGACCGTGATGTCGGCGTTGAAGCCACTGCCCCAGTCGCTGCTCACCTTGTAGGTTGCGCTGCATCCGCTGGAGCCGCCCCCGGTGCCGGCGGTCGTCGCGGTGACCGACGCGGACGCCGCAGAGGTGTTGCCGGCCGCGTCGCGAGCCCGCACGGTGTAGTCGTAGCGGGTCCCTGCGGTGAGGCCGGTGTCGGTGAAGGACGTGCCGGTGGCCTCACCGGCCTTGGCGGTGCCACGGTAGACGTCGTAGCCCGTCACCGCGGTGTCGTCGGCGGAGGCTTTCCAGGACAGCGACACACTCGACGCGGTGGTAGCGGTCACGGCCAGTCCGGTCGGTGTCGAGGGCGCCGTCGTATCTCCGCCTCCCCCGCCTCCGGTGAAGCCCGGGGCCTTGATGGACGCCAAGTAACCGTCCTTCACGGTGTCCACGGTCTGCCAGTCGTCCTTGAGGATGCCTCCCGTGTCGCCGGAGTTCGGATTCCACGACCAGAAGGTCCAGTTGAAGCTGTCGGCCCCGTATGTGTTCGTGGGGCGCAGGTAGTCGACGAGCGCCGCGAGCCACTTCTGGTCGACCGTCGACTGCAGGGTGGTGCCGAACTCGCCGAGCCAGACGGGGGCGATGTTCTGTTTGAAGATGTAGCCCCAGTTCTTGTCCCAGACGGCCGGCATGTTCGCCGGGAACGACGGGTCGCTGAACCACGGTTGCTGCGCGACGCTGGTGGCGTAGTCGTGGGCCGAGTAGACCAGGCGGTTGGCGACGCTCAGCCGCACCGGCGCGTTGGCGACCCCGGCGAGATTGCCGCCCCACCAGTCGCTCTGACCGTTCACCGTCTGGACGCCCTCGACGAAGATCAGCAGGCTGGGGTTGACGGACAGGACCGCGTTGCCGGCCCGTTCCGCCGCGAGCCGCCAGTCGGTGCTCGTGTCGCCGCATCCCCAGCAGGCGGGATCGTGCGGCTCGTTGTGCAGGTCGATGCCGATCACGGCGGTGTTGCCCTGGTAGCGCGCCGCCAGGGCCTTGAGGTCGGCGATCCAGGTCGCCTCGGGGACGGCGGAGGTGTACCAGAGCGCCGACTGGGCCGAGGAGTCGGGCCGATGACGGTCGAGTACGACCTTGAGACCGATCGAGCCCGCGTAGCCGACGATCTTGTCCATCACCTGGAGCGAGTTGAGGCCTTGCAGGTCGGAGTTCAGGCCGTTGGCGTAGGTGATGCCGTTGGGCTGGGTGCCCTTGAAGATGTCGTCGCTGTAGGGCAGGCGGATGGTGTTGTAGCCCAGGGTCTTCATCTGGTCGATCATCGACTTGTAGTCGCGCGACCAGAGGCCGTGCGCAACGTAGTTGGACGTCTCGAACCCGAACCAGTTGATGCCCGCCATGCGCACCGGCTGGTTCTGCGCGTCGAGGATCCGGCGCCCCTCGGTGTGCCAGTATCCGGCGCCGGAGGCGGCTGCCGCAGGCGACGGGGACGAGGGGGCGGCGGCCGCCTGCGCGGGCACCGCCACCGTGAACGGAACGAGAGCCGCGAGGGCCGTGGTGAGGAGCGCGACCAGGGTGCGCCGGACGCGAAACGAGGGTGGGTGACGCATGGTGGGGGTCCTCTCCGGGTGGGAGCGCTCCCATTCTTGGGCGCGCGTTTCCGGGCGGGCAGGCGGATGGGCGTCCGGCATGACGGCTCCCGCGGACCGGCAGGAGTGTCCCGCTCCCGACGGCCGGCTCGTCGAAGCCGGACTGCGCACATGGAAGCCACTAAGCGTGTTCGCGTCAATACCTCACGCGGCGATCGTGTCCCTCCGCGGACTTGTCGACCATGGGCACACGCGCCATTCAGGCCACACCCGTTCCACTCCGGCCATGAAGGGCATGCCCCCGCATTCCGAACTCTCCGCCGGACGCTTCCCGGGCCCCCACGCCTTCGCGCCCGCAGCGATCCGGCGCGCACACGGGTCGCCCGCGAGCGAGTCACGCTACGAGGCCACCGAGTGACGGATCGTCAACAATCCATCTTTTGCACGGGTGTTGACATCCACAGGCCGAACGCCGCACCTTGGGAGCGCTCCCACATCACCCCCATGTCCCCGCCGTCACCTCAGTGACCGGGCACCGTCCATGCGTGGCGCCGGAAACGCCGGCCCCCGTCCGGACGGCGCCGCGGCGCGCTCATGTTCGGCGGCCCTCCAGCTCCGGCTTGCGCGACGCACGCGGTCGCACCTTCGTCATGCCTGAACGCAACGCCCGTCCGGCGGAGTTCCGTCCGGTCTGCCCGAGCCGCAGCACACCGGGGGGCCGCCGGCGACCCCGCACGCCGACCGTACCCGCCTGCTCTCCCCAGGAGATGGCCGATGCCTTCCCGTAGACCCGACTCCACCGTGCGCCGAAGCGGACCGAAGCGGACCGCCGCTCTGGCCGTCGGTGCCCTCCTCGGAGCCCTGTCCGTCACCGCCCTTCCGACCACCGCGACCGCGGCCGCCAAACTCGACAATCCCTACGTCGGCGCGAAGGCCTACGTGAATCCCGACTGGTCGGCCAAGGCCGCGGCCGAGCCGGGCGGTTCGGCCATCTCCGACCAGCCCACCTTCGTCTGGCTGGACCGGATGGCCGCGATCCAGGGCACCGCCGACGCCCGTGGTCTGAAGGCGCACCTCGACGCGGCCAAGGCGCAGGGCGCCAACCTCGTCCAGTTGGTCATCTACGACCTGCCGGGGCGGGACTGCGCGGCCCTCGCCTCCAACGGCGAACTCGGTCCCGACGACCTGGCCACCTACCAGAGTGATTACATCGACCCGATCGCGGCGATCCTCGCCGACCCGGCCTACGCGAGCCTGCGGATCGTCAACCTCATCGAGCCGGACTCGCTGCCCAACCTCGTGACCAACGCGGGCGGCACCGCCGGCTCCACGACCCAGTGCGCCACCATGAAGGCGAACGGCAACTACGAGAAGGGCGTCGGTTACGCCCTCCACAAGCTCGGCGCTCTGCCCAACGCCTACAACTACATCGACGCCGGCCACCACGGCTGGCTCGGCTGGGACAGCAACCTCACCCCGGCGGCACAGGAGTTCAAGAAGGCCGCCACCACCAACGGCGCCACCGTGAACGATGTGACGGGCTTCATCGTGAACACCGCGAACTACTCCGCCACCAAAGAGCCGTACGTGAAGGTGACGGACACGGTGAACGGCCAGACGGTGCGCCAGTCGAAGTGGATCGACTGGAACCAGTACGACGACGAGAGCTCGTACGCGCAGGGCCTGCGCACCGCGCTCGTAGCGCAGGGCTTCGACGCCGGCATCGGCATGCTCATCGACACCTCGCGCAACGGCTGGGGCGGTTCGGCCCGGCCGGCCGGTCCCGGCCCGACGACCAGCGTCGACGCCTATGTGGACGGCGGTCGCATCGACCGGCGCATCCACGCCGGAAACTGGTGCAACCAGAGCGGGGCAGGTCTCGGCGAGCGCCCAACGACCGCACCCGACACCGGAATCGACGCCTACGTGTGGGCCAAGCCGCCGGGCGAGTCCGACGGGGCCAGCCAGGCCGTCGACAACGACGAGGGCAAGGGCTTCGACCAGATGTGCGACCCCACGTACACCGGGAACGCGCGTAACGGGAACAACCTCACCGGAGCACTGCCCAACTCCCCGCTCGCCGGGCACTGGTTCTCCGCCCAGTTCCGTCAACTGCTCGCCAACGCCAACCCGCCGGTGAGCGGATCGGGTGGCGGCGGCGGTGACACGCAGGCCCCCACCGTTCCCGCCGCCCTCACGGTCAGCTCGACGACGAGCAACAGCGTCTCCCTGAGCTGGGGCGCGTCCACGGACAACACCGCGGTCACGGGATACGACGTCTACCGCGACGGCACCAAGATCGGCAGCGCCACCGTCACGTCCTACACCGACAGCGGGCTTGCCGCCTCCACCACGTACAAGTACACCGTCAAGGCCAAGGACGCGGCCGGCAACGTCTCGGCCTCGTCCGCGGAGGTGTCCGCCACCACCAAGGCATCGGGCGGGGGAGGAGGCTCGTCGGGTCTCAAGGCGCAGTACAAGAACAACGATTCCTCCACCGGTGACAACCAGGTCAAGCCCGGTCTCAAGCTGGTCAACGGAGGTTCCGGCGCGGTCGACCTGTCCAAGGTGACCATTCGCTACTGGTTCACCGGGGAGTCCTCCTCTGCCGGCTACCAGACCTTCTGCGACTGGGCGCAGCTCGGCTGCTCCACGGTGAAGACTTCGGTGAGCGCCGTTTCCCCGAGCCGCACGGGCGCGGACCACTACCTGGAGGTGGGCTTCAACTCCGGTTCGCTGGCGGCTGGAGCGGACAGCGGCGATCTGCAGCTGCGCATGGCCAAGTCGGACTGGTCGAACTTCGACGAGTCGGACGACTACAGCCGGGGCGCCAACACCTCCTACACGGACGCGGCGAAGGTGACCGTATACGTGTCGGGCACCCTCGTCTGGGGCACCGAGCCGTAGAGCGGGCGGAACGGACAGGGGGCCGGGGCGGTCACGCTCCGGCCCTCACGCCGTCCGCGCAGGACGCCACCGCCCATCCGTCCTGGCACAGTGCGGCGGCTGTCGCGGACGACCAGGTGTGTGGCGAGTTGGAGGCGTTCGCGGCGGAGGTGTTCGAGCCGTTCGCGCGTAGGACCAGCGTCGGTGGGGGCAGGTCTGTCTGCGGGGACTGCTGACCGACGGCAAGCGTAAGTCGGTGGAGCCGATGGCCGCCCGGCTGGGTGAGGACGGGAACCGGCAGGCACTGGCCAACTTCATCACCACCAGCCCCTGGGACACTACTAGCGCGGACCCAGAGCCGGAAAAGGCCGGTCAAGGGTGACCGGAGGTCATCGCCGCAGGCGACGCCGAAGGCGCCCTTGACGGGACAGGCCGGCTCTCATCTTGACCAGGCGGGCGGCCCCGCAGAATGCACACGCCCGCGTCGCTCAGTCCTCGGCTGCTGCTTCGAGCCGCTGGGTCGGTCCCGCAAAGGCCAGGTACAAGGACCGAGAGCTGAGGAGCCAACGGCCTTCGACCTTGCAGAACGAGTCCTCGTAGTGGCCGACCTGCGTCGGGGCACGCGGGGGCACGAAACCACCGGTATATCCGTCGACACGGTAGGTCGTGAAGTATGTGGTCGCGGTGGCTGTTGCCTCGGATGTGACGGTGACCAGGATGTTCGTGCATATCCGGCGCGAGAGCCGGTCCGCAGGCCGACCAGTGAAATACGACCGAAGTGCATCACGGCCCTGAATCCGACGGTCACCTTCCGCCCACTCCCAAAACCCGACATCCGTAAACAGATCGGCCACGTCGCCCGGGTCACCGAGGTCGAGCTTGTGGACGAACTCGACGATGAGGCGTTCACAAGCACGCTCGGCAAGCAGACGGTCTGTGGGATCCAGCGCTTCAGTAGCCATCCCCATGTCGTATCAGGATGATCAAGGATACCGCGACAGCTTTTTTGCGCCCTACACATCCGCAAGCGACCGTGCCGAAGGCAACGGTCACCGCCTCGGCATCCACGTCGTCGATCCCGTCGAACACCAGCGAGTCCCAGAATGCTGCATCGGCCTGCATAACCAGCACCGTCACCGACCACAGCCGACCGCGGCGGAGACAAAGAGATACCTGACGAAGCGTCATCCCCGCTTGTCGGGCGGTAGGCGTACGCGGTCTCACGGGAGCTCGCCTCGCGCGATCGAACATCGGGGTGACGCTCCGCGAACACTCCCCAAGATCTGTGCCAGAACCAGCAACGGTTCCGCATCAAGTTAGAGAGAGCCTGCGACGCGCGCACCGCGGGCCTGCGGTGGTGACGGGACGGTCCTGTGGCCAGGTTGTCAACTTTGGCGTGTAATGGAAGGTGGGGAACGCGCGCCGAAGCGCAACGGCCGCAAGACACTCCGAGGCGATCGCAGCCGGAGGACTTCTCGTGAAGTACCACACCCGAGCATTCATCGCAGCCACCGGAACAGCACTCTTCCTGTCCGCGGCCACCGTGGCGCACGCCGATGGCAGCAGCCACGGTTCGGCAGGCAGCGTACAGGCAGCGCGATCGGCGGTGAGCGCCTCGTCCTCCGCGACGGTGTCCACCAAGTCCGGTCCGCTCGGCAAGATCCTGGTCAACAGCAAGGGGCACACCCTCTACCTCTTCAAGTCCGACAAGACCAACAAATCCACCTGCAACGGAGACTGCGCCAAGGCCTGGCCACCGCTGAAGGCGCACGGGAAGCCGACCGCCGGGGGCGGCGTCAACAGCAAGCTGCTGTCGACCATCACGCGCAGTGACGGCTCGAAGCAGGTCACGTACAAGGGGCACCCGCTCTACACGTTCGCCGACGACACCAAGGCCGGACAGACCAACGGACAGGGGCTCGACGCGTTCGGCGCCAAGTGGTACGTGCTGGGCACCGACGGCAAGGAGATCACCAAGACCTCGTCATCGTCACAGAGCGGCGGCTACTGACCGGTCCGCCTGGCGCCGTCCGAACCGGACACACTCTCGGCGCATGGTTCCCGTTGAGCTGCCACAGCGCGGCGGTGTACCAAAGGAGCGCGGTCGAGCAACACACGCACGGAACACGGTGGCCGCGTGGAGTGATCAGGACTGAGCCCGAGCCATGGATCAGGGGCACTGGCAGCTGCTCGCGCCCTGTCGGGCGAGACCGGTTCAACGTTCGATTCGATGGCTATGCATGGGAGTCCGAGAGGCGCGCCGAGCCGGTGCTGGTGGGGTATCCGCCGACGTCACGCCGGTACGACGACAGCGAGCGAGCCGAGGGGAAGCATCGCACCCAAGCCGTCCTCGCTCTCGCGCGCCGCCCGTGTCAACGCGTGGCGGTCGCTGAAGAGGTCATAGCGCACTCGTACCCCGACGATGCACGACTCCCGAGGGCCGGAACTCGCCCGGTCTCAGGCCCTCAGTTGTTCTTGTGTTTGCCCGCTGCCCGCCAGCGCACGGGACACGACCGGACCCGTCCTTCGCAACCGCGGCCGTTTCGCCCAACGGGTCGCGCGAGAAGGTACCGGATAGGTACCATGCTGGTATGCCATCACTGAATGTGACCTTCACCGAGGAAGAAATGGAAGCCGTGCGCGCGTCTGCCGCGGCCGAGGGCAAGAGCCTCAAGCAGTACATGCACGACCTCGGCGTCCGCGAGATGCAGCGCAAGCGGTTCGTGGTCGGCGCCGCCTCGTGGGCGGACAGGCTGCGCGAGGAGTTCGACGAGGCGTTCCCGGACGAGATTCCTCCGTCGCAGCGCGGCGAGGGAGCCAGTGCCGCCTGATGACCCTGTACATCGATGTCCCCTGGCTCCTGGACGTCCAGGACGCCGCCCTCGGCGATGACGACGTGACGGTCACCGACTACTCGGCCCTCGTAGCGGCCGTCGCGCGCCACAAGACGCGCATGCCGACCCTCGCCACGTCCGACCCCGACTCCGCGTGGCGAGCGGCCGCACTCCTGCACACCATCGTGCGCCTCGAACCACTCCCCCACCGCAACAGCCTCTTCGCCGCCTTCATCACCGGCCAGTACATGGACCAGTCCGGGGAAGGAATCGACCCTCCCTACGGGGCTCTGTCCGACCTGATCAGAAAAGTCCGCGAGACCCGGCTGAGCATCTACGACGTCGCCGACGTCCTCCGCACCTGGCAGATCTGACACCCCCCGCGGCTGGACTGCTGCGGCGGTCGCCGGCGCTCGCAGCCGGGCCGCGGTGCCAGAGCCGTACCGTCCTCGTCTCGTGCCGGGCATGCACCATAGAGCCTCTACGCAAGGGGCTGTGACGGGCTGTCAGCCGGACCATCACCCTTCCGCCCGCCGGGCTTGTCCGCTTCACCCAGGACGGCACCGACGCGGAACTGCGCCGGGAACTCGGTGGCGACCAAGTGGCGCGGATGCTGCGGGAGGGCCGAGCGGATCCTGCCCCGGAGCCGACCGCCCGGACCGCTGACCCGCGACCGGCATTCCGTCACCTGACAAGCCTCATTTCGTCGGTAGCTCACCTGAGGCACCGGGCGCAGCCACCGCAGACACCGCAGACACCGGGCAGCGTGGACGGCCGGGCTGCGCACCGCCGAGCAGCCGCTCACTGACCGGCGGGCGCCCGCCCCGTGACGGCGGCGGGCGTCGTACGGGGTCGGCGCCAGCCTGGACGCACGGCTGCTGTCCGGAGCGGTCACGCCAGTGCGGCACCCCGTAGGAGCGCGCGGGCTACCGGCCGGTGTCTGCGTACTGGGAGTTGCAGTAGTCGATGCTGTCAATGACCACGCACGCAGTGAAGAGGGTGATCGGATTGCTCTGGATGTCGGTGGTGTCGCTGCAGTTGAGCCGCTGCAGGGCGCGGAGGGCCCGGCGGCGGGCGGCCGGGGTGGCAGAGATGTCCATCGCGTCCAGGCCGTCCAGTACCGGCAGGATGCGGTCCTGCTCGACCAGGGCCGCCGCGTCGACGGCGGTGAGACCGTGGTCGCCGAAGTTCTGGTGGACCTGGTCCGTCCGCCAGTCCGTCAGGGGGAGGTCGACGTCCCAGCCAGCCAGAGAGAAGCGGATCGGAACAGGGGCTGCCTCGGTCCGGTCAGGGTGGGTCAGCAGGCCGAGGAGAAGGTCCAGGACGAGCAGGGTCTTGCCGGCGCCCGGTTCCACGTAATCACGAGGCGAGGCGGGTGAAGTCCCTGGTTGTGCCGACGATGTCGGTGAGGCAGCCCCGTGGGAAGCCGCGCCGGTGGCGCTATTGACTGGTTCGGCGCGGTGGGTGAGGGTCAGGTCGATGCGGTGAGCGCCGGGCCGATCAACTGGGCGCGTTGCCGGTTTTTGCCGCGGCCACCGCGTTGACCAGCGTGCCGGCCGTTGCCACGGTCTCGCGACGGTCGTCGCGGCAGGCAGCCCGGGCCAGGTAAGCGGCTGGCATCGTGGGGGCCATGGCGACCAGCGTCGTGGACAGCGGCGCCCACTTCTCCGGCGGGTCGGTCTACTTCAGTGACGTGGAGTTCTCGGGCAGTCAGGTCGACTTCAACGGCGCGCAGTTCTCCCGGGGAACTGTCGACTTTCGCGAGGCGCAGTTCTCCGGCGGAACGGTCGACTTCAGCAGCGCGAACGGTGTGGTCCCGGACGGCCTGAATCCGGGTCACGGGGTGTCTTTGCCGTCGGGGCTGAGCCTGCCGTCTGCCTGGTATCCGGCAGGAGCGTGACGCGGTCTCCCACCCCCGGCATCCTCCAGACCGATCACGAAGGCCGCCGGCCTCGCCCGGGCACCGACACGGCACAGGACGCACAGGCAGTGGCAGCACGGTCGGGACGCCGCGAAGAGCGCTGAAGCCATGCGGTGTCAGAGCGGGCTGAGCGGCCGTACGGGGTGGGCGGCTGGTTCGGCACGGTGGTCGATGAGGTGCTGGCCCTCAAGCCGCATCTGCGGGTGGTGCCGGCCGGCACCACCGCCACCTCGCCGCGATCACCCACCATCACGCCGTGGACCGCGACCACCGCCCCGCCTGCGACCTCCAGCGCCCCGAACCCTTTCGCGCTGGCGCTGCAAGCCGCCAAGAACAGCCTCGACCCGCACCACACCCCCAACCCGAGTGTCCTGCCCGGCTTCAGGCCGGCACGGGGAAAGCGAGCGCCCCGACGCCTGGTCAGGCAGAGGCGAAAGCCTCCTCGGGGACATCGTCGAGGACGAACCCGTTGTCGAGCCGGACGCGGACCGTGACGCGGAGCACCCGTCGCTGGTAGGCGACCCACTGCTCTTCCAGGACCCCCACCTGCTCCTCCAGTTGCTTTCTGCTCGCCGACGGCATCTGGTGGCCGAAGTCGTCAAGGAGCGACTTGAGGCGCAGGTACTCACGGACCTCGTGACTCTGCTGCCGGTCGTGCTCGTCCACACGCTCGACAGTGCCCTCGATGCCTGCTGCCAGGGCCAGAGAGCCTGCGAAGGCACCTGTCTCCTCCGGGGGTTCCCCGGCTGGGGTCAACGACCCGGCCAACCGGAGGTCCGCCGCCAGCCGCACCCGTTGGCCCACGTTCAGCGTCATCGATCCTTCGTCTTCCTCGTCGGTCACCGGTGATCCGGTAGACATGGCGTCGCCAGGCCTACCGGAGAGGACAGAATCATGCCACCCTCACCGCCGGTCCCCACACGATCGAAGCCCTCGCCGACCCTCGCTTGCACAACAGCCGCACGACGGGCGAACAGGAGCCCGAAGACGCTCTGTTGGACGGTGGCGAGAACGGCTTGGAGAACGTCGACGGTGAAGTGGAGCAGGTGGCTGCGCGGGCGGCGGGGGTGCTGCGGTTTCAGCAAGGAGCGTGACCCGGCCGCGCCGATGCAACTCGTACAGCTGCGCCATCGACCTCGAAGGCGCGTACTGGCGGCGCGGTGTCGAGGCCGCTCCACGCTGGTTCCGTGAGACGGGCAGCAGTGAGCTGTGGGTGCCGTTCACGTACGTAACGCCGGAGGGCTGGTCGTCCTCCGGGGTCGAATCCGCTGGGGGTGGGTAGCGGATCAGCATGCGCTCTCCTGTGTCGTCACTGACTTCGTGTCCCGCGAAGCTGCGCGAGCACGCCCGGCAACCCGGTCGGCAGCCTGCACGCCCCCTCGCGAACCCCGGCAGGCAGGGGGCGAACTCGGGTGGGCCGGCAGAGCCCCCCGCGCGTCGCCCCCTGCTGCTCAGCGGTCGGCCCCTGCGGCTTTCTCGCCGTGCCTGTCGACGACGGCGCACTCCAGCACGGCGGTGCTGCCCATCAGCGTGTCGGACGTGATGCCCTTCTGCTTGTCGTGGGTGATGAAGCCGCGCGCGCCGAGGAACGCGAGGCTGCGCTTGTCGAAGATCCATTCGTCACGCGTGGCGGAGGAGGCGTCCTCGCGTGTGATGGCGATCCCGTGCCGGCCGGCCACGTCGACGGCGTCCGGGATCTCCTTGACGCCCGGTATCTTCGCGGCCGCCCTGTACAGCGCGGCGGTGTTCTGCGGCGGCATGAGCGTCTGACTCAGCAGGTCGCCGATCAGGGAGAAGATGGCCTGCTCCCTGGACTCTCCGTCAAACACGCGGACATCGCGGCGCAGCAGGGTGAGCAGGGTGTCGGGGTTTGTCGGCAGCGAGGACAGCCACGTGTACGTGGGGTGGTCGATGCCCGCGGGGACGGCATCTGTGGACTCGATGGGGATCGTCTCACCGGGCATCACGGCATCCTTGCCCGACTCGCGCATCCAGCCCGTGGTCTTGAGGGGCCTGGGGTCCTGCGAGGTCCACGTCTCCACCGTATGCGGGGCTCCGAGTTTCACGGGCCCTTCGAACTTTCCCTTGTTCGACACGGTCAGGCTCCTGACGTACACGAACTGGTCGTCCCTGACCGGCGTGACGTCACTGGCCATGGCGGCGACGGCGATCCGGTGGAGGGTGACGGAGGCGCTCTGGGCGCGTGCGCTGCCGGTGGCAGCCCGGTCCGCCGGCGCGGAGCCGTGGCCGGTGCCGGTGAGGGTGACGGCCAGCGCTCCGGCCAGCGCCATCGAGGCGAGGGGCACCAGTACGGCGGGACGCGTCCGCCGGCGGCGCGGTGCCGGGGCGGTGGCGGTGGCGGTGGCGGTGGCGGTGGCGGTGGCGGTGGCGGTGGCGGGAGCGCGGCCGAGGTCTTGGTCGATCTGCTGCATCAGGACGTCCTTGTAGTGGCGGTGTCGTCCCGGCCGGAGGTCCCATTCAGCCGGCGCGGACAGCAGCTCCAGCGCGTCCTCGGTACGTCGACCGTCGGCGTTCATCGGGTCTCCTCCTTCAGGAACAGGGCCGCGAACGCGGCCTCACTCTCCATCTCTCCGCGGGGACCGGGGAGTTCCGTCTTTCTGCTCCCCGGCCCGGAGCTGAGCCGGGCGAGCCGGGCCCGGGCGCGCGACAGCCTCGACCGCACGGTGCCGACGGGGACGCCGAGCGTCTCCGCCGCCTGGCGGTAGTCGAGCCCGGCCGACACACACAGCGCGAACACCTCGCGCTCCTGGCGGCGCAACCGGCCCAGCGCCTGGTGGACCAGAGCGAGCCGGCGTGCGTCGTCGATCCGCCCTGCCGCCTCCTCCGCGAAGTCCTCCACGGGACGCGGCTGCGGGCTCCGCGCGAGGAAGGCGAGCCGCCGACGCAGACTCCGGTTGGCGTTGCGCGCCTTGTGCGTGGCGATACCGAGCAGCCAGGGACCCAACGATCCGCCCTCCGGCTCGACCCGCTCCCGGCCGCGCCAGGCGGCAAGGAACGTCTCGGACATGACCTCCTCGGCCTGTGACCAGTTACCGGTCAGCCGCAGGGCATGGTTGTAGACCGCCCGCGCATACTGGTCGTAGAGCTCGGCGAACGCCGCCCGGTCCCCCGCCCGTATACGCGCACGCATGGACTCCGCTGGTTCTTTATGACTCACACTCGGTACTCTCCATGCCCCGCCCGAAGTTCCAGTGGCGCGCGTCACACCCCGGATGTGATGGACGCCCGCAACGAACAGGGCCGCTGCGCTCAGCCGTCCTTACATGCCACCCTGCCGTAGATGCCGATCGGCACGGTGCCCAGTGCCCGGGGCTCGTCCGGGCACCATCCGGAGGACTCCCGTCGGGTCGTCGATCACTATCGCGCGCAGCGGGTCCCGGCACGCTGCCAACACGGCGGCACGGGTACTCCTCCCCCGCGACGGCTACCGGGCCACCACCATCCGCGCGGTGGCAGAGCGCGCCGGTGTCTCTCCCGAGACCGTCTACAAGGCGTTCGGCGGCAAGCCGGGACTGCTCAAGGCACTGTGGGACGTCACCCTGGCCGGGGACGACGAACCCCTGGCCATGGCCGAGCGGCCTCAGCTCCAAGCAGTCTGGGAGACCCGCGACGCGCACACCAAGATGCATCTCTACGCCGCGTTCGTCCCTGGCGTCCATGAACGGCTGGCCGCCCTGCTCACCCAGGCCGGTCCCGAAGTAGCTCAGGTCCCAGCCTGCGGCGCCTGGCTGGCCAGCCCTTCTTCAGCAGTTTCAGCAGCAGCTCCTGACCGCACGACCCCGATTCAGGGATCCAAGCCAGGCACCGACCAGGAGTGGGCGCTGAGTGTGCTCCTGTACCTTGACGAAGCCCTCGGCGCGACGCATGCCGCCGGGTTCCTGGGACCGGACGTGCTCCGGAGCCGCTGGGCCAGCCACCGGAGCACGCCCTCTGAAAGGCTGAGGCAGCGCACCGGTGAGGTGGGCGCCGTCGCCGGCGAGTACGCGCGGCATGCTGTCCCTGCCGAGCGCCCCTGATCTGAGGGCACTCGGTCGGGCAGAACCGCTCGCTCATCAACAAGTGCCGCTCTCCGGGCGTGAGCCTGTACGTGGTGAGGCAGGATCCTCGTCATGACGAGGACTGATCTTGAATTGCTGACTGGGCTGGAGACGCTGAGGTCGGCAGCGCAGTCTGCACGACCCGGGACGGTGGCGGTATGGGCGGACATCTGGGCAGTGGCGGTACGGGGGCTTGAGGCGGCGCTGGACGCAGATGTTCAGGCGTTTGCCGCCGGCGGTGTGGAGCTCTCCCAGCTCCCGGCAGCTGATCAGTTCGTCGGTACGGCGAGGGCACAGGCTTCGGTGCTCGCCGACCTGGCCAGTCTGGCGACAGAGGAGGCGGTCGAGGGACCGTGGGGTGTCCGCGTTCCCACGGTGGCAGGGGCTCCCGGATACGGGGAGGGTTCCGGGGACGGACAGCTCCACTGCGTGTTCCATCTCTTCCAGGCCGCTGAAGCCGTCCTTACCGACGATCACGGCGCTCCGGACGCCCGGGGGGACCTTGTCGCTGACAGCACCAACTACCTGGAGCTTGCTCGCCACTACCTCGAACTGATGGCAGCCAAGCCTGCGTGAGCGGCGAATTCCTCGTTCAGGTAGCCGCATGGGCGGGGCATCAACTGCCGTACCTCATAGGCAGGATGAGCGCACGCCGCTCACGCCGAAGACTCAGCCGCGACTGCGGAACGAGGACTGCACGCACACGGCCGCGACGCCCGCGGACGTGGGGAACCAGGGCGCTCTCAATACGAGCAACTGTCATGGGTCGTGGAGTACGGGCGGGTGATTTCACCCCCGCCGTTCCGTGTCCCGCCTCCGGTTCGGATCCGAGGCAGACCCGGCCTCACACGCTGAAGGAGTTCGCCAGTCCTGTCTGCCGCAACAGTGTTGGTGGAGAAGCAGGGAACGAAGCAGACCGACCATGCGGCGGTTCGGTGCCGACCGAGGAGGCGCGCCGGTGCGTCCCGCGGGCCTGACCACCAGCAAGGTCCAGGCACACCTGGCCGACGTCTACGGAACCGAGGTGAGCCACCCACGCCGAAGCCCTGCCGGATGACCTGGCGCCGGCCCTCGCGGACGCCTATCTGGCCTTGAAGGCCGCGGGCCGCCTGTAAACGAAGAACGGAAAAGGCCCCGACCCGAC
>NZ_JBVJCT010000066.1:12215-22089 GCF_055588305.1 Streptomyces sp. NPDC042002 | reverse complement strand
GCTACGAGAAGCGCGCCTACATCTACCTAGGCACCGTCACCCTCGCAGCCCTCCTCATCTGGCTCCGCACATGATCCGAGAAACAGTGCCTAGTAGTGATGGACTCGGCGAGTTCGGCGCCTTCCAGCATCGCGAGGTTCGCGCCCGCCCCCAATGGGGGCATCAGGTGGGCGGCGTCGCCCAGTAGCGTCACCCCGGGGACGTGGGTCCAGGTGTGGGACACGGGCAGGACGTGGAAGGGGCGGTGGACGAAGGCGGTGCCGTGGCGGAGGAGGTCGAGGACGGGAGCGGCCCAGCCGTCGAACAGGGCCAGCAGGCTCGATCGCACGGCCTCGACGTCGGCCAGGTCCAGGTTCGCGTGCCAGTCCAGCGGCGCGCGGAATTTGGTGTACACCTTCACGTGGCCGCCGCTGTTGCGCTGGGCGACGAGGCTTCGGTTCACGCCGTACACAGCCACGGAACCGTCGCCGATCAACCGGGCGAGGTCAGGGTGGCGGGTGTCGACGTTGTCGAGGGAGGTCTCGATCGAGGTGACGCCGGTGTAGTGCGGTGTCACCAACGAGACCGCCGGGCGGACCCGGGACCAGGCGCCGTCCGCGCCGACCACGAGGTCGAACGCCTCCTGTCGCCCGTCCGAAAAATGGACGAGTACGCCGTCCCGGGTCTCCGGCACCACCTGCGTCACGCCCCGGCCCCACTGGACGTCGAGAGGGCCGAGCAGCAGGTCACGGAGTTGCCTGCGGTCGATCTCGGGATTGGCCCGGTCATCCGGACGGGGTCGCCAGTCGCGCAGGACGGTCCCGTCCGTGTCCAGGATGCGCATGGCCTGCCCCTCGGGGCGAGACAGCGCCTGGAACTCCGCCAGCAGCCCCGCCTTGTCCAGCGCGAGCTGGCCCAGCCCTTCATGCAGGTCCAGCGTGCCGCCCGGGGGGCGGGCGTCGGGGGCGGGATCGCGTTCGAGGACGGCGACGGGGTAATCATGGCGGTGCAGGACACGGGCGAAGGTAAGGCCAGCAGGACCGCCCCCGACCACAGCGATACGACGTCTCATGTCGATACACTGTATTTCTCTATTGCTCTGCATCGCAACAGAACGGTGTGACCATGACTGTGTGGGACCGGCCGGAGCCACCGACTCGCCCCGTGCCGCTCGACCGGGAGCGGATCGTCGCCGCCGCCATCGCGCTGGCCGACGAGGGCGGGCTGGAGGCGGTGTCGTTGCGCAAGGTCGCCGCCCGGCTGAACGCCGGCCCGATGCGGCTGTACGGATACATCTCCACCAAGCAGGAGCTGTTCGACCTCATGGTGGACGAGGTCCACGCCGAGATCCTCCCCGAGGAGCAGCCTGGTGACTGGCGGGAGGCGTTGCGCGTCCTCGCCCAGCGCACCAGACAGGCCGTTCTCCGTCACGATTGGATGGCCGACCTGCTCGGCGGCCGCCCGACCCTGGGTCCCAACGGCCTCGCCGTAACCGAGGCCAAGCTGGCCGCCCTCGACGGGCTCGCCGACATCGACACCGTCATGCGCGCCGTGGAGACTGTCAGCTCCTACTCCACCGGCGCGATCAGGCGCGAGATCGCGAACCTGCGGGCCGAGCGCGCCACGGGCCTGTCCAAGCAGGACTGGCGGCGCGCCTCCGGCCCGCATGTGACGAGGATGTTGGCCACGGGCCGCTTCCCGGCACTGGCCAAGGCCGTGCACGACAGCACGGACGTGGACGCCGAGACATCCTTCGCGACCGGCCTGGACTGGGTCCTCGACGCCGTGGCC
Source organism: Streptomyces sp. NPDC042002 (assembly GCF_055588305.1). Lineage (NCBI taxonomy): Bacteria > Bacillati > Actinomycetota > Actinomycetes > Kitasatosporales > Streptomycetaceae > Streptomyces > Streptomyces sp. NPDC042002. The sequence continues at coordinate 20,319 of NZ_JBVJCT010000066.1, read as the reverse complement.
GCCAAACTCACCCGGCCACCGGCGTGACGCTCAGCTCTTGCCGAATGTGAGCAAGATCGGGGTCGCGCGGATCGACCGTCGGTGAGCGACCCGTCGACGTGCAAAGCCGCTGCTTTGATGTGCGGCTCAAAACCGTCACGGACATCTACGCGACGCGTCGCCTCAGTTCAGAGTCCCCCCACACACATCGAGAGTCGGTAAAGGCGACTTCTCCCCCGAGGACTGTGACGACCACCTCGCCCGCCGGCTCACCCGCGACGGCGAACCGCTTATCAGCGAGGAGATTCGCCAGGTCATCACCGACCGCTCCCACGGCCTGCCGCTCTATCTCGACCTGTCGGTGATGCGGTTCCTCGAAATCCGTCGCACCGGCCATAACCCCGCCCCGGCCGACTTCGACCACGACTTCCCCGCCCTGATCGCCCGCACCCTCTCCGACCTCACCGCGCCCGAGCGGCACGTGCTGCGCTCCGTGTCCTTGCTCGACGCCTTCGACCTGCCGCTCGCCGCGCAAGCCGCCGGCCTGGCCCACGAGGCGCCGACACTACGCCTGATCGAACGCCCCTTCGGCCTGTGGCCCTACCACCTGCACGGGCTGATCCGCTCCACCCTCCGGGACGCCGACGATCACACCGACGACCGCTGGTCTGCGCGCGACTGGCACCAGGCCGCCCAGCGGACCCTCACCGCGCTGGGCGAGCAGTGGACCGCCGGCTCCTCGTGGGCTGCCTGCGCCAGGGCCTCGCCATCGCCCGGGACCACAACCTCGATCTCGACTGGCTCACCGACGCCGTCTGGACCTACGTCGGCGATTCCGTCTGGGAACCGGTCACCCCACCCGCCCCCGGCGCCCGACACACCCGCCGACGCCCTCGTGGAACTCCTCAGCACCCTCACCCGCCGCCAGCACGAACACCGCGCCCGCACCGTCAGCCGGCTCACCGCCGTCCTCGACGCCGACCTGCTGCCCGCCGACCTGCAGGAAATGGCGCTCTACTACCGCGCCAAGTCCCTGCGCGACACCGGCCGTGCCACCGAATCCCGCCGGGACTACCAGCAGGTCGCCGACCAGGGCGACCGCCTCGCCCCAGCCGCCCGCCGCGGCCTGGCCCACGCCGCACGCCTGGCAGGCGACTTCCCCACCGCACTCGCCACCGCCCAGAACCTCGGCTGGGAAGGCCGCCACCAACGCGTGCTGGGCGACCTGTACTGGCTCCAGGGCCAACCCGAGCGCGCCGCCGCGGCCTACCTCGCCGGACGCACCGAAGCCGAACAGCACGGCAAGGCCGCCCACAACCAGGCCCTGCGCGCATTCGCCGTCGCGCTCTACGCCCCCGACCAGGCCACCGCAGAAATCGACCTCGCCCACCAGCTCCTGGCCGGCCTCAACCTGCGCGCCACCACCCTCAACGTCCGCCGGGCCGAACTCATCCGCGACGCCGGCAGCACCAACATCGACGATCAGATCACTACGCTGCGCACCGAACCCGATACCGCCGGTCTCGCCTCGCTGGCCCCCGCGATCGAGCTGGCCGGCGCCTTCCACCACGCTGTTCTCGACGATCACACCGCGCTGAACGCCACCCTCACCCGGCTGCGTCAACAGACGTCCGCCGAAGATCACGCATACTTCGTCGACATCGCCCAGTTCATGGCCGACCTGCCTGTCGATCAGACTTCCGCAGTCCGGTGGCTCGACAGTGAACAGCACACCCGCAGCCGCTGGCGTGGCCTGGTCATCGCCCGGCAGGCGCACCTGCACACCGGGCGCTGACGAAAGAAGGGGGCCGTTTCCCGCAGGAAACGCCCCCAGCGTCCGAGGCGGCGCGGGTTGATAAGGATCTCCGAAAAAAGGCCAGTGCTGCTCTTCACTCCTCAGGCGGTTGCCGCTGGCACCTGAGACGGGCTTTCTGCCGCGGGCCCAGCGCAGTCCAAGTAGGGTCCTGGTATGCCGTCTTCCACTGCCCCGAAGCCGGCCACGCCTCGGGGCGTGCTCTCGTCGCTGCCGCGACCGCGTACACGTCGCCAGCGGCTCACCACGGCTCTCGGAGGCAGTCTCGCCGTGATCGCCGGTGGTACGTGGCTTCTGCTGGGCACCGGACCCCGACCCGGCGACCACGCCCCCATGGCCATATGCGCCATCGACGGCTTCACCCTGACCCTGCGGGCCGACCTGGACGCTGACGGACACCTGGACGAGATCAACGAGGTCACCAGCTCAGTGGTCTTCCAGAAAGACGATCACCGGACCATTGTCAAAGTCGACGCTGCCCGCGGATCCTGGCAGAAGCTGCGAGGCGCATGGAGGAAGGACATGAAGACGCGGGGAGCCTTCGGCGACTTCGACGGCGACGGTTACCTCGACCTGGCCGTCTTCTACAGCCAGCGCAACAACGGCGACGCACCGCAGCACAACATGGTGGTACATGAGGTGCATTACGGGCCTCTCGCCCGCGACCTGAGCAGCGACCGGACCGGCACCATCCGTATGCCGTCATCGTCGTTCGTGTACGAAGCACGGGCCATCGACACCAACCACGACGGCCGCGCCGAGCTGGAGGTCTTCCAGTCGACCGGGGACGGCGGCGTCTCCCGCCGCATCGGCCGACAGGACAGGGGCGGCGTGTCCGTGAGCCGTGAGGAGACCGGATTCTACGGGGAGTCGGACTTCCCCGCCCGCTACCCCGACGCCCTCGGCTACGGCGCCTGCGAAGATCGCTAGCGCCCCAGCTGACGGACTCCCCCATGGGGAGCTGCAGCGAGCAAGTCCGTCCTGCCCATGAGCACCAGGTGAGAAGATTCCGAAAGCCTCATCAGGGTCAGGTGGGATTCAGCGGAGTGATGCCGGTACCCGCGTACAGCTCGGGTTCCAGCGACAGGACCGTGATGGGCTCTCCCGCCTTCACCGCGTGCCAGGCGATCACAGCAGCGTGGGCCACCGGCCAGTCCACGTTTGTCCAGTCCATCGCATCCACCGCATGAGCTGCGGTGAACGGAACGTTCTCCGCGAACCGCAGGGATGCCGCGTGCCTGCCCGCGCCCGCAACCTGCCGCTCGGCAGCCAGCACCGACAGCGAGGGGATGATGACCCGGCCGGTGCCGCGCGAGGCCTCGATATAGAGGCCCGTGAAGAAGGAGTCCGCGCGGTACAGAGCGGCCAGAGCCGTGTGGTCCAAGACGGCCGTCAGATTCATGCGGCGGCGCCGCCCTGATGGGCGCGGACCTTCGCCCAGGCGTCCTGGCCGGCTTGCTGGACCTGGTCGGTGTACTCGATGCCCAGCTCACCGGCAGCCTCAACAGCCCGCTGCTCGCGTTCGGCGGCCGTGGGTTCACGGGTGGCGAGCTCTGCCAGCAGCTCGGTGATCGTGGTGCCGCGCTCGGCAGCGAGGATACGCAGCCGGTCACGCACTTCCTCGCTGGTCTTGATGCTCGTCGGCTTGCTCATAGAGCCGATTCTACCGCCGGTAGACATTGCGGGAGTCGCTTCGCTGAGCATGCCGTCATTCCTGGCCACCGCGCCGTCATCGCGCGGGCGAAGCAATCGCTGCAGGGGGACCTGCTCGCCGAGGCCGGCCCAGCAGCACCGGCGAGCTCATCGACTGCGCGCTGCCGCGATCCGACGATCATCCCCGGATGAACACCCAAGAACGACGGTACGGCGGTCGGTCTTGAGCCCCCACGGCTCGGGACGGTGCATCAGACCGTTTTCCCCGCCGCCGCGGCTGGGGTGCGCAGTGGGCGTCGGCACGTCGTCCGTCGGCAGCCCGGATCCAGTTCCGCAGCGTCTCGGTGTTCGGTCCACACCCGGGGCGACCCACAAGAACATCGCCGCCGACCTGGGCGTCAACCGGGCCGCCCTGCGCGAGAGGGTACTGCGGGACCATGAACGCCGTGGCAGCCGGCCGCCCAACGTCGGGAGATGGCACCGTCCGCTGATCCGGGCGAGCGGGTCCGGCAGTTGGAGGCCCGGGTGGCAGAACTCGAGGCGAGTGAGTGCAAGCTCGCCACCGAGCGGGACATCCTGCACAAGGCGGCCAAGTATTTCGCCGGAGAGATGAACTGGTAGGGAGCCGCTTCCAGTTCGTCGACGACCATCGGAACACCTACGGGGTGAAGCGGCTCTGCCAGGTCCTGGACGTGAACCGGTCCAGCTACTACAAGTAGCTTGCCGGCGCCAAGGCCCGGGCCGCCTGGCAGTGGGAGGACCGGGTCCTGGCCGAGGAGATCCGTGAGGTCCACGGCGAGTCCGGTGGCGCTTACAGCTCCCCGCGTGTGACCGCCGAGCTCCGCGAGAAAGGGCTGCGGGTCAACGAGAAGTGGGTCGCCCGGATCATGCGGACGTTCTCCATCACCGGGATCCGCCTGCGCAGACGCGTGCGCACCACCGTCCCGGACCCGGCCACCTCACCGGTTGCGGACCTGTTCCAGCGGGACTTCACCGCCACCGAGCCGGGGCGCGACGAGGATTAACCCGCAAGCTCCGCAGAAGCCGGAGGGTGTCGGCCAGGACCACTGTTCGGCAGAGACTCCGTTGGATGCCGGCGTTCAAGGCGGTGGCGGACCGGGCACGGCGTCCGCGAGGAGGGACCGCAGCTCCGGCAGGACGGTCGCGTCGCTGCCGTTGAGCGCCGCCAACGCCTCGCGCCAGTGGTCGACGGCGCCGCGGCTGTCACCCGAGGCATGGAGCACCAACCCGTACTGATGCTGGGCGAGCCCCTGTCCGTACCGGTCGGCTGTTGCGAGCCCGAGCAGGGTCTGGCACTCCCGCGCGGCCCGGTCGAGCAGGCCGAGCCGCCGCAGACTGCGGATCAGACCCACCCGGGTCTCGCGCTGTGTGTTCCAGCTGCCGAGTTCCGAGGGCAGCGCCAGCGCCTCCTCGAAGCAGCGCAGTGCTTCGCCCGCCTCGTCCAAGGAAAGATGGGCACAGCCGATGTTGCACAGTCCCGCGAGTTGCACCACGACGTTGCCCATGGCGCTGCCCGCGTCGATGCTGCGCCGGTGGTACGCGATCGCGGCCGCCGGATCGGTGCGCTCGGTGACGTTGCCCAGGGTGCTCAGCGCGACCGCCTCCTGGAACCTGTCACCGAATTCCCGGGCCAGTTCCAGGCTCTGCCGTAGTTCCACCACGGCCTCGGCGTCGCGCTTCAGTTCATGAAGGACCAGGCCGCGTTTGTTGCGCGTGGCAAGTTGCCAAAGGGGTTCGCCCAACCGCTGCCAGAGCGCGATGCATTCCTCCAGCAGGGACAGCGCGGCATCGAATCGCCCGCTGTCGAAGTGATTTCCGGCGAGGTTGTCCAGCGCCATGGCCTCGGCTCGAAGGTCGCCGGTCGCGCGGGCGATGCCGACAGCGATGCGGCCGAGTGCCGCTATCTCGTCGAACGCTCCACGCCGCCGCATGTAGGTCGGTAGCTCCTGGGCGAGAGTCAGCACCTGGCGCGGTGCGATGTCGGCCCGGACGGCGTACTCGACCAGCGCGAGCAGGTTGGGCAGCTCCCGGTCCCCCCACTCCAGCGCCTCCTGGTCGTCGGTGAAGCCCTCGCCCTCGGGTGCGGCGGCTGGATCCAGCCGGCTGAGGATTTCCGGCGCCAGGGTGATGGCCGAGTGGCGGGCGTCCGCCGCGTACCAGCACAGGGCCCTCTCGGCAGCCCGCTCCCGCCAGCCCGGCTGCTGTTCCGCAACGGCCGCCTCCCGGGCGAAAGTCCGCACGAGGTCGTGGGGCGCGTACCGGCCGAGCCGGATCTCGTCCAGCAGTGCGACGTCCGCCAGCCGGTCCAGGGCCGCCGCCGCCCGGGCCTCGTCGGTGTCCATCAGCCGAGCCATCAGGGCCGCCGAGTACTCCGGCAGGTCCAGCACCCCCAGGCTGCGCAGCGCGTCGGCGGCGTCCCGGTCCTGTCGGCGCCCGGAGTCCTGCAGTGACACATAGGCGACGGCGAAGGACCGGCGGACGCTCAGATCGTCGAGCTCCAGGTGATCGAGGCGCCCTTCCTGTGCGGTGAGTTGTGCCACCAAGGCGTCGACCGGCAGGGCGGCGCGGGAGGTCAGGCGGGCGGCGCAGATCCGCAGTGCGAGGGGCAGCCGGCCGCAGAGGCCGATGAGCCGCTCGGTCGGTTCCGGGTCGAACTCCGCCGTGGACCGCCGCGACGAACCGATCAAGAGGGCGCGGCTGTCCGCCCGCGACAGGGGCTCCAGCCGGACGTGCTCGGAATTCTCCAACGTGGTCAGCGCCGACCTACTGGTCACCAGCACCGCACAGCCCGGGCCGGCCGGCAGCAGCGGTCGTAACTGAGCGGCCGAGGCGGCGTCGTCCAGCACGAGCAGGGTGCGGGTCCGGGCCAGCCGTGAGCGCAGCGCCGCGCCGGCCCCTTCGACGTCTTCGGGTATCAGAGCCGGGTCCACCCCGAGATCGCGCAGCAGCGCCAGCAGCGCCTGCCGGACGGTGAGGGGCGTCAGCCCGGGCGTGGCTCCGTGCAGGCCGAGGAAGAGCTGCCCGTCGGGGAAGTGTTCGGAGGCCGTGCGGGCGACATGGACCGCGAGCGCTGTCTTGCCGACGCCGGCCATGCCGCTCACCACGGCCACCGGGCAGTGATTCCGCTGTCTGGTCAGCACCTCGCGCAGCACGGCGCGGTGCTCGGCCCGCCCGACGAAGTGGACCGCAGCCTGCGGGAGCTGTGCTGGTGCCAGTGCCGGCGCTGCCCGCTTCTCCCGCTCCTCCCCGATCAGGATCTCCTGATGCGCCGCACCGACTGCGGGACCCGGCTCGATGCCGAGTTCGTCACCCAGGGCGCGGCGCAGCCGATGGTGGACGGCGAGTGCGTCCGCGCTCCTGCCGCCGCGGTGCAGCGCCAGCATGAGCTGGCCGTGGAACGTCTCCCGTAGTGGATGCTCCTCGACCAGGCCGCTCAACTCGGCGACCAGCGCGCCCGCGCCGCCGAGCCGCAGCTCCGCGTCGAAGCGATCTTCGAGCGCACGTAGCCGGGTCTCGCGCAGCCGTTCGCCGAAGGTGTGTGCCGCCGAGAGGTCCGGCAGGTCGGCCAGCGGGCTTCCGCGCCACAGCGCGAGCGCGGCGTCGGTCTCCTCGACTACGGCCTTCCAGTCCCCGGCCGCCCGGGCGCTTCGCGCGCGCAACAGCCGGGCCTCGAAGAGCCGCGAGTCGAGTTCGTCCTCGGTGGCGTCCAGCAGGTAGCCCTGCGGTGTGTGCCGCAACCGCCGCCCGTCCGGATCGGCGATCGTGCGGCGCAGCCGCGCCAGCAGGTTGTGCAGGGAAGCGGCAACGGACGCGGGTTGATCCTCGCCCCAGACCGCGGCCCGTAACTCCTCGGCCGGGACAGGACGCCCGTCGTTGAGCAGCAGCACCGCCAGCACGCTGCGGATGCGTACGCCGTGGACGGGCACTTCCACCCCCGCGGCGTCCCGCACGTCCAACGGACCGAGCACCGCGAACCGCATCGCTGTGCCCTCCCGGGCTTCCGCCGCCGTCCCAAGTGGAGCGATCTTCGCGGCATGTTAGCGGCATGTTGCTGGCCCGCGTAAGGCTCGGGTCCCATCAGAACCGAGCCTGTCCAACGCACTACATGGAGTCAGACCATGAAAATGTCCAGGAAGCTCCTCATCGCCCCCGCCGCGCTCACCGCGCTCATGCTCACCGCGGGTACCGCGAGCGCGTCCGGCACCACCATCACCGCGTCCTATGGCGATGGCCACCTGTCCGCGGACAAGTCGGGCGACGACCTGATGCTGTCCGCGCTGGTCGACGACACGAAGGCCGACAGCCATTCGGTGGAGATGGACTGGTCGGTCAAGATCGAAGGCGGCGACGAGTTGACGAGCCACCGGTTCGTCTGGTCGGGCGGCAGCGGATCGGGCGGTAGCGACACCGTGTGGCTGGACCCGTCGACGCTGAAGGGCCACACGAGCGGCTACATCGAGTTCTACATCTGCAAGTACAGCGGCGGGTTCAACAGCGCGTGCACCGCCACGCATTCGTTCAGCTGGTCCATCTGATGACCGCCTGACCTCGGCGGGGGGGGGGGGGGGGGGGGGGGGGGGGGGGGGGGGGGGGGGGGGGGGGGGGGGGGGGGGGGCGGGGGGGGGGGGGGGAGGGGTA
>NZ_JBVJCT010000066.1:0-12208 GCF_055588305.1 Streptomyces sp. NPDC042002 | reverse complement strand
TCCCTCTCTCTCCCTCCCCCCCCCTCTCCCCCCCCCCCCCCCCCCCCCCCCCCCCCCCCCTCCCCCCCCCCCCCCCCCCCCCCCCCCCACCCCCCCCCCCCCCCCCCCCCCCGGCAACGGGGCGGGAGCCGCCTTCACCTACGCCCGCGATGCACAGGGCAGGGTCACCGAACGCGACCTGCCCGACGGCCGCAGCCAGAGCTACGTCCGACTCGCACTGGAGAGGGACCACACAGGCCGGCTCGTTGCGGGCGCCGCTAGGGCGTTTCGTTTAGGTCATCGGATCGTTGGTCCGGGTGTCGTTGACTGACACGCAGTGGGCGCGGATCGAGCCGTTACTCCCGGACCGGACGCCGGTGCGGGGTGGCCGCTGGAGGGATCACGTCGATGAAGCGGTCCTCGAAGTCGTCGTCCCGCAGGTCGCCGGCCAGCCAGAGCGTCTCGATGTCGCTCCAGTCGCCGCGGCTCGCGTCGACGCGCAGGGGGCGGCGCGGCAGGTGGCGCGTTCGCGTTCAGCGCGACGGTGGACCCGTCGAGCCGCGCGGGGTGAGGCTGGGCGTGGACACCTGGTGGGAAGCGGGCCCTTGGCCCGAGATGACGGCAAGCAATGTACGCACCACCTCGGCTCCGAAGCCGTGCACATCGTGGCTCATCGCAGAGAGCGGGGGGTGGGTCAGACGGCACAACTGCGAGTCGTCCCACGCCAGCAGTGACAGGTCGCCGGGGACGGCGAGCCCGAGCTCCTGCGCCACGGCCGCGCCCGCCACCGCCATGATGTCGTTGTCGTAGACGATGGCCGTGGGCCGATCGGGAGTAAGGAGCAGCGAGCGGGTGGCGCGGGCGCCGTCCTCGCCCGCGAACCCGGTGGCCACCTGTGGGCCGCTGTCGAGCCCGAGTTCACGTCCTACCGACTCGAACGCTGTCGTGCGGATCGCACTGTGTCCGAGGGCGGCCGGGCCTCCCACTCGGGCGATGCGGCGGTGTCCGAGCGCGGCCAGATAGCGGACGGCTTCCTCGACCGCGGTGGCGTCGTCGGTCCATACGGACGTCAAGTTCCCGGTGAGGGAGGGGTGGCCCACGGCCACCGTGGGCATGCCGAGGTCCTCCAGCGCGGGGACGCGGGGGTCGTCCTGGTGGAAGTCGACGACGATGGAACCGCCGACCTGCCGACCCTGCCACCAGTGCTTGTAGAGGTTGACCTCTTCGTCAAGATCTCGTACGAGGCGCAGGAGCAGTGAGTAGGACCGGTCGGTCAGTACGCTCTCGATGCCGGAGATGAATTCCATGTAGAACGGTTCGAGCCCGAGCAGTCGCGCCGGCCTGCAGATGGCGAGTCCCACGGTGTCCACCCGGGTCCCGGACAGGCTGCGCGCCCGGCTGTTCGGGGTCCATCCCAGTTCGCGCGCTGCCTCGATGATGCGCTCGCGGGTGGCGGGGGAAACCCCGGGTTTGTCGTTGAACACGATGGAGACGGCTCCCGTGGACACCCCGGCGTGTCGGGCGACGTCCCGGATGGTGACACGGTCGGACGGAGCGCTCACGCCGGCTCCACGCAGAACAGCGCAGCTCGTACGGCCTGGAGGTCACGCCCCGTCCAGCCGCGGACGCGGATGCGGACCTCTTCACCGGGCAGCAGGCTGGTCAGTCCGCGGTCCGCGGTCGCGTCGGGGGCCAGGCGGTCGGGCTGCAGCAGCAGATCGCGTACCAGGGTGTGTGCGGTGACCACGATGTCGACTCTATCGCCCTTGCCGTCCACCGGATCGATCCGGACGTCGAACCTCGGCCTCGGGTAGTCGAAGTCCCTGTCCGTCACCGCTATGTGCAGGGCGCGGAGCTCGTCCGCGTCGGCCACCAGGAACTCCTTGGCGGCTCCCGGGGCCAGAGCCACCTGCGGCGGAACGCGCGTCCGCGCGACAGAGCGGGGAGCGACCTCGACCTCCCAGGTGCCGAGGCCGGTCTCCGAACCATCCGTCCTGAACCGGCGCAACGCGACTGCGGTGCTCCAGGGGTGAGCCGACTGGTTCACCAGGGTCACGGTCGGTCCGCCGGGGTCGGGCTGGATGGTGAGCAGGTGGTCGGCATAGAGGCGGCGGAGTTCGTGGTAGAGCGGCTTGAGTCGTCCGTCCCCGTCGATGGCGGACCAGGACGACACCGGCCAGCAGTCATTGAGTTGCCAGAGCACTGTGCCCGCGCATTTAGGCCAGTGCGCCCGCCAGTGCTCGATCCCGGCGGCCACGGCGCGGGCTTGGACGAGCTGGGTGAGGTAGTGCCAGCGGTCGAAGTCCCCCTCGGGCAGGGCGAAGTGCCGGCTCACTCCCCGGTTGAGCTTGCCGTTGCCGTCTTCGGCCTTCTGGTGGTGGAGCATGCCGGGTGAGTCGGGCGAGAGTGTCTCTCCCGGCAGCGCCCGCCGCAGGGTCGTGATCGCGGGCGGGGCCTGCCAGCCGAACTCGGCGACGAACCGGGGCACGCTGTCCCGGTACTCGGCGTGGTCGCGGCGGTTCCACACCTCCCAGGAGTGGTGGGTGCCGTGGGCCGGGTCGTTGGGGTGCCGCTCCCAGCCGCCCGACCATGGGCTTCCGGCGGTGTAGGGCCGGGTGGGGTCCAGGTCGGCGAGGATGCGCGGCAGCAGGTCGAGGTAGTACCCGCCGCCCCATGAGTCACCGCCCAGTTTCGGCTCCCAGTCCCAGTCGCGGAACCCCCAGAGGTTCTCGTTGTTGCCGTTCCACAGTACGAGGGAGGGGTGCGGCATGAGACGCACGACGTTCTCACGTGCCTCGGCGTCCACTTCACCGCGCAGTGGCTGCTCCTCGGGGTAGGCCGCGCATGCGAACAGGAAGTCCTGCCAGACCATGAGGCCGAGTTCGTCGCAGATGTCGTAGAAGGAATCGTCCTCGTAGATTCCTCCGCCCCACACGCGGACGAGGTCGACGTTGGCCTCCGCGGCCTGGGTGAGCCGTCGGCGGTAGCGCTCGGATGTGACCCGGGAGGGGAGGGCGTCGTCCGGGATCCAGTTCACGCCGCGCGCGAAGAGACGTTCTCCGTTGACGATCAGGGTGAAAGCGGTGCCGTGTTCGTCGGGCGTGCGGTCCAGTTCGACCGTGCGGAAGCCGATGCGCCGCCGCCACGTGTCCAGCACGTCCTGCCCTGTGGAAAGCACCACCTCCAGCTCGTAGAGGGGCTGTTCGCCGTAGCCGCGCGGCCACCAGAGGTCGGGGTCCGGTACATCCAGCGTCAGGACCGCGCGCGTACCGGTGAAGTGCGCTTCGGCCTGGGCGCCGGCGACGGTCGCGAGGGCCGTCAGTCGGCGCCCGTCGCCTGTGATGGACCGCTCGACCTCGAGGTGCACCTCCACGCGCCCCGCCGCTTCCGCCAGGGTGACCATGGGACGTGCCCGGGCGATGCGGGCCGTGGACCAGTGCTCCAGGCGGGCGGGACGCCAGATGCCGGCCGTGACGAGGGTGGGTCCCCAGTCCCAGCCGAAGCTGCAGGCCATCTTGCGGATGTACTGCGAAGGTGCCGGATACACGTTGGGACGGTCGCCGGTCCGTTCCCGCACGGCTTCGGCTGCCGTGTACGCGGACAGGAAGCGCACCGCCAGTTCACCGGACCGGCCGGTGACGTCGAAGCGGTAGGTCCGGTGCATGTTGTGTGTTCGGCCCAACTCGACACCGTCAAGCGTGATTTCGGTGGCCGTGTCGAGACCGTCGAAGACGAGGTCGGTGCGTTCGTGCGCGGTCGCCGCGCCGATGTGCGTCGAGTACGTCCACGGTCGTTCCCCCACCCAGGCGACGTCGAGTTCGTTGGTGCCGATGTACGGGTCCGGCAGCAGCCCCGCGGCCAGCAGGTCGGTGTGCACACAGCCGGGAACGACGGCGCTCAGCGCCTTCCCCTCGTGATGCAGACTCCACCCCTTCGAGAGCAGGGTGATGTCCTTCATGACGCAGCTCCCCTCGCTGAACCGTCGCCCGCCGTCCACGGACTACAGGCAAGTTAGGCCCTCCCTCGGAGCCCTGTCCATAGACCGGTTCAGTTCACCCATTCCGACTGGATCCTTCTGTCGCACACCTCTGAGCATGGATGATGTCGCGTTGCCGCAATCGCAGGATAACGATTGCGCATCAAAGGAGAACGGCGAGCTTTACCGGTTCACTTGGCCGCTGCCATAGTGCCGCTCAGCCCACCTGGAAGCTCGAGCCGCAACCGTGGAAGGGAGCCGGGCACATGGCGAAGAAGGCTTTCGTGACCGCCGTGTTCACCGCTACGACACTGACACTCGCCGGATGCAGCGGTGCAGGGGCGCCGTCCGGAGAGGCTGCCAGCGCGCCGGCCGATCCCGGCAGCGTGTCCGGGGACATCACCGTTCTGACGCAGCGGACGGACCTGGTGCAGGACGGCACGATGAAGAAGTACGCCGCCGCGTTCAACAAGACCTATCCGAAGGTGAAGGTGAAGTTCCAGGGCATCACCGACTACGAGGGGGAGGTCAAGATCCGGATGAACACGGAGAACTACGGCGACGTCCTCATGATCCCTGCCGCCATCTCCAAGGACGACTACCCCAAGTTCTTCGCCCCCCTGGGAAGCACCACGCAGCTCAGCAAGAAATACCGGTTCACCGACAAGACCGGCGTGAACGGCAAGGTGTACGGCATCGCGAGCTTCGGCACCGCCAACGGCTTCGTCTACAACAAGGCCGTCTGGAAGAAGGCCGGCGTGACGCAATGGCCCGCCACTCCCGAGCAGTTCATCGCCGACCTGGGCAAGATCAAGGCGGCCACCGGCTCGGTCCCGTATTACACGAACTTCAAGGACCTGTGGCCGCTGACCGCCTGGACCAACAGCCTGGGCTCGGTCAGCTGCGACCCGCAGTCGAGCAACAAGCTGGCCACGACCGACTCCCCGTGGGCGCCCGGCAGCGACCTGAACGTCATCGACACGCTGCTCTACGACATCGTGCACGACAAACTGTCCGAGAAGGACCCCACGACCACCAACTGGGAGAGCTCCAAGACCCTGATCGCCCAGGGGAAAGTCGCAAGCATGCAGCTGGGTTCCTGGGCCATCACCCAGATGCAGGACGCTGCGCGGAAGGCCGGCACCAACCCGGACGACATCGGCTTCATGCCCTTCCCCGCCCAGAAGAACGGCAAGTTCTGCGCCACCCTGCTGTCCGACTACCAGCAGGCTGTCAACGCTCACTCCAAGCACAAGGCTGCAGCCCGCGCCTGGATCGACTGGTTCACCGACAAGTCCGGGTACGCGCAGAACGAAGGGGCCGTATCAGCCCTCAAATCCGCGCCCATGCCGGACACGCTCAAGGCCTACACCGCCGCCGGCGTTCTGTTCGTGGAGCGCTCCGAGGCGGACACCGGGAAAGTCAACGCCATCGACGACGCCGCGGAGATAGGCCTGAGCAAGCCCGACTATCGCCAGAAACTGGTCGACCTGGCCCGCGGAGCGCAGAAAGGCAGTCTGGACGGCTTCTTTCAGGATCTCGACAAGCGGTGGAACGAGGCGAGGAAGACCACGGGTTCGTGAGGGTCCGCGCGGGGGCGACAGCGCGACGGCCGGTCTTTGCCGGTCTCCGCGCCCCTCGACGACGAAAGGCCGAGATGTCCGACACGACTCGCGCCCCTGCGGCGCACCTCACCCCGCCATCTCCGCGCCGCACCATGGCCCGGGCGGCTCACGGAGCCCCGCCGCGTTCGTGGCGCTCGGCTCCGATACACACGCTCACACCCTGGCTGTTCCTGCTGATCCCCGTCGGGCTGCTGATCACGTTCACCTATGTACCGGTGGGCAACATGATCTACTACAGCTTCACCGACTGGGACGGGGTGAGCCCTGAGCGCCACCTCACCGGCCTGCGGAACTACACGGACCTCTTCACCCGTCCTGAGCTGTTCCGTGTGTTCTTCGTCAGCCTCTACTATCTGGCGGCGTCCGTGGTCCAGATCGCCGCGGCGCTCTACTTCGCCACGGTCCTCAGTTTCGACCTGCGGCTGCGTAACCTCTTCAAGGGGATTCTGTTCTTCCCCTACCTGATCAACGGCGTGGCCATCGGGTTCGTCTTCCTGTACTTCTTCCAGGACGGCGGCACCCTCGACACCCTTTTGTCGTGGTTCGGGGCAGGCTCGGACCATGCCTGGCTCGGTGATCCCCGATCGGCGAACATCTCGTTGGCCGGCGTCTCGGTGTGGCGGTTCACCGGGCTCAACTTCGTGCTCTTCCTCGGCGCCATCCAGTCGATCCCCGGTGAGCTCTACGAGGCCGCGGAACTCGACGGAGCCAGCCGGTGGAAGCAGTTCCGTCACCTGATCCTTCCCGGGATCCGGCCCGTCATCAGCCTCAGCGTCATCCTCGCCGTCTCCGGTTCACTGTCGGTGTTCGAGATCCCCTACGTCATGACCGGCGGCGCCACGGGCACCTCCACCTTCGTCATCCAGACCGTCAAGCTGGCCTTCCAGTTCAACAAGACAGGTCTGGCGTCAGCCGCCGCCGTCGTCCTGCTTCTCATCGTCCTGTTGATCACGTGGCTACAGCGCCTCCTCGTACCCGACGACAACGTGGACCTGGTATGAGCAACCTCACCCACCGTTCCCGACGGCCCTTCATCGCCCGGACGTTCGTCTACGCCTCACTGGTCCTCGCCTCCCTCGTCGTCCTGATACCGCTCGCAGTCGTCCTCCTCACCTCCTTGAAGACTCCGCGTGAAGCCGCCGACAGTGGCCGGGCGTTGAGCCTGCCCCACAACTGGCTCAACCTGCACAACTACGCCACCGCCTTCACCGACGGCCACCTGCTCATGGCCCTCGGCAACACGGCCTTCATCCTTGCCTTCTCCATCACGGGCACAGTTCTGATCGGTTCCATGACCGCGTACGCCGTGGACCGCTTCGACTTCCGCGGCAAGAGGCCGGTAGTGGGCCTGTTCCTCATAGCCGCCCTCGTACCCGGCGTGACCACCCAGGTGGCCACCTTCCAAGTGGTGAACAGCTTCGGCCTGTTCGACACCCGTCTGGCCCCCATCCTGCTGTACACGGGGACGGACATCGTGTCGATCTACATCTTCCTCCAGTTCATCAGAGGTATCCCCCGGTCCCTGGACGAGGCCGCCCGCATCGACGGCGCGAACGCACTGACCATCTACTGGAAGATCATCTTCCCGCTCCTGAAGCCGGCGGTGGCAACCGTCGTCATCGTCAAGGGGATCACCGTCTACAACGACTTCTACATCCCCTTCCTCTACATGCCCTCCGAGGAACTGGGCACGATGTCCACCGCCCTCTTCCGGTTCAAGGGCCCCTTCGGCGCCCACTGGGAGGAAATCTCCGCCGGCACAGTCCTGGTCATCCTGCCCACGCTCACCGTCTTCCTCTTCCTCCAGCGGTACATCTACAACGGCTTCGCCCGGGGGGCCACGAAGTAGACCGAGCCCGCGTGGCACACCCTGGCTCAACCAGCGATCGCCGCGCGCTGCGACGCGACGAGCAGCCGCTCCCACAACTCCCCCGCCGGCGCCGCCACCTCCGGCATGTGAAACAGCACCGGGTGGTCTACCCGGTGCTGTTTCACATGCCGGAGGTGGCACGGCGTCTGCGGGTGAGTGGGAAGTCGGCTTACCAGTGGCAGGAGTTGTGGCGGACCCGGTGGTGTGGGGGCTCTGAATTCGCGTGGCCCGAGCGGATCGCGGTGCCGTCCGTCCCGTTACCGACGTCGAGGTGCTCTGGAAACCAGCGCCGACGTCCGCACCCGCCGGAACCCGGGTCCAGGTGCCTTCCTGGACTCCGGTGGCGGCGTTGCCGCCCGCTGCACCGGGCGGCTGAACACCATCGGCTCCGGGGGCGTCGATCGACACCGACATCCACGGCACCCGGCTGCAGATGACGCTGCCCTTCGATGACACCGCCGGCACGCTCAGGTACTCCGTTCACTCCAGGCAGGGAAATCACCTGGTACCGGCGCTGGGACTGCTCACGCAAGCCAACCGGCCGTTATCAAAACTCCACGTACTGACACATCCACGTCGAAAAATCAATACCGACAAACCGATACAGCTCAACAGGTCTACGCGGGCGGGTGTCCTGACCGGAGGGGCGGGTCGGGAAGCCCACGGTGTCCGGACGCGATGCTGTCACCTTCGCCTTTCCCTATGAAGATTTGCCGCCCGGGTCCCGTGTCTGGGATCTTGTCCGGGGCGACGATCCCAAGCAACGCGCTCAGCCGTCGGCACCACTCGCCTCGGCCCCAACCCAGGCCTGCCGGTGGAGCCGTGGCCAAGCCGCGAGCAGCGGATCTTCGGACTGTCCATGGCCATGCGAAGAAGGAGAAATAGCGTGAACACCGAAAAGATTACGGCTCGACGTCTTACAGCCGAGGAAGTTTCAGAATTGGGCCTCCAGGAGGAGATCTTCGTCTCGGCAGAACTGGACGATCTTTCTCTCGACTGCTACGCTCCGGCTTTCCTCACGAAGCCGGGAAAGTATTTTGATGGAGGATCCTTCATCGCAAGGACAATTTTCGGTAAGGAAATTCATGTTCTTCCGAACAATGTTGAAGAGCGTGGGATCTGGGTTGCCGACGAGGCTGGGGAAGAAATCGAGGTTCTCCAGAGTGCTGGCGTCCTCCTGAACCTCGCTCTCTTCGTGCCCGACGGGAACAAGGAATCTCTGGAGTCGCTCTACACCGCGGCAAGAGAAGCGTTCGGCGCGGGAATCGTTCAGCGCTGGAACGAGGAAGTCGTGGCGGTGCCGGACGTCAAGGTCGACCTGTTCGAAGAGCCGGCCCGCGGGCGAAAGGGCACGAGCGGCCAGAACCGCGACCGCCGCGCTTTGGACATCTACCCCACCCGAGTGCGGTTCATGGAGCCCAGCACCGGCTGGAAGTTCATCGTCGAACCGCACCAGGAGACCATCGACGACACGCCGACGATCTGAGCTGACAGCAGCCCGGAGAAGGTACGCCGACGGCTGCGATCTCCCACAGTCCGATTTCTGCACGCAGCATGAGCCAACCGGCTCGGGGCGGGACGGGGCATTGGTGCCGGCGCCCCGCCCCGCGTGACCCGCATAGGTTGCGGAGCGTTCGGCAACCCGCCGCGCGGGAACCTGCGGCTGAACCCGAGCCGGTGCATCAGCCTCGTCGCCCCCCAGACGCTGTAGACACCTCACGCTGCTATGCCGTCAAGTTCACGGGCCGAGTCCTCCGAACACGGCGCGGTCGCAGAGGCGCTGGTGCCACTCGTTGGCATCCGGTCCGGGCTCGGTGGTCAGGACAGGGTTCGGGCCGGTCTCGATGATGTGCAGGAGGGTCCAGGCGACGCCGTAGCAGTCGTCCGGGCCGAAGCATGCGGCCAGCGCCTTCGCTTCTTCTCCGGCAACCGGCTTCAGGATCGCGTTGAGCTGATGGACGCGCCGGTCGATCTCCTCTTCGCTCGCGTCCCAGTCGGGGAGCGGGCCGTCGGCGACGAATACCTGGACTTGAAGTCTCACGTCCGAATAGTCGGTTGCCGTCCGCCTCCTGGGCAAGACGCGTGGGCGTCCGACACCTGACAAGGCACGATAGGTGTCATGGAATCCGAACCGCCGACTGTGAACGTGCGGCTCTGGCATGCCGATGCTGTCGTCCTGTTCGACTGGTTGATGAGTACCGATCTCGACGCGGTCCCCATCACCCATCCCGCCCAGAAGCAAGCCCTGGTCGACCTGCTGAGTCGGCTGGAGACCGATGTCGATGCCGACATCGCCGGTTCGACGAGCGAGGAGATCGCCGCCGCGCAGGCGGAGGTAGCCCGGGACATGGGCTGGTAGGACCGCTCAACCTTCCAAGCCGCAGGTCACGCAGCCGCTGCTTCCACCGACGGGGACGACGCCGTGGGGAACGCGGACTGCTCGTCGAAAAGCTCCCGCTTCTGAAGGCAGTGGTGGAGCTGGCCGCGAGTACGTCACTGGCGAGCAGATCAAGCTGGGTGCCTTTGGGACAACGCCCGCCGGAGGGCCGCGAAGCTGAGTGAGCAGCAGCGTGCGGCGTTGGATGAGTTGGGGATGCGGTGGCAGGCCTGTGGGTGCTGGCGGGTCGTTGTGAGGTGTTCTCCGTCCCGCGCCCCGGGAGGTTACGCCTTGACCGGGCCGCTGCCCGGCTCCTTTACGATGCGATCGCCGACCGCGATCGACTTCCACAGCCCACGGTCGATGCGCACCTTTATGGACTGGCCGTCCACATGCCTCACCTTGACGAAGTGGTACATGTTCGCGCCGTCGAGCATGCCCCTCGTTTTGTCCTCGACGATGCCTTCCCAGGCATCGTCTGGTCCTGGTTTGCGAGATTTGAACATGCCCCAAGCCTACGGAGGCCACCAGGCGTGGTGCAGTGCCAACAGGCACACATACTGCGGTACAGGTGTCACACAGGGAGCCTCACAAATGTCCTGAGCAGTGCAACGACGACAGTCCTCAGGAACTCAACCGGCAGACATGACACGCAAGCCATGGCCAGCGGCTGCTGATCTGCTTCATGCCCGGCACGACGCGCCGGGGACTGCCGCGACGAGGCCACCTGCCCATCTCCTTCCCGGTCCCGAACTGCCCTGCTCGGCACCAAGGAAGAGCCCGCCGCCCCGGTCGGAATGAGAGGTTTCCGGCCTGTCCATGAACGCAGAGGTCCGCACCCCGACTGTTCGGAGTGCGGACCTCGAGGGGCGTGCGGGCAGGTGACCGTTAGGCCGTGTATCGAAAGTGGATCTTGAGCGATGAATGATCCCTGCTCATGGGGCGGGGAGATCTCACGGACGAGCAGTGGGCGGTGCTGGCGCCGTTGTTGCCGAAGGGGACGAAGGCGGGGCGGCCGCCTGTCTGGACTCGGCGACAGTTGATCGACGGCATACGGGTCCGGGTCCGGACCGGTGTTCCCTGACGGGACGTGCTTGTCGAGTACGGGCCGTGGGGCCGGGTCTACGACTTGTTCCGCCGGTGGCAGCGGGACGGAACATGGCACAGAGTCCTCACCCGGCTCCAGTCGCTGGCCGACGCGAAGGGTGCGATCACGTGGGACCTGAGCGTCGACTCCACGGTGTGCCGCGCCCATCAGCATGCAGCCGGGGCCCGCAGGCAGGGCGATCTGCAGAAGGAACCACCAGGCGGTGTCTTCACCGAGCCCGTTGATCACGGACTGGGACGCTCGCGTGGCGGGTTCACCACCAAGCTGCACTTGGCCGTCGAGCAGGGCCAAAGGCCCATGTCGATCGTGATCACGGCAGGGCAGCGCGGAGACTCGCCCCAGTTCGAACCCGTGCTGGCGAAGGTCCGCGTACCCCGCATCGGGCCGGGTCGGCCGCGCGTCCGCCCCAACCGCGTGCGGGCTGACAAGGCGTACGCCTCCCGCAAGAACCGCGCCTACCTGCGTCGCCGGGGAATCCGCTGCACCATCCCGGACAAGGCCGACCATGCACGCAACCGCCAGAAGCGAGGCTCCCACGGTGGCCGGCCACCGCATTTCGACCCGGTCGACTACCGCGAGCGGCACGCGGTCGAGTGCGGAATCAACCGCCTCAAGCGCCACCGGGCCGTGGCCACCCGCTACGACAAGCTCGCGGTCCGCTTTGAAGCCACTGTCCTGGTCGCGGCCATCAACGAGTGGCTGTGATCAGCACGCGTTGCTACAGCTCGTAGTCCCGGGCCAGCTCCTCCCAGCCAATGCTACGAAGGGCAAGACCAGCGTCCTCGCCCGCCGGTACCTCCGGTGCTGGCTGGAACCAGGCGACGACGAGGGTGGAGCCGTCCATTGACGGGTCGAGCGCCGCGGAGTTGAAGACACCGACGCAAGCCACGGAAGGCAGCACCTCAACAGGGCCGAAGACGCCGGCGGTCTCGTCCGGGTACTCGCGGGAGGGCGGAACGAGATGGACCGGCGTGGAGGAAAACGCGCGTTCGGCCTGCCGCTGGAGCCAACTGACCTTCAGGTCGTTGATGCGCTTGCACGGGTAGCCCTCCAGCATCCCCCCGTAGGTCGAAGACATCCGTAGCTCGGTGAGCCGGATCGAACGACCGGACAAGAGGACTATGTGACCCAGCGACATGCCGACACCCTATGCGCACGATTCACTTCCGACACACGACCTAGTACTGCAACGGTGTTTGTTCTGAGTGCTGGGCAGTTTTCAGGGGCTGTGTCCGCGTCGTTTGTAGTGACTGGCGCGGGCTTGATGCTGGCG
>NZ_JBVJCT010000065.1:0-24906 GCF_055588305.1 Streptomyces sp. NPDC042002 | reverse complement strand
GTGCTGGACCGGCGTCTGCACCACCTGCCACCAACCCCTGCCCAGCGGGTCACGCTCAAGGCCAAGACCGAGCCAGACCTAACGGAGTCCTACTAGTGATGCGGGTGGTCGAGCACCGCAGTTTGCGGAGGAGCCGCCAGGACTTGAGGGTGGCGACGGCCTGCTCGACCAGGGCCCGGATCTTGGCGTGAGACCGGTTGACGGCCTTCTGACCGTCGGAGAGCGTCTCCCAGCGTCCCCAGTACGGAACGCGGACTGTGCCTCCGGCACCGCGGTTTCCCTTGTCCGCCCAGCACGTGATGCCGGCGTCCGTGAGCATGCCGACGATGCCGTGTTCACGGGCGGCCCGGACGTCATGGACAGCGCCGGGAAGAGCCGGCGATGCCCACAGCAGCCGACCGGACGGATCGGCCAGAACCTGCACGTTCATCCCGTGTTTCTTGTGCTTCCCGGAGTAGAAAGGGCGGTCCGTGGCGATCCGGTCGATGGGCAGCAAGGTGCCGTCCAGCAGTACAAGCGCCTTGGTCGATGCCGTACGGGCAGCCTCCTCGAGGGTCGGGGCGAGTGCGGCCAAGAGGTCGACAGCCTCGGCAACGTATCGGTAGGCGGTGGTGGTGCCGACACCGAACCCGGCCGCGAGCTGGGCGTAGGGGTGGCCGTTGCGGAGGTGGGCGAGTGTGAGCAGAGCCTGCCGGCCCGGAGTCAGGCGCCTCCACCGACTACCGAGCTCCCGGCGGTGTTGGCGGAGCTTGGCGGACAGGAAGCGCAGGGCAGAGCTGGATACGTCGACGCCGGACGGGTACACAAGCACACGAAGCCTCTGGAGGAGACGGATTTCTTGGTCGAAGACCCGTCTAGCAGGGGCTTCACCTGTCTGTCAGCCCAACTGACCTACGCATCTGCCGGGTTGGAGTCGACTCAGTTCCTCAAGACCCAGGTCGGCGGCCTGCTCGCGACGGACTTTCTCCACCTCGACACCATCGGCCTGCACCGCTTGTACGCCCTGCTCGTCAAAGCATCGTGGGAGCCATGCCGACGGCCGCCCTTCGGCATCGGAGTCCGCCGATCATTCCGAGCGACAGTCCGGACCAGCGGGTGGCACCATTCGGCCATGTGCGAAGACTGCCTGGCCGGCTACACACGCTGTGTCCACGTCACCGCTGACGCCGCCGAAGCGTACCGCCAGGCCATGCGGCTGTGTGCGCTGATGGAACACCGCGGCGAGGAGGCGGAACTGCTGACGCACCTGGAGAGCGTCGACGAGGTCCGCCGAATGGCGGCGGCGCTGCCGAACTCCCGCTTTGTGCACCGCCCTTACCTTGGCGCCCGACCCTCTTGCGGCGCCGGCGGCTGCGAACCGGACGTGCCGGTCATGGACGACCGTGAACTGGAGGCACACCTGCCGCTCGAGATGTCGGCACGGTTCGCACCGGGGACGGCCGAGGACCGGGTCATCGCGGCACTGGGCGACAACGGCAACGCGGTCTTCCTCGTATGGCCGGGCCGCTGGCCGGACAGACCCGAGCACGGCCTGCACGGCTCCCGCCACGACGCGGTACAGGTCGCCTTCCGCGGCGACCACGCCGACCCTGCACTGCCGTCCGGCCGGCACGCGGCCCACGTCCACGTGTCCAAGCAGTCCGGCCACCGCGGCGTCGAGTATCTGGCTGCGCAGGCGGGGCTCCGCCCATGACCAACTCGGCGCTCGTGCACGCCGCCGTCCGGTCCGCATCACCGCACTCGTCCAAGCCGTCCTCGCCCTGCATCTGACCAGCTCAACGTGAAGTTGGAAAGAGCTCAGTGGCTCCGCATGACGGGTCACTAGCGATCGCGCCATGAGCCGGATGGCGAGTGCGGCGGCCGTGACGGACGGGTGGCATGAAACGGAGAGCTGCTACGGGCGGCCCTGGATGAACAGGCCCGGTTCGGTCTCGGCGAGGACGCCCAGGCTGACCAGGCGCTTGAGCTTGCGGCGGGTGCTCTCGATGTTCTTCAGCTTGAGCGGAAGGTCTGGGGCCTGGCACAGGTCGCGGGCACGCATGGTCCAGCAGCGTCGGCGAAGACGTCGAGGATCTGCTGGTAGGCCGGGTGGGCCGGCAGAACAGGCGGCTCCTCGGCTGGCTCCGGGGACGTTGGCGGGCGGGCGAGAAGTGTCTTCCGGGTCACCGCCAGGTTCTCGATCTCCTCGTCGAGCTCACACAGGCACGTCGTGAACTCGTCCATCTGCGCACGGATCTGCGCCGCATCGCCGACAACGGGCTCGCCTTCGCGTGCGTCGATCCGCTCCAGAAGCGGCGCGACCTGGTCATCCATGCGGTCACCCGCGCCAGGTGGGCGTGGTCTGTTCGGTGACCGACCCTTATCTCCAGTCCGGTGAGCTGCAGTTGAGTATCGTCCTGATGTCCGGCCCCCGTGTCGCCGCCATCCCTGTCCAGGACTGCCGCGTGGAAGATCCCTCGGATATTCACGTGGCCCGGAAGAATAGTCCCACCGTCCACATCAGTGCTGGCAGCGCACCATGAACCAAAGCGTAAAGGAGGTGGCGTCCTCAAGTGGGCACCAACTCTGCAGGCGTGATCACCATCAGGCGGCAGGACGGCACCTCCATGGGCGTCAGCGCAACGATTCGTACGACGGACTCCTTACCTCCATGCCGGGGAAGATGGAGGCGGCGCGGCGCACTGGAAGTCAGGTAGCTGACCGTCGGCAGATCAGGGGCGTTCCATAATTTGCGGGCGATCGGATCGAGGCGCACAGTCTCGATGACTTCTCCAAGGCGCTCGTCACGCGGCCATTGTTCGGCATTGGCACGGAGTGCCGCGATCGCGGGAAGTGCCCAGTCCTCTTGCCAGTTGATGAGCTGGGCCCGGGCTTCCGGCCAAGTAAGCACCCATTCAGCAACGTTGAGGCCCTTGGTCACCCGTGGAAAGTATTCTCGCACTGTCGAGTTGTAGGCGAGAACGTCCCAGCGATGGTCGCTGAGGTAGATGCCCCAGGTCGGACTCTGCTCGACAAGGGCGATGAGAGCTGGCGGTAACAGCCGGTCATGTGGGCTCGCGGGGTTCGCGTCCGGGGCCCGGCCGCGGACGATTCGGTGGACGATGTCCCACTCGTCGGCGTCCAGGGCGAGGATGCGGCGGATTGCACGCAGAAAGGCGTCGCTGTAGTTCGCCGGGCGCCCCGCTTCGAGTGCGTTGTACCACCGGCGGGAGACGCCTGCCAGGCGCGCCGCCTGGGCTTGGGTGATCCCCAGAGTGGACTTGACGCCGAACTCGGCGGTAAACCCTGGTATGTCCGATGGATTTCGACGTGCACGGGCTTGCCGCAGAATGCGAGTGAGGAGGAGCTGCCCGTCAACATCGCCACTCGTAACGTTCACGTAACGCCCGCGAGCGGGATTCACGTCACAACCCCCATCACGTCTGGGATCTCACTCATCATCACGACCAGTCCTCATCTCGGCCTGAATTCCAGCGAGTTGAAGTGATTACTCCTATCGCAGGAACGATAGTTGAAGTGGCGACCACCTCTCTGTGAGAACTGTTAGTTCTCATAGAGAGGATAAGCGCAACTCCCGGCCTCCGTGAGATGGCTGATCCGGCTCTAGGGTCACAGGCGCCAGGGAGGCATTCCCTGGCGCAATCGGTCGACTTGCACAGGTAAAGGATCTTCATGTCGCTCTCTGTTCTGAATCCCGAAGGCAACAACGGAATCCCGCCCTCAACCGCGTGCACTCCCCACGAAAGCGGCCATCCTGCTCTCGTGACGCGGCACGCTGACCGTTTGAGGTCGCCTGACGGCGTCTCTACCGCTCTCTGAGGAGGCTGATAGTGACCTTCGGCACGAGCAATTTAGGTCGTGCTATGGGATGGATAGTTCGTCTCAGCAGCCGACCGTGGAGGACGACCATCAGCTCCGCGGGTGAACACCCTGCGAAGGCAGCGACACGGCGTGAGCTACGCGAGGAGTGCCAGGCGCTGCTGGCCGAAATTCCGATCCCAACGCCGTTCACCCTGGACGGGCTGATCGCGGGTATCGAAGCCGTGCGAGGTCGGCGAATCAAGCTGGTGCCCATTGCAGACCATCTGCTGGCCAACACTGACGTGTGCGGACTGTGGCTGCAGTTGGACGACGTCCCGGTCGACCTGGTCCTGTACGTGGAGGGCACCACGCCCTTTCACCGGATGCGGATCATCCTCCACGAGTTGGCCCACATGTGGTGTGACGACACGAGCGAGGAGAGCTTCGAGCAGCTCGCCCGGCTCATGCCCGACTTCCCGCCCAATGTTCTGCAACGCCTCACGGCCAGGGGCCGCGTCATGGCCCGTCACCGGTACGACTCTCACATCGAGCGGCGCGCAGAGATGCTGGCTGACCTGCTGCATCACGAGGCGTACGCCACCGACTACATCGAGGACCCCACCCTGCGCCACCTCGACGAAGACCTCTCCCACCCCAGCTCCATCCCCCGTCCCCGCACCCCCTGGAAGAACCGTGTCCGTCTCTGATGCGATCGTCTCTCTCATCATCGGGCTGCTGCTGCTCCAGACCGCCGTACGCCTGCCCGGTGTTGTGCGTGGCCGCCGTCGGCGCTTCCTCTGGGGCGCCTTCACTGCGTTCGCGCTGTCCTGGTGGCTTCGGACCGATCTCGGCCGAGCCGCGATCGATCCCCTGGGCATCAACGACCTGCCCACCCTCCTCAAGCACGCATTGGCGATCGTCGGCACCTGCGTGTTGCTGACCTACGTCACTGACGTCTACGCCGACGAAGACGCCACAGCCCGCCACATCAAGATCTCGACCGTGGTGCACCGCGTCGCCGCCCGCGCCTCATTCGCCACGGTGGTATGCCTGACCGTGGTGTTCTTCCTGGCGCTGGACCGGAGCAAGACCGCGGCCGACAGCCCATACTTCATGGGTCGCCACGCCGGCGAGACGGGCCTCGCGCTCTACATGGGACTGCTCTACCTCTACACGGCGGCAGCCGCACTCGTGTGCGGCTACCAGTGGGGCCGGGCCTCACGCCATGCCTGTCGGTGGACCCTGCGCCTCGGATTGACCATGATGGCCGCCGGTATGGCCATCATCGTTGTGTACGCGGCCCTGCGCACCGCGTTCTTGGTTCCCACCACCCTGCACCCGCTGTCCGAGCAGGCGGTCGCCGAGCAGGAGCACATCACCGACACGTTGCTGTACGCGGGCTTCCTGCTCTGGCTGCTCGGCTCGGTCACCCCCGCCATCCACGCCGTGCGGGCGCACTTCCAGAGCACGAGAGCGGTCATCGGGCTCCATCCGCTCTGGCGCGACATGGTCCTCGCCATGGACGGAATCGCCCTGTACCAGCCGAGCAACCTGTTCCACAGCCATCGGGCAGCGGCCGCGCTCAATACGATCCGGGACGTGCGGTCACACGATTCAACTTCGCAGATCCGGCTCGGGCGCTACGTCACCGAGATCCGCGACGTGACGCACGAACTCCGGCGGCGCGCCCCAGCCGACCTCTACGAACGAGCCGTTCAACTCGCCCAGGCGGAAGGACGTCGCGGGATCGACGCCGACGCCACGGCTGAAGCGTACTGGCTCAAGGCCGCACTCGTGGCTGCCGGGCAGCCAGCCGGAACACCGGCCGCCTTCCGGACTACCGGCGACGACTTCACCACGGAGGTCGCCTGGCTGCTGCGCGTGGCCGCGGCATACCGCGCGACCAGCCCCGCGAGCATCTCCCACCTCCTCCACCCCTCCGATACCCCGCAACTCTTCTCTCACATCACCAGGACCTGACCATGAACCCTTCTTCCGTCACCGTGACCGCCTCGGCAGCGGTCATGTTGTCCAACACCGACGGCGATGTCCTCATCGTCAACCCGACCTACAAAGACTTCTGGAACCTCCCCGGAGGCGCCATCGATCAGGGTGAGACCCCTGAAGAGGCTGCCGCTCGCGAGGTGCGCGAAGAACTCGGCATCACCCCGCCCATCGGCCGCCTGCTGGTCCACGCCTGGCTCACCGTTCCTGGCCACGGAGCGCAGGTCCTCTATATCTTCGACGGCGGCGTGCTCAGCCCGGAAGACCAGGCTGCGGTCACCCTCCAGGAGGAAGAGCTGAGCGAATACCGCTTCTGCCGACCGGACAGCATGGAGAGCGGGCTCATCCCCCCGCACCTGACCGAGGTCTGGCAGGCCGCCCTGGCCGCCCGTTCCGAACAGCACCCGCAAGTACTCTCGGTCCGCCTGTAAGCACAAAGGGCCCGGCTCGAGGCAGCGCTCTCGGGCCGGGCTCCGTGCTGGGCGCGCCCATTACGGTTGGGCTGGCAGCCCGTCCTCACCCTGAGCTTCGGCCCGGGCTTTGTCGACCTCATGAAGGATGAAGTCCAGCAGGTCCGCCGACAGCCCCTTCTGCTCGCCACCGCGCGCGGCGATCGCAGCGATCTGCCCCCGGAGCAACATCGTCTCTCCGATGATCCGCTGCACGTCGGCGTCCTGCGACCAGATCACCGGGGTCGTGTCCAACGCCTCCGCGAGCGCATCCAGCACATCCGGCTCCGCACAGCTCATCACGTCGGTCCGCAGGTCACGCACCAAGTCCTCGGTGAGAACCTTCCCGCCCGTACGCTCGTTGCCGAGAGCCGCGAGCTGTGCGTCCGAGAGCGGAGCCGGCAGGCGCTCCAGCAGATACGTGATCTTCTCCGCCAGGGTTTCCGGAAGCCCTCCGCCGCCCTGCCGAGACTGCTCATCGGGCTCGGGTACTTCGATGCCGAAGGATCGCTCCTGCGCGCGCCGCAGGGCTTCGATGCTCACGCTGTAGGCATCTGCCAACTTCGGCTCGTATTCCGCCGCAAGGCGCCGCTGACCATTCTCGGCGGCGGCCACGGGGCCGGCAGTACTCGTCTCGGTCAGCGTCTTGGTGGCTGCCTGCGTGTATCCGGCATCGGCCCGGAGGTCAGCAAGGTCGGGACGCCCGTCCCGAGGAAACAGCTCATCCAGGTCTCGCCGAAGCGCCGCAGCGAGGCGAGGCAGCTTCTCCGGGTCCGGAACGGAACGCCCCGTCTCCCAGGCGCTGACACGGGCTCCGCTGACCCCCACGTGGCTCGCCACATCGGTCTGCTTGAAGCGGCCCTCCCTGCGGGCAAGTAGCACACGCTCGGGGTCGAAGCGGCGAGCCGGCATCCAACAACATCCTTCCTGGTCCGATGTGGTGCCCATCGGCACACTGCCACTTGATCACTGAGGCAAACGAGGATACTTTCGTTCCATCGACCAGGGCAGCTAGTCAGCGTACCTCGGTTCAATCTGCCGCGCCCACAAGAGAAACGTCTCCGCGACACCCATCCCCCGGAACCGCCAGATACGCCCACCCAACCAGACAGGCGGGCGCTCCGTCCCAGCCATCACAGGCAATCACGGGGG
Source organism: Streptomyces sp. NPDC042002 (assembly GCF_055588305.1). NCBI lineage: Bacteria > Bacillati > Actinomycetota > Actinomycetes > Kitasatosporales > Streptomycetaceae > Streptomyces > Streptomyces sp. NPDC042002. The sequence continues at coordinate 17,500 of NZ_JBVJCT010000065.1, read as the reverse complement.
CATTTGATGCATTACCTTCTGCAACTTCTACAGAGGTTAAGAACCAACTCTGGATCTTGACACTGGCGCGTGCGTATGTTCGTCGCCCCCCGGCACCCATCCCGGCGCTGCGAACGCGAGGAGCACAGCAGGCAGAGAGCGGCTCATACAGGTCCGCATACAGCGGCGCCCGAGAGCGGAAACTCCGGGCGCCGGGTTTTCAACGGCAACTCGCCCCGGCAAGGGCGGAGATTGCCCACCATCATCACGCTGATCCCTTCCACGGGGCGCTTCAGCGTGGCAACACTGCAAAGGGGATTCTTGCATGCCTCCTGCCCTGCGTAAAAGGCCCATCCGCCTGGCCTGCGCGGCAGCCACCTCCGTCCCGACGTCTTCCCGCCCCGGGTCTGAACGCACCAGTCCGCCCTCAGCAAGCCTTCGGTCCCGCCCCGTGATCGGGAGCGGCCGATGAGCAGCGATGCCCGCGAGTGGGTGTGGGAGCACAGCTCTAGCCGAGGAACCGCACGCTTGGTCCTGCTGTCGATCGCGGACCGGGTGGCCGACGAGCAGTGCGTCTCCTGGGCCTCGCTCTCCAGCCTGGCCAAGCGCACATGCGCCTCGGTGTCCACGGTGCGCGAAGCCATCGCCCGACTGCTCAAAGCCGGTGAGCTGGAGCAGCTCGACGACCTCACCGGCCCCCAGCGCAGCACGGTCTACCGCCTGCCCCTCGCTGCCAAGGCCGTCGCACAGGCCCTGCGCGAGCAGCAGGAGGACAGCGACGACACGTCACCCGACGAGGCCCCCCTGACACTCCGGATCTCGGCCCTGCGGCGGTACGGGATCCGCCCGCGCCAGGTACCGGAATCCCCCGCGAAGGTCCGGAAACCGGCAGATTCGGAAACCGGCACCTCCCGGCGGAAACCGGCACCTCGGCGTACCGGAAACCGGCACAGCGATGTACCGGAAACCGGCACACAGAACCGTAGTGAACCGGATTTGAACCGGAGGTACAGCAGTAGTGGTGGCGCTGTCACCTCGGCTGCCGAGTGGCAGGTTGACCCAGCCACCCACGCCTGGACCCGCCAGCAGGGGCACCTCGACCGCCTCGGCGAGGAGGGCCTGCAGGCAACCGACGCGAAGTGGCGCGCCCACCGTGCCGACTTCAAGCCGCGGACGGCGGGGGCCTGGGCTGCCGACTGGCGCTCCTGGGTCGCCCGAGAGCACGCCCCGGGCCGCCCGAACCTCTACGCCCTGTCCGGCAAAGGCCCCGCTCAGCCGGGCGGCATGACTCGGGCCGAGGCCCACACGGCCGCCCTCCTCGCCGCCCTCGAAGAGCCGACGGGAACGGAGTAGCCACACCGTGGATCGCCGCGAAATCGCCGCCCTGCTGGCCTACATCGGCCGACTCGACCCCCGTACCATCCGCACCCACCAGGGCGAGGCCCGCGACCAGCTCGCTCAGTGGCACGAGCTGCTCGGCGACGTGCCGATGGCCACGCCCCACGGCTGGGACGCCCGCGTCGCTGCCCGTCAACACATCCGCGTCTCGCCATACCAGATCCTGCCTGCGGACGTCGCCCGCCCGTGGGAGAGCTACCGGCGTGACCGCCTGGCCCGGCACACCGATCCCACGCCGTCCGTCGACCCGGACGACCAGGCAGCCTGGACCGCCGAGCTGGTCGGCACCCGCCGCGCCGTCGCCGCCGGCACCGTACAGCCCGTGCAGTCCCGGGCAATCACCAGCGGTCGCGGCCGGATCGACCCGAAGCTGGAAGCCCGGCTGCGGGAGGTCGGCTCCTGCATACCGCCCGCCGCCCGCGCTGCCCTCGCGCCTTACCGGCCCGCCCGCGCAGCACGCGAGGTGGCCATCGCCCAAGGGCAGCCCGACGCCCTGAGTGTCCGCTGCGACTGGTGCCTGGCCCAGGCCGGCGAGCCGTGCCGCCGCCGGCGGATCGGCCCCGACGACGGGGTACGGGGAACCGCCCCGCGCGCCACCCCGCACCCCGGTCGCCTCGACCACGCCGCTGCCCAGCAGGCCCAGCAGCCCGCAGTGGCCTGACCGGCGCGCAGCGCGGCGCACCCCGTCCGGTGCACCGCCACACCACACCACCGTCCCGCCACGGCTGCGGCGCACGCCCTCGCGCCGCAGCCGGCACCCGACGCCGCGTCCCTTCAGTGCCGGCCCTGACGGGCCGACGCGGCACCACTTCGGAGACCACCATGCGCTACATCACCACCCACGACGCGCCGGTCACCGGCCTGCGCGGCATCGGCGACACCAGCTGGCACACCCGCGGTGTGTGCCACGGCATGGACCCCGAGGACGCTGACGCCGTGTTCTTCCCGCTGCCCCGCGACCACGAGGCCATCGCCGAGGCGAAAGAGCTGTGCGGCCTGTGCCCGGTGCGCCGCGACTGCTTCAACTACGCCCTGGAGAACGTCCTCAAAGAGGGCGTCTGGGGCGGCCTCACCGAAGCCGAGCGGCGCCCGTGGCACGACGGTCTGCCCCGGCGCCTCGACTACCGGCGGGTGAGCGCGTTCTTCAAAGGACGTGACGTGCACCTGACTGAGGCCGAGCGGCAGGTCGTCATCGACCACGCCTACGTCCGGGGCTGGCGCCCTGACCGGCTCGCCGCTGCCCTGCAGATAAGCCACAAGCACGCCCGTGACCTGCTCCGGCAGGCAGCCAACAAGGTCTTCGACCGCGACCGCACCTACGGCGTGCCCCGGCCCAAGAAGAAGCGGGCGAAGGCCGCCCCGACCACAGGCAGCCCCACTCCCGCCAAGCCCGGCACGCGGCAGCCGGTGTCCCGTCCGGTGACGTCGACCTCGACGCACGCCCCTCTTGGAAAGGCCGCATGACCCACCCCGTCCTGTCCCTCGGTTCCGCTTCGGACCTGCCTCTCCTCCTCGCGGCCGGCGTGCCCGCGGCCCTCTCGCTGGTGCTGGCCGCCTGGGCGCTCCGGCGCCGGAGCGGGCGCCCTCAAAAGCGTCTCGGTGGCCCGGCGGTCAAGGTCGCCGCGCTCGCCGCGCTCGGCTGCACCGCCTACAGCGCGGACACAAGCTGGCGCTTCGCCGCCGACTACCTCAACATGGCCGGCACCGCCGAACGCATCGGCATGTTCGCCGCAGCCGAACTCGCGCTCTTCGCGACCGCGTTGATGGCACGCCAGAACCTGGCCTCCCAAGGTGCGCCCGGCCTGCCGGGCACCCTGGTCTGGGTGATCACCACGGTGCAGGTGATCCCCTCCTACGCCGAGAGCGGTCCCATCGGCGGCACCGTCCGCGCCTTCGTCGGCCCGATCATGGCGGCGATGCTGTGGCACCTCGCCATGGGCATCGAACTGCGCGTGCACACACCGGGCGCCACGTCCCGCGGCTTGATCGCCACCCTGGGACGGGAAGCGCGCGAGCGTCTCCTGTCCCGCCTCGGCATCGCCGCGCGAGACCGCGACGCCGCACAGATCACCCGCGACCGGGCCACTACCCGCGCTGTCGCCCTGGCCGCCCGTCTCGCCGAGCGCACGCCCGAGCAGCAGCGGAACCGGCGAGGCCGACGGCTCACCAGGCGGCTGTCGAAGGCGGTCGGCAGGGCCTCGGTCGGCACCGACCCCTCTCAGCGCGCGCAGCTCCTCGACCAGCTCGCCGCCCGCCGGCACGCGCTCGCGCTCGCCACAGTCCCACTCCCTTCTCCCTGGTCCATGCCGCAAGGCAGTGCCACTCCCGCCACCGCCCCCTCAGCGCAGGCCCAGAGCACGGCGGTCCCCACGGTCGGTCCCCACGGTCCCGCCGAACTGACCGGGGACCGGGGACCGGTCCCCGGAACTGGGGAGCACGACTCGGGGACCGAGCCCACCGAGAAGTGGGGACCGACCGGCGGCAACATGGGGACCGAGCTCACCGGGGACTGGGGACCGGGAGGACCGACCCTGGGGACCGAACCCACCGGGGACCAGGAACCGGCGGCCGAATTCACCGCGGGGACCAGCGCGGGGACCGAGTGCCTCGACGCGGGGACCGGCGTGCCAGCGGTCGAAGTGCCTGCTCAGGCGCAGGCATGGCACCGGGGACCGAAGGGCGTCGAGTCAGGGACCGAGCCCACCGGGGACCGGGGACACAAGGTCCCCCTCCGGCGAAAGCCGACTACGAAAGCTGAGGACGAGGGAAAGCGAAACGGCCGGTCCCGCAGCCCGCAGATGCAGCGTTCACCGCGCGAGCCGGAACAGTCCGTGGACCAGCTCGTCCAGCAGGTGAGCCCCCATGTCCCCGCCCTGCTCGAACGGGACGGCAACGAGTCCGTCACCCGAGTCCAGCTAAGAGAGATCCTTCGACGCGAGGGCCTCAAGGGCGGCCGAAACGACCGACTGAGCCTCGTCCTCCAGGAACTGCGGAGCAACGCCACCACAACGAGAAGGACCACCGCCCGATGAAGACCTGCCACCAGTTCAACACCGTCCGTGCGGAGTACGAACGGGAGATCGGCTTCATGATCGCCCACTCCGAGCGGCACGCGGGCAGGCCGGCGGCGAAGTCCAGCGCGAAGCAGGCCGCTTCGACCAAACAGCGGATGGCACGGGCCCTCAACAGCCACGTCGGACGCTGTCCCGAGTGCGGCTGACCAGCAAAGAGCCAGATCAACGGTCCTATCCGCAGCGGTGGCCAGGGTCCGCGCAGGCCACCGCCCCGATCCAGGAGGCACGCCTTAATTCCGCGTCCCACTCGCACATCCGAGCTCAGGGACCGCCGAGTCCGACGCCTGGACGGACGTTCTGGTCTGCCGGTGCCTCCTGCACGCCCCAGTCCTCACCCCGACCGGTCAGTGGCTCGTTCACTGCAGTACGACGGGGCCGTCCACGTCCTTACGGGACCAGCCGAAGCCGTCGAACTGGCGGCCACCATCCGGCACCGCATCCGATCCACGAGGCCCGAATCCCGATGACAAACCCGACCCGCAACGGCAACACCCCGGAACCTGCTCGTGACCTCAACTCGGTCTCGGGGCGAGCAAGTTATCGGCCAAGCTACTCTTCCCCGTCGGGGAAGGCAGCTTGGCCATATCCCGCCCCAGGGGTGGCGGGAGCGGTCCAGCACCGGGGGGCACTGGACCGTCAGACAGCGACCGAGGGCGGATCGCAGCCAGGGGTGGAGGAGCAGCCGCGAAGCGGCGCGAGCACCGCTCCAGCAGCCATCGCGCGTAAGCGCTCCCCGCAGAAGAACAAGCGCGCACGCGTCTGCAACATCCGTCTCAACGACGACGAGTGGAGTCGTCTGACCACCGCAGCCCGTACCTCGCGCAAGAGCCTGCCCGCCTACCTCGTGCGCGCTGGTCTCGCCGCCGCCGAGGACGCCGAGAACACCGCTGCGGTCATCGCAGGCCACCGAGATCTGATAGCCGAGCTGTTCGCCGCGCGCCGTCATCTCGGGCAGGTCGGCAACAACTTGAATCAGGTCGCCCGTGCCGTCAATAGCGGCGGACAGCCTGCGGAACTCGACGCCGTCGTTTCGGCTGTTCAGCGCGCGGTCGCTCGCGTGCAGGCGGTCACCGACTGGCTGCTGGAACAGGATTGACCGAGCTGCTCAGGCAGACCACGAGGCGCTGCCGGCCAGCAGGCTTCGGACGTCGCGCCGGACAGCTTCCTGGAACCGGTTGCGCAGCGTCCCGATCTCGTCCTTCACGGCGATGAGCGCCGGGATGTCCTGTGCGTCCGCGGTAGCCACATAGTCGCTCGCGCGTCGCAGACCTCGAAAGATCTCGTCTGCTGCCCGAACGACGTCGAGCGGAGCCAGGACATGGATCCGCTGCCGAGTGCCACCGAGATTGAAGCCGGCGAACGCATCAGCAGCTGCCGTCTCACGTTCCTCGACTGCCGTGGTCCGCAGCACGCGCAGCAGGTCCCTGCCGGTGTCCTCCATCGCGACCAGGTACGCGGCGTACAGCTCCGTACGCAGCTCCAGCAGGCGCGTGACTGCCTCCCGACGCCAACGCCGGCGGTCCGCCAGCGCCGTCGCGCCAGCCCCCAGCAGAACTCCAAGCAGCGCGGAAAGCGGCGATATCCAGCTCATCCGTGAGCACTTCCCGCACCGCGCGCGTGGAACGCCCGCTTCCCACTGCCCATTCCCGTTGATCAACCGAGGACAGCAGCATGATTCCCCGGATCCAAAAGCGCGGCCAGCGCACCATCGGCCTCCTGTACTACCTGTACGGGCCGGGCAAGTTCGAGGAGCACACTGACCCGCACCTGGTCGCCTCCTGGGACCACAATGCTCCCGACCCCGGACGAGACGCCACCGCGACCCTCAAGCAGCTCCAGCAGCTCCTGGACCAGCCCGTCGAGAACATCGACCAGGCGCAACGCTCGAAGAAGCACGTGTGGCATCTGTCCGTACGCAACGGTGGCGAGGACCGGATCCTGACGGACGAGGAATGGGGCGACGTGGCCCGCCGTATGGTCGCCGCCGCCGGGATCGACGGCCCCGAGGCGGGAGCGGGTTGTCGGTGGGCGGCCGTGCGGCACGCCGACGACCACATCCACATCATCGCCACCCTCGTCCGCGAAGACGGGTACAAACCTGACCTCGACAACGACGCCAACCGCGTCCAGGCCCAGGCCCGCGCCCTGGAAGCAGAGCTGGGCCTGCGCTGCCTCAACAAGGGTGACGGCACCGCGGCGAAGCGCCCCACCAGCGCCGAGCGCCACAAGGCTCAGCGCCAGGGCCGCGAGCGCACCGCGCGGGAAGAACTGCGCGAGACCGTACGCCGAGCGGTGTCCGGCGCTCGAAGCGAGGCGGAGTTCTTCGACCGCCTCGCCGCCGCCGGCCTCCTGATCCGCACGCGCGAGGCCCCCTCCGGTGACCTGCTCGGCTACAAAGTGGCTCTACTGGACGACCGCAACAAGGACGGCGAGCCCGTGTTCTATCCCGGGGTGCGCCTCGCCCCGGACCTGTCCCTGCCACGGATCCGTGAGCGCTGGTCCGCCGACCAGACCTCATCGACAGATACAGCCAGCCGTGCGACTGCGATCAGCCCGTCTGCCGCACGTCGGAGGACAGCGTCGGCTGCCTGGACCGCGATCACGGTCGTCGAGAACGGTGACGACGCGGTCGCCGCCGCCCACATCGCTGCGGTCGGCGAGGTCCTGGACGCCCTCGCGAAGACGTCCGCCGCGCACACCCGCCGCGAACTGCGGGACGCTGCCTTCGCGTTCGAGCGGGCCTCCCGCTCCCACGTACGTGCCGAGCGCGGGCACGACCGCGCCCTGCGGCAGGCCGCCCGCGACCTCGTCCACGGCGGTCCCGCGCTCGGCCGAGGCGAGGACGACGCGAGCACCGCGATGGCGATCGACATGCTGTTCTTCCTCATCACCGCGGCCATGCACTGGCACGCGAAGAAGGGACACGCGCAGCAGGCCGCTGCCGCCTGTCAGGCCGCCGAGCACCTGCGCGCCGCCTACGAAGAGGCCGCCGCCCAGCCCCTCGGCGTGCTCTACCAGCGAGGTCGACGCCTGAGCCGGCCGATGCTTCAGCGGCAGACGGTCGTGCTGCGCGAGGCGCTGCCGAGGTTGGTTGAGCAGATCCTCGCCGAGCCCGGCTGGCACGCCCTGGCGGCGACCATCGTGGAGGCCGAAGCCGCTGGCCACGACCCGGCCGCTCTCTTGTCCGACGCAGTAGAGCGTCGCGAACTCGACAGCGCGGACTCGGTGAGCGATGTGTTGGTGTGGCGGATGCGGCGGATGGCCGACCTGCCTGCCGATGGCTCGGGGCCACCCGATAACGGCACGACGGGGAACCCGTCCGCAACGCGCAGGGCAGCGTCCGGGCCTTCCGCACCTGGTCGGCGCCGCGTCGGGGAGGAGGCATCGGGCAAGACCCGGTGAGCCCTCCGGCGTGCAGGGCCGCGGTCTCAGCGCACGGCCGAAAGCAGGGACACAACGACCGCCCCGCCCGCGACCCACAGCATGGTCGTTCGCCACACGCTCCCCCGGCGGCGTTCAGGTCCGCTCTGTGGTTCGCGGGCACCAGCGCACACACGACGGGAGGGAATGATGCAGGTGTGGCGAGTCAAGCCAATAGGCGCCGCGAAGTTGGGTGGTCAAGGAGGACGAGGCGAGTTCGGTCATACCGAGGCCCCCTGCCGCCAAGGGACACGTGCCGTGGCCAACTCGTCATCTCCGGCATGGGGATGCGAGGAAACGCTCTCTGACCTCCCCGAACGTCACTGTTGACTTTGTGAATTGAAGCCTCCGGGGGCGTAGGACACGATCATGAAGCGAGCAGGACGAGGCAAGGGAGGACGTCGGGGTGTTTCACCGGATACGGCGCCGGGCCAAGGAGCCCAGCGAGGAGCAGCGCCGATTCGTCAAGATGGCGGCGAAAATGCAGGGGCAAGTGCCGCCGGCGGTTGAGCGGGCGTGGGCCGAACGGGACCGTGAACGCAGCGATCCAGCCGCCGTGGTGGACGACTTCCTTCCGCCGGAGCTGCGCATACCCAGCCACGACCAGGTCGACGGAACGATGATGCCGTGGAAGCAGCCCCTCGTACTCGACGGCGAGATGGTCGCCTGCTCCGAGTGCGGCGCGTACCGGGGCTGGCTCATCCTCTCCACCCGCAACCAGATCTGGCTGCGCTGCCGGGTCGGCCACCAGCAGCAGGAGACCCGCCTCGACACCGCCTGGTTCAACCGGAACTCCGGGCCGGCGGACGCGACGCACGCCACGTTCGAGGACTGCCTGCGCCACCTCGGACACTGACCCCCACTCCTACGACCCCACCGGGCCCGCGGGCCCGCACTGACCACCCGTCGCCTAGCACTAAGGGGTCAGTTCCGTCATGCGCGTTCGCGTCGCCACCACCGCCCTCGGCATCGCCGCCGCCCTCCTCGCCATGCCCGCCTGCTCCACCGACACCACTGGCACCAAGCCCAACACCGCTCCCTCCGCCCGTACCGGGAAGTCGGCCGACGACGCCCTGAAGGCCGCTTCTCTCTCGTCGGCCGCGCTGGAGACGCGCCTGCTCGACGAGAGCGACCTCGGCAGCGGCTACCTGCGAAAGCCGGAGCGCCCCGCCCAGCACGACGACGTCACCGTCGTCGGCTGCCCGGCCCTGAGCGAGCTGGGCGGCGACGCGGCTACCGGTGGCACGCTCGCCTTCCCCCGCAAGGCGAAGACGGCCTTCACGTACGGCGGCAGCTACTCGGAGATCTCCGAGGAGCTGTACACGGACAGCGCGAACAAGCTGTCCGACGGCATCGACCGGATCTTCGACGCGATGACCGGCTGCCCGACCTATCAGGTAGTCGCGGGCGGCACCCCGATCAACATGGCCTCGCAGAAGCTGCCCACGCCCCGCGGGCTCGGTGACGAGCAGTGGAGCCAGCTCCTGACGTTCTCCGGCGGAGGGCGGAGCACCGTGGTCAAGCAGACTGCGGTCCGCGACGGCAGTCTGCTGCTGATCGTCTCCGGCTCTCCGGCCCTCGTCGACCGCCACCTCGACAGGGCCCTGGCCAAGGCAACCGCAGCCAACTGACCGGCCCCCGACGCACGCTGCCCCCACCCGAATCCTTCGGATGGTCGGAGGCAGCGTGCGTCCGGCACACGTACGGTGCGGGCCCGAGAAGCGGAAAGCCCGGCCCTCCATGAAGGAGGAGCCGGGCTGAGCGCGTCGGGTGACAGCGCGGGGTGCTAGATGGCCGGCGCACGCAGGAGCCGCTCCCGGGTGGCCTCGGGCAGCACCCGGCGCAGGACCGGTGCGGTCGAGCTGAGGGAGGCGGCGAAGGCGGCCACGAGGTCGTGCGGGACGCTGGCGGCGAAGGAGGCCGCCCACAGACACGGTGCGCCGAGCGCGGGCTCGGCCCATGCCTGCCATCCGGCTGGCCCCGCCTCGCCAGCCTCGGCGGCCAGGGGGCGCGGGTCGGCGTCCTGGATGAGGGGCGGCACCTCGCCGAGGCTGATGTGCGAGGTGAACGTCGGGTCCGTCGCTGCCGCTTGGGGCTGGTCGATGTCGCGGAACCATCCGTGTGCGGCGACGGCGTCGAGGACCAGCTCGGGTCCGGCGAGCGGCACGGCGGGCTGGTCGCGAGCGTCGAGCGTGACGAGGAAGTCGGACACGGCTTCGCCGGGGACATTGGGGGTGAAGTAGGCCGACCACTGAGCGAGCGGGCTGCTCGTCTCGGCGCGGGCGGAGATCTGCCAGGCGATCGGCAGCTCTCCCAAGTGGAACGGCTCGTCCGCCAGGCTCCACTGGGCCCAGCGCAGGGCGTCGGGGCTGATGTGCAGGACGGTGCTGCGCAGAACCTGTCGGTCCTCCGGCGCCTCGTCCGGCACGTGCCGCCCGCGGACGATCGTCAGGCTCGTCCAGCCCAGACCGGCGAGCGTGTCGGCGACGGCGTCGTAGAGGCGCCCATCATCACCGGCCAGATACCGAGGACCGACCCAGAACTCGGGCTGGCCGCCGCGCGGAGTGGACTGATCGAGCGGGAAGTCGGGGTACAGGGGCGCCTCCAAGGGCTCGGTGCGGGTCTAGTTGCCGCCGGCTCGGCGGCGGGGGCGGCGCAGGGGCGCCTGGACGGGGCCCTGCCACGTCAGGGCGACAGCGACCTCGGGCGGCAGATGGCCGAGCTGCGCGTCCTCGTTCCGCCCTTCGGCGAGGTAGACAACGGCCCGGCCGGTCTCGTCCACGGACTGCACGACCTGCGCCAAGCGGTGTGCCATCGGAAAGAACGGATTCACGGCCTGGCGGACTGGAGCACTCCGGTCACAGCCGGACAGCAGGTCGATGAGATCGCCGACGGTCATCTCCGTGGACGTCACGAAACAGCCTCCTGGGGTGCGGGGAAACGGGGAGCAGTGGAACAGGCCGGTGGCCCGGCAGACAGCCGACCGCCCACGGGGCGAGGACTACCTGTCGGTACCCGCGCTGTCATAGGCGCCGTGAGGTCTCCAGCACGCGCGCCACTGCAGCGGCGACGATGTCCGCCGGCGTCTCGACGTCGAACGACAGGTGGTAGCCGCGCACCTTGGCCGTGCCGGTGACGGCGATCTTCCATCCCTCGCCGTCCGTTCCGGGGCGGCCGAGCGGGAACCAGCCGAGGTAGAACCGGCCGTCCTTGGAGCTGACGTGCACGTCCGCACGATCATCCACGATCAGGTGGAAGTCCTCCGCGGAGAACTGGTCCATGACCAGCGTGGGCTGGCCGGGACCGAGCTGCCACTCGCGCAGCCGCAGGGCTTCGACGGTGGTGAAGAAACCGGGGCCAACAGGCGCTACGGTCACAGGCAATCACCTCTCTGACCTGGGGTTTCTTGCAAGGTCGTCTACGTTGACATGCCCTCACGCACGTTGGCCAGTCTTTCCGCGATCTTTCCTGTCTGCCCCCGGCGAACTGCTATCCCCTGCCATTCTGTGGGATCTCAAGTTCGGCTGCACAATCTCGCCGCCCGCTTCATATCGACTGCACTCTCCGTGTTCCTCGACGAACTCGCCCACCGCACACCGCACATCGAACTGGCCGGCGAGCCCCGCCGCAGCACCTCCCACCGTGTCTGGGCCAAGCCTCCCTGCCCCTCTCACTCTCCGCGCGCGGATCCATGGGTTAGCCTGCGCGCATGCGCGGACAGTTCACCGGCTGGCCGGAGCAGGCCATGGACGTGTTGTGGCAGCTCCAGGGCGAACCGACCCACGCGACCCGCGAGCGCTACCGCGCGGACCGCGAACGCCTGGTCCGGCAGCCGATGATCGCCCTGCTCAACGAGGTCGCGGACACCGACCCCCGGTACGAGGACTTCTCCGTCTGGCACTACCGCACCGACTCCTGGTGGTGGCAGCACCAGGGCGCGGTGATCCGGCTCGGCCGCAAGATCGAGATCGGTCTCCGGTTCTCCCTGGACGGCCTGCGCATCCAGGGCGCCTGGTGGTACCCCGATCCCGGCCAGGTGGACATGTTCCGCAAAGCCGTGGCCTCTGAGGGAAGCGGACGCGAACTGTCCGCCATCGTCGAGGACGTGCGGAAGAAGGGCTACAACATCTCTGGGGACGTGATGAAACGCCCCCCACGCGGCTATCCGACAGACCACTCCCGTACGAACCTGCTGCGCCACCGTTCTCTGATCGCCGCCCGTCCCCTCGGCTGCGAGGAGTGGCTGCACACCCCCGAGGCAGTCGACCGAGTCCTCTTGGCCGCCGCCGACCTGGACACCCTGCTGATGTGGCTGGTCCGCCACGTGAAACGCGCCCCCTGACATCACGAGGGCCCCGCGCGGCACGGGAGGAACCAAACCCGTGCCATCGGCCCCCGCACTCAGAAGGTGACGCGCACCTTCAGCGCCGACCGGTGGTCCATCGCCCGATGGCCGTCAGGCACCTCGGCCAAGGAGACGGCATGGTCGAAGACGGGCCCCGGATCGAGGACCCCGGAGAGCACATCCGGCAGGAGTTTGGGAATGTAGGCGCGGACTGGGGCGATGCCCCCGCGCAGCGCGATGATGCGGTCGAACATCCAGCGCAGAACGCCCCCGCGTTTTCCGCCATACGGCGCCACCGCACAACCGACCGCACCGCCGTCCTGGGTGATAGCCGGCCGTGAGACCGCAGGTTAGCGGTCTGCCCGTCCGGAGCGGCCTCAGTAAACCCAGCGGGGATGCACCGAGAGCTGAGACAACCGCAGATGAAGCAGCGTGAGACACCGCGAGAAGTCGCAGGTCACAGCCTCGGCGTATGCAACGAAGCGCGAGACCCTACACATTCAATCGAGACCTTTGACAGCGGACCCAGTCGTGCGGGCTTCCTACACCTCCACGCTGAGGAGGTCAGCGGAAACGTCGTCATGTCTTGCCGGTGCGGGTCTCTTGTCAGTGGCACCTCATACACTCCGCAGATGCGACAGGCCAGGATGATGAGCTCCCTGGCCGTGGTTCTCCAGGGCTCATGGGCATGGCGTCCGCCAGACGCCCGCATGTCCCGCATGTCCCTGACACCATGCGCCGGCAAAGCTTTCACGAGGTGTGACGGTCTCTGTTGCGGATGTCGGAGAGGGTTCCACTGCCGTCCTTATCAACAGGGGGATTAGAGCTGTGCCTTCCGCTACTGGCCTGACCGACCTGCGCGAGCAGTGGATCCAGAAGATCTGCGCGGGGATTGCCACCTCCGTCGGTCGCCACCACCCGTTGCTGGATCCGGCGCGGATCGTCGGTAACCCGAGCGATCTGGATCTATTGCGTGCCCTTCTGATCCTGCGGATCGCCGTCTTGGACTCGCGTGGCCGGTCCACCGCGCATATCACCGGACTGCTGGCAAAGCACACGCTCTTCGCCGATCCCAAGCCTGACACGGATCAACTCACCAGCCTGGTCGAGCATGTCCGTCGGCACGTAGAGCACGACGGCCTTGTCGGTTCCGTTCTGCTGTTCGGCCTCGGACTGCGTGCTGAGGATCCGGAGGGCACGTATGCCCTGCTCCTGGACCACTGGTCCCGTCGGCTGGCCCGCGCGGCCACCGCCGCCCAGGCGGCCAGGGAACTGGCCCGACACTGGGACGTGGAGGCTCGCACCGGAGAGGCTCTGGTGCCTCGCTCACTCATATCTCTTGATGCGTACTCCGACACCATCTGGTCCAGACTGGAAGCGGAACGCGACGCTCGTGTCCGGGATGCCGCCGCGGTTGCCTTGCTCAGGAAGGGTAGCGAGGCTCAACGTCTGTGGCTGGAGCGGTTTCCCGCCCACGAGGCCAGGCATCTGTGGAAGTTGGGCTCAGATGTGGCCTACTGCACGGCGGCCAAGGGTCACCTTCGAGAGGTAAGCCGACAGCTCCGGAAGAATCACGCTCTGCGGCCAGTGATCGCCCGAGCCTTGGAGCTGGTCAACGAGCAGCTAGAGACCCTCGGCGAGGCGATCGGGTGTCTGAGCGATACCGAGCGCGACATGCTGCGGGCGCGCACACATCAGGAGCGCTTCCAGGACTCCTGCGTTCTGACCTTCCTGAACCAGTCCCTCGACTTCCAGCAGTCATACCCCGTCAGTTCCTGTGTCCCTGGTGCCGAGGCGGTACACGGCACCTTCGGCCCTCTGCCCTGGTGGAACATCATCGTCCGAACCGCAGCAAAGGCGGAGGCTGCCTTCGCCGCATTCACAGAGGGGGTGCTGCCCCTCGGTTTCGAGCGGGATCCCGAACATCGGAACCGCCTTCTGCTCATCTGCCGTAAGCCCAGGACGGAGTCCCCGGGCATGCACGCCCACTTCGTCTTCGACCTGGACAACCCAGGTCACGCCTGCGAGCTGCTCCTCATCGCGAAGCGTTCCGGCATCCCTATCGACCTCTACACCCAAGCACACAACGAGTACGACGAAATCGAGTCCACCCACCTGGGCACTGTGTACGCACATATCGGCCCGGAGCTCGCCAGTCTGATCATGGAAGCCGCCACCGATGCACTGGCCCGATCCCTGCCAGGCTCCCGTGACCGCGACTTCGACGGGCATGAGGGGCTCGAACCGCTCGAAGAAGCGTTGCGCTGTGTGTCCCGCGCTCAGGTGGAGCACTTCTCCTCGGGACGCCGCATCACCGCCTCATCCCATCACAACCTCGAAGGTGGGATCGAAGTGCTGTCGGCCGACCCGCCAGTCACGCTCTCCGGATTCTCCAGCGGCATCAAGAGGCGCCAGAAAAACGGCAGTTCCCGGAAGGCGGGCACCGGGACTCCTCCTCGGACGACTGGGTTCGTATACGTCCAACGGAACCCTGCCTTCCCGAACATGCTCAAGATCGGCTACACAGACCTGCTCGCGGAGGACCGAGCTAAGGACCTGTCAGGGACATCGGTCCCCTTCCCTTTCGACGTGCTCTTCAGGACCAACACGCCCCGGCCCAAAGACGTCGAACAGGCTGTCCACCGCCTCCTCACCGCCCAACGGGTCAACGCAGGCAAGGAGTTCTTCCGCGTCTCCCTGGAGACGGCCATCGAGGCGATCCGCCGATGCCAGAGAGAGGTAACCGGTATCACCAGCTGGGAGCCGATCCCTGCAATTCATCGCCTACGCGCGAATGACCGAGTCGTCCTGCCCCTGAGGGCAGGGCAGTTGTTCACGCTCACCGCGTACCCCCATCTGCTCAGCTCGTCCGCTGAGGTACTCGACATCTGGATGGCCCACGCGGACGGCGACCTCCTGGAGATCCACTCCACGCGTGACCCCGGGCACGTGGCCGGAATCAGCGACAACGATCCCGGCTCATACGAGGACCCCGTTCCCTTCCTCGACAGAGACGGAACCGTGCGGAACGGCATGCTGGTTGGCAGGGAGCGCCTGGTAGCCGGCGACCGGCTGATCTGGTTCTCGGACGAGGAGGGGCCGACCGACGCCCGCGGCGTCGTCTTTGAAGCGGACGCCTTCTGCCAGGTCACCTACCGGACATCAGCCCCCCGACGGGGCCCGTTGGGTATACCTCTCCTGCTGAACGACCCTGATCGGGACCTTCCTGATGCCATGGGGGCACTCGTCAAGGATGTCCTCACGCTGGGCCCACCGCGCACCTGGGCTCCCCGGAACCCTCAAGAAGTGGACGGCTGGGCGGTAGCAGCTACGGATCCCCAGCCGCCCGAGCACTGGCTGCCTCAACTCGAACGACGGCGCAAGGACGTGCGCCGGGACCGACCCTGAGCACCGTGCGGCATAGGGGCCAGCTCGACGAGTCCATGTCCAGCGCCAGGACTGAACCTCCAGTCAGATCACAAGCAGGCCCAGAAATATCCTTTGCCAACCGGCCCCAGTCGGTGCAGGCCAGCGCGACTTCAGCGACTAACTTCGCTGTCCAAGGACAGACTGCTTTCCCAGCGAGTGATCCCGCAGCGAACTCACGAAGCCACACCTTCAGAGAAAGGGGTGGCCGCCCGTGTGCCTCTAGGTGCATCCTGGCGGGTTTCCCATAGTGAGGAGAAGTACATGGAGATCCGGTCGCTTGAGGCTTTGCGCGTTGCGGACAATCTGTCGCTGGCGTTCAACCCCTACGGACTCGGCAGCCGTATGAAACCCGAAGACGCCGCGGAGTTCCAACAGCGGCAGATCGCCGACTGTGACCTGGCGGAAGGTGTCGCGGCAGGAACACGCGACTCCTTCGAGCGGCTGCGCACTGTCTTCGCCTACGGCGTGCTCTGCTATGACGTATACACCGTGGTCGGCGACCAGGCGCTCCTGATCTTCGAGCAGGCATTGCGCGACCGGTTCATGGAATGGTGCGCCGGCACCATCACCTTCTGCTATCCCCAGGACCCGGACGAGTCCTTCGCCGTCACGTCGTACGACGAGGTCAAGAAGCTCGCGGACAGGATGACGCGACGACGCGCGAAACTGGTCATCGCAACGAACGCCATCGAGTTCAACGGCACGTTGCACGGCCTCCGCCGGTGGGCGCGTACGGCGGGCCTGCTCCGCGGGCGGCGCAGTCGTACAGCCGAAGACGCGCTGGCCAAGCTCCGCAACCACGTTGCGCATCCCGCCAGCCATCATGTCGACACCCCTGTGGAGGCGGCACGGACCGTTCGAGACCTGGCGGAACTCATCAACCAGCTGTGGGGGCAGGCCACTCCTGGTGGGCGCCTTTATCCGGCACCCCTGCTCCGCGAGATCGCTGTGCTGAGCTGGAACGGTTCCGGGCGAGCGCGGATGGAACCCGCCGAAGCGCTCTCCGTCCCCGACCCCACGGAAGAACAAGAAGGTGAGTACCAGCACATAGTGGTGCGGGCCGTCCCTTTCATCCCGAACAGTCGCTGGAATGACGATTACTGGGCGGAGTTTGATACTCGCTACGAGACCACGCGATTCCCGACCGACTATCTGTGGGGCCCGGGTACCCGCGAGGAGGCCCAAGCGTGGCTTGAGCGCGAGCGCCCCGAGGGTGACAGCGTCGACTTCACTGACCGAGTGTTCCTCATCCAGGACCACGAACGCCTACTGCCGCCGATGCGGCCGGCGGTAGCAGCCGGGCTGCCCGCCGAAGAGCGCGACGGGGTCTGGCATGTCGTACGGGCTGACTTCCCTGACGACGCCTTCGCGCACGTCCGAGGTTCCAGGGATAGCGGCGCCGACCACATCCGCCGCCCCGGAGACTGCCCTGCTTGTTCTGCTGAAGTCCTCGGCTTCGGATCCTTCGACGAAGCCCTTCTCGCTACAGAAGCCGCTCTCGGGCCGATCCAGGCAGTACAGCTGCCCACTGTCCGGCTCCCCCTGTCGACCTTCTGGCCCCACCGACCGTGAGTAGTGCAACATCAAGAGACAGACGACGGGCATGCTGGTTGAGGCAGAGAAGCTGTACTGGCTGATCGAGGCAAGGATGGCGACGTGGGTCTCGGCACGCTCCGCAAGGGGTGGGCGCAGCTGGCGGCCAGCAGCAAGGTCCTCGGTGCGTACGCGCACCGCACCGTTCTGTATGACGCGTGGCCCTCTAGCCTCGCCGTTTCACTTGGTGTGGGGCCGGGTTCTGTGCGGTAACGCGAAAGTGCCTTCTGAGCTGGGACGATGAACCTTGTCGAGGGGTTCT
>NZ_JBVJCT010000064.1:0-26170 GCF_055588305.1 Streptomyces sp. NPDC042002 | reverse complement strand
TTTCCCTTTCCGGCGAGTCCGACTCTATCAGATCCTTTCGGGCCTGACTCCCAGTCAGCGGGGCTTGTCTTCCCGGCTGTTGGGCCGTTCCGACGTCTCAAACTTTAGCGGATCTTCCCGGCAGTTCCTAATCGGACCGCCGTACCCAAATCGAATTGAATTCGGGCACGCCGAATTCGCCCCGGCTGGGAGATCGTGCTGGTGGTTTGAATGCCGCATCAAGCGGCGGAGGTGTCGTCGCAGAACCGTTCCGGTCCCGTGGCAACTCGAAGAACCTTACGGATCCGCCAGGGCAGTGTCAACCTCCCCTGTCAAGATCTTTTAATCCAGGTCGGTGAGCCGTCCGCCCGCGTCCGGCTGGGCGTCCTCCACCCGCCGCAGCAGGCGGGTCAGGACCTCGCCCAGGACACCCCGGTCCTCGGCGGAGAGGTCCTGGAGCAGGTCCTCCTCGAAGACCGTGGCGAGGCGCATCGCCTCCAGCCACTTCTCGCGGCCCTCGTCCGTCAGCTCGACGATGACGCGCACGCGGTTCGACTCGTCGCGCTCCCGGGTGACCAGCCCCTCCGCGACCATGCGGTCGATGCGGTGGGTCATGGCGGCCGGGGTGAGGCCGAGGCGCTTCGCGAGCTCGCTCGGGCCGAGGCGGTACGGGGCGCCGGCGAGGACCAGCGCCTTCAGGACCTCCCACTCGGCGTTGCTGATGCCGAGTGCGGCGGTCTGACGGCCGTAGGCGACGTTCATCCGCCGGTTGAGGCGGGACAGCGCCGAGACGATCTTCTCGACCTGGGGGTCGAGGTCCTGGAACTCGCGCTGGTATGCGGCGATCTGTTCTTCGAGTGTCGGCTCACTGACGCCGGGGGTGTCGCCCATGGCCCGAGTATCGCATGAGACCACTTGGTGTCGAAGTCCTTCAAGGTGTAGAGTTCAAGTTCTAACTTTAGCTTCGAAGTCTTCAGGCCTACATCCATGCGTAGGGAACGTGTCACGGACACGGGGCCCGGCGGGGGCGGCCGGCACGGCTTCACGACCAAGGCAGGTGAAAGTGACCAGGGCGATGGGCGCAGCGATGCGCCGGATCCACGTGGGCAACGCGCTCGGCGCGTTCGGGCTCGGCTTTACCGTCCCCTTCCTCTACGTCTATGTGGCGCAGGTGCGGGGACTCGGCTCCATGACGGCGGGCGTCGTGCTCGCCGTCTTCGCCGTGGCCGCTCTCGTCGTGCTGCCGTTCGCCGGGCGGGCGATCGTCCGGCGGGGTCCGCTGCCGGTTCTGCTCGCCGCCCTGGTCACCGCGGCGCTCGGTGCGCTGAGTCTCGGGCTGGCGAACAGCGCGACGACCGTGGTGCTGTCGGCGGCGGCGCTCGGTGCCGGCCAGGCCGTGATGCAGCCGTCGCTCGCGACGATGATCGTGGACTGCTCCTCGGCGGACACCCGCTCGCGCGCCTTCGCGACACAGTTCTTCCTACAGAACCTGGGCCTCGGCGTCGGCGGTCTCATCGGCGGTCACATCGTCGACCCGGACCGGGCGAGCTCGTTCACGCTGCTGTTCGCGATCGAGGCGGCGATGTTCCTGGTGCTGGTCGTGATCATGGCGACCGTACGGATGCCGCACGCGCCGCGGATCGGGGAGGGCGCGCCGCAGGCCAGGGGCGGCAGCTGGAAGCAGCTCCTCGGCAACCGGGCCATGGTGCAGCTCTCCGTGCTGGGCTTCGTGCTGTTCTTCGCCTGCTACGGACAGTTCGAGTCGGGTCTTTCCGCGTACGGCGTCGAGGCGGCCGGGATCTCCACGTCCGCGCTGGGTACGGCGATGGCGGCGAACACCGCGATGATCGTGGTCGCGCAGTTCGCGGTGCTGAAGTTCGTCGAGCGCCGCAAGCGGTCCAGGGTGATCGCCGCGGTCGGGCTCATCTGGGCGGTCGCCTGGGTGGCGGCCGGGTACGCGGGCCTCGGGCACGGCAGCCGGACCATGGCCACGGCGGCCTTCGTCTCGACGTACGCGCTCTTCGGGCTCGGTGAGGCGATGCTGTCGCCGACGGTGGCTCCGCTGGTCGCCGATCTGGCGCCGACGGGCATGGCGGGTCAGTACAACTCCGCCTTCGCCCTGGTGAAGCAGCTCGCGCTGGCGATCGGCCCGGCGGTGGGCGGCCCGATGGGGGCCTCGCTGCACGGCCCGTACATCGTGACGTTCCTGCTCTTCTCGCTCGGCATCACCGTCCTGGCCGTGCGGCTCGGGCGGCAGCTCACCCCCGTACAGAATCAGCCGTCGCTCGCGAGGAGCCGGGTGGTCGCGCAGGGCGGGGCTCCGGCGGAACCGGTACCGGCGACCGCCTGACGGACGTACGACGGCCGCCATCACGTGACGACGTGTTGGCGGCCGTTTCCATGTGCGGACTCAGCTCCCCGCGCGCGGGAGGGCGAACTCGCACCACACCGCCTTGCCGCCGCCCGGTGTGCGGCGGGAGCCCCAGTTCGAGGCGATGGTGGCCACGATCGCGATGCCACGGCCCGCCTCGTCGCCGGGCTCCGCAACGCGGCGGCGCGGGAGGTGGTCGTCGCCGTCGGTGACCTCGATGATCAGACGGCGGTCGGTGCGGCGGAGCCGGAGCCGCATCGGCGGGGTGCCGTGCTGGAGGGAGTTGGCGACGAGCTCGCTGGCCGCCAGGACGCCGAGGTCGTGCAGTTCGGCGGGGAAGCGCCAGCTGGCCAGCACGCCGGAGGCGAAGGCACGCGCGCGTGGGGCCGCTTCCATGCCGCCGAGCAGTTCCAGGGCCGCGTTGCGGAAGAGCTCGCCGTCGGGGCCCGTGCGGGAAGGGTGCTGGACGACCAGGACGGCGACGTCGTCGTCGTGGTCGGCGGTGACGCCGGCCGCGCGGACCAGGCGGTCGCAGACCACCTGGGGGGTGCCCGTGGCGCCCGCGAGGGCGCGCTCCAGGGAGGCGATGCCCTCGTCGAGGTCCTCGTCGCGGCGCTCGACCAGACCGTCCGTGTAGAGGACGGCGGTGGAGCCGGGGCCGAGCGGCACCGAGCCCGAGGCGTGCAGCCAGCCGCCGGTGCCGAGCGGTGGCCCGGTCGGCTCGTCGGCGCGGTGGATGACGCCGTTCTCGTCGCGGACCAGGATGGGCAGGTGGCCGGCGGAGGCGTACACCAGCCGGCCCTCGTTCGGGTCGTGGATGGCGTACACGCACGTGGCGATCTGGTTGGCGTCGATCTCGGTGGCGAGGCCGTCGAGGAGCTGAAGGACCTCGTGCGGCGGCAGGTCGAGACGGGCGTACGCGCGGACGGCGGTGCGCAGCTGGCCCATGACGGCCGCCGCGCGGACCCCGCGGCCCATGACGTCGCCGATGACGAGCGCGGTCCGGCCGCCGCCGAGCGTGATGACGTCGTACCAGTCGCCGCCGACCGCCGCCTCCGTGCCGCCCGGCAGGTAGGTGGCGGCGACGCGCAGGTCGTCGGGTTCCTCCAACTCCTGCGGGAGCAGGGAGCGCTGGAGGGTGACGGCGGTCTCGCGCTGGCCGCGCTCGCTGGCGCGCAGCCGCTCGGCGGCCTCGGCGTGGTCGGTGACGTCGGTGGCGAAGACGAGCACGCCGCGGCCGTCGACCTCCGGAGAGGTGTCGACGGGGGTGCAGGTGAACGTGTAGGAGCGGCCGGTCGACATCTTGCGGGACTTGACGGTGCGGGGCTTGGCGCTGCGCAGGACCTGGTCGAGGAGCGGCAGCAGGCCGAGTTCGTCCAGCTCGGGCAGTACCTCGCGCGCGGGCCCGCCGACGGGGCGGGCGCCGAACGCGGCCGTGTACGCGTCGTTGACGTAGGAGACGCGGTGCTCGGGGCCGTGCACGAGGGCGACGAGCGCGGGGACGCGGTCGAGGACCGCGCGCACCGGGAGTTCGTCGACGGCGAGCCCGGGAGGGGCGTCGTCGGTCAGCTGCTCGACGCGGGCCGCCGGCACGGAGCCTTCCCCGCGCCGGTCCGGGGCGGCCGTGTGCACGGCCGTGTGCTCGGTCCGCGCTGCGGCGCGGCGCTGCGTTCCGGGGAGCCGGGCGCTCCAGCGCGTGAAGTTCACAGTGGGGAAAGCCTCGTGTTAGAAGGGCGAGCGGTTCACCCGCCCAAAGTCGTGGACCTGTCTGGCAGTCTGACCGACCGGGCCGACATCCGTCAGACGCCGTCCCTGCCGGTGGAGTTCCTCGGTCCGGTCAGGACGACCCCTTCGGGTCGGTCGGAGGCTTTCCCCCGGCCGCCAGTTCGAACTCCGCACGGGGGTGTTCGAGCGAACCGAGGGACACGATCTCCCGCTTGAAGAGTCCCGCCAGGGTCCATTCGGCGAGCACACGGGCCTTGCGGTTGAAGGTCGGCACCCTGCTGAGGTGGTAGACGCGGTGCATGAACCAGGCAGGATAGCCCCTCAGCTTGCGCCCGTAGACGTGTGCGACTCCCTTGTGGAGTCCGAGGGAGGCGACCGAGCCGACGTACTTGTGGGAGTACGTCTCCAGGGGCTCGCCGCGCAGGGTGTGCGCGAGGTTGTCGCCGAGGACCTTCGCCTGGCGCACGGCGTGCTGGGCGTTGGGCGCGGTCTCCTTGCCGGGCTCCGCGGTCACGTCGGGGACGGCCGCGGCGTCTCCGGCGGCCCACGCGTGCGTGGCGCCGTCGACGGCGAGCTGGGGAGTGCACTTGAGCCGGCCGCGCTCGTTCAGGGGGAGGTCGGTCGCGGCGAGGATCGGGTGCGGTTTCACGCCGGCCGTCCACACGACGGTGCGCGTCGGGAAGCGCGCGCCGTCACTGAGGACGGCGACCCGGTCCGCGCAGCTGTTGAGGCGGGTCTCCAGGCGTACCTCGATGTTGCGCCGGCGCAGCTGGGTGACCGTGTACCGGCCCATCTCCTCGCCGACCTCGGGCAGGATGCGGTCCGAGGCCTCGACGAGGATCCATTTCATGTCCTCGGGCTTGAGGTTGTGGTAGTACCGCGCGGCGTAGCGGGCCATGTCCTCCAGCTCGCCGAGCGCCTCGACGCCGGCGTAACCGCCCCCTACGAAGACGAAGGTCAGGGCCGCGTCACGGATCGCCGGGTCGCGGGTGGAGGAGGCGATGTCCATCTGCTCGATGACGTGGTTGCGCAGGCCGATGGCCTCTTCGACCGTCTTGAAGCCGATGGCGTACTCGGCGAGCCCGGGGATCGGCAGGGCGCGCGAGATCGAGCCGGGGGCGAGCACGAGTTGGTCGTACGTGATCCGCTCCGCGCCCGCGCCCTCCTCCTCGGTGGCGAGCGTGCTGAGCGTGGCGGTGCGTTTGGCGTGGTCGATCGACTGGACCTCGCCGATGACGATCCGGCACCGGTCGAGGACCCGGCGCAGCGGAACGACCACGTGGCGCGGGGAGATCGAGCCCGCGGCGGCCTCGGGAAGGAACGGCTGATACGTCATATATGGGTCGGGCGAGACGACCGTGATCTCGACCTCGCCCCGCTTCAGTTCGGGCTTCAGCTTCCGCTGGAGGCGCAGAGCGGTGTACATCCCGACGTAGCCACCGCCGACAATGAGAATGCGCGCACGTTCCTTCACCGTCCCATGACGCACCCCGCTCCGGAGTTTGTCCACAGTCTCGACAATTTGTGTGACCGGTCGCCGACAACGTGCGGAGTTGGCCGATTTGCCGGAGTCCAGGGAAAAAGCGCAGGTCAGGGTGAGTGAGGGGGGTACGCGGAGGGGGTGCAACCGGGACGTACCCGGCCCGTACTCCGATCGGGGGGCGCTCTGTGCGGAACCTGCCCCTTCTGAATTGACCCCCGCTCAACTATGTTCGTGTGTCGACGGGGTGTAGGGGGATGCGCTCGGCGAGTCCGTACGACGGGCTCGCGCACAAGGTGTTCCGCACGCTCCGGTCTGTCGATGGCGGGGAGTGTCTCCGGGGGGAGACGTCATTACCGGGGGAACGCTTATGCACATTCAGGACTCTCATTGGTCTTCCGCGTCGGCCATCGCACCTGGTGGTGCGATCGGCGCGGCGACGAGCGGCAACGGCCGCGGTCCGGTGGACGGATCGCGCACGACGCCGCTGCGTGTGGACGCACAGCGCAATCTGGAACATGTACTGCGCGCGGCGCGCGAGGTCTTCGGCGAGCTGGGGTACGGCGCGCCGATGGAGGACGTCGCCCGACGCGCGAGGGTCGGTGTCGGCACGGTGTACCGGCGCTTCCCGAGCAAGGACGTCCTGGTGCGCCGGATAGCCGAGGAGGAGACCTCCCGGCTGACCGACCAGGCCCGCTCCGCGCTCGGCCAGGAGGACGAGCCGTGGTCGGCGCTCTCGCGCTTCCTGCGGACGTCGGTGGCCTCGGGCGCCGGACGGCTGCTGCCGCCGCAGGTGCTGCGGGTCGGCGTCGCGGAGGACGGGCCCGAGGCGGACGAGGCACGGGTGCCGCAGCAGCGGTCCCAGCTCGCGCCCGAGTTGCGGCTCGTCGAACAGCGGCCCGTTCCCGAGGACGAGCCGGTGATCGCCGAGGTGGACGACGCCGGCGCGGCGGCGCTGCTCGAAGTGGTCGGCCAACTGGTCGACCGGGCGCGCGCGGCGGGCGAGTTGCGCGCCGATGTCACCGTGGCGGACGTCCTGCTGGTCATCGCGACGGCGGCGCCCTCGCTGCCGGACGCGGCGCAGCAGGCGGCGGCCTCGGCCCGGCTCCTCGACATCCTGCTGGAGGGCCTGCGCTCGCGTCCGGCGTGAACCGGACGACCCGAACCGGGCCGGAATTTTCCGAGTACGCGCATGTTCCACGTACGTGGATGCTCCGAGTACATGGGTGCTCCCGGGCGCGAGTGCGAGTCACTCGCGCCCGGGAGCCTCGCTCGTTCATGCCGCCGTGTGCCCCCGCCGTCATGGCCTCAGCCCAGTGCGGAGCGGCAACTTCCGCGCCTACGGCGCCTGTTGACCGTTGACCATTCCCCGAACGGGTGACAGTTAGTACTGCCGAGCGATAAGTCCCCTCGGACGAGTGGTTGGTCCGTACGAAGAGGCTCCGATCAGGGAGCCTGTGGCACTCTGTCCCGGTATTCGGGTCCGAGTGGGCAGGCGGGGGCTTTCCGCGATGAGCGTTGACGGGCGGGACGAGCCACTCGGTGGCGTCGACGGCGGCACGGAAACCGGCGGCTCACCGTCGCAGCAGGTGCCGAGCCAGGGCGGCCCGCACGGTGGAAACCCGCACGGCGGAAGCCGGCTCGGCGGAGGCCCTGACAGCGGAATCCGGCACGGCGGGGAACCTGACAGCGGAATCCCCGGCGGTGACGCGGCCGACGCCAGTGTGCCTTCGCAGCGGGACCGATGGGACCGGTGGGAGGGCAGCGTTCTGCCGCCTCCGCCGGACCCGGCGCCCCAGGTGGACCTGCCGCCGCCCGACGCCGGTCTGATCGAGCGGATGCGCGCGGGCGACGACACGGCGTACGAGGAGCTGTACCGGCGGCACGCCGATGCCGTCCGCCGCTACGCGCGCACCTGCTGCCGCGACTCGCACACCGCCGACGACCTCACGGCCGAGGTGTTCGCCCGCATGCTCCAGGCCGTACGCGGCGGCAGCGGCCCCGAGCACGCCGTGCGCCCGTATCTCCTCACCACCGTCCGCCGGGTCGCCGCGAACTGGACGAAGACGGCCAAACGCGAGCAACTGGTCGACGACTTCGCGGTGTTCGCCGCACAGGCCGTCCGCGGATCCGAGGTCTCCGACGACGACACCCTCGACCTCGGCGCGGACGTACGCGCGATGCACGAGGCCGAGCAGTCCATGGCCATGCGGGCCTTCCGCTCGCTGCCGGAGCGCTGGCAGGCCGTCCTGTGGCACACCGAGGTCGAGGACGAGTCCCCGAGCGAGGTCGCCACGCTCTTCGGTCTCGACGCGAACGGCACCCGCGTGCTCGCCAGCCGCGCCCGTGAGGGCCTCAGACAGGCATACCTCCAGGCGCACGTCAGCACCACGCTCACGATGGACGAGGAGTGCGCCCGTTACGCCGACCGGCTCGGCGCCTACGCCCGCGGCGGCCTGCGCACGCGAGCCGAACGGGGGCTGCGCAAGCACCTGGAGGAGTGCGCCAGGTGCCGCCTGGCCGCGGGCCAGATCAAGGAAGTGGCCGGCGGGATCCCCGCGGTCGTGCCGGTCGCGGTCATCGGCTGGTTCGGTGCCGCCGGATACGCGAAGGCCGTCGCGCTCATCGCGGGTGGCGCCGGAGCGGGCGCGGCCGGAGTTGCGGGCGCGGCGGCCACGGCGGGCGGCGGCTCGGGCGGCGCGAGCGCCGGAGGCGGCGCCGCGCTCGCCGAGGGGATCGGCGCGCCGGTCAAAGCCGGTATCGCGGCGGGTGTCGTCGCGGTGGCCGCGGCGGCGGTGGCGCTCGCCCTGGTCGGCAACGACAGCCCCGCCCGGCGGCCCGAGGCCGGACCGGCCGCCTCACCCGCCGTCGAAGCACCGTTGCCGTCACCGGCTCCGCCCAGGCGATCCCCCGCGCCGAATCCACCGGCGTTGGCTCACGCGCCGGCACCCACCCCGCCCCCCGAGCCGGGGCCCAGGCCCACCCCGAAGCCGGCCCCCAAGGCGCCCCCGGCCCCGAGCCCACCCCCCACACCGACCCCGGCTCCCACTCCGCTGCCGAAGCCCACCCCGACGAAGGCCGGCCCGACGCCCACCCCGGTCCCGACGCCTCCCCCGCCCGCCACCGTCGTCTACCGGTGGAGCGAGCTGGAGTACGACGTCGCCGGCGACCACACCAAGCCGGAGATGCGGCTGCGCGAGAGCAGCTGGGTCTGGCGGCGCGACGGACTGAGGATCGCGGACATCCGGTACGCGCACGGCGTGACCGTCCACGGCCGTTCCTCCGTCACCATCGACCTCAACCGCGATTGCAGCTCGTACGACGCGATGGCCGGGGTCGACGACCTGATGCTGGGCCTGGGCGAGGTGCGGTTCTCCGTCTACGCCGACGGGTCCCCTGTGTGGCGGTCTCCGCTGATCGAGGGCGGCGACCGGGCGGTCCCCGTCCATGTGAACCTCACCGGCCACCGGACGATCCGGCTCGTCGTCGAACCCCGCAGCCCGTTCGACTCGGCGTCGCTGGGGGACTGGGCGGAGTCGAAGTTCCTGTGCCGTTGACGCCTACTCGGCGGCGTACTCCTCAAGGGCTTCGGTCAGGTCGCCCAGAGCCTCTTCCTGGGTGTAGGCGGAGCCCCGGACGCGCTCGGACTCGTAGCGGTCGGGGCCGAGCGCCGCGAGGGCCGCGGCCGCGGCGCGCCGGACATCGTCGCCCTCACGGACGGGACGCAGATCCCCTCCGCGCCAGCGGGTGCCCGCGGCCAGCAGTCGGGTCGCCGCCGGGTGGGCGTCCACCTCGGTGAGGAGGCAGGCCGCGGCCTCGACGAGACCCGACGCCACCACGTCGGCGCACCGCCCGTCCATCGCGTGCCGCAGAGCGGCGTTCAGCTTCCGCAGGCCCCGCACGGGGCCGGACTCGGTGGCCGTGACCATGGCGTCGAACCAGTCCAGCGCCGCCGTGAACTGCGGCGGCGGGGTGCCCCGGAGACTCTCCTCACGCGCCTTCTCGCACAGTTCGCGGGCGAGGGCGACCTCCCCGTCGTCCAGGGCAACTTGGGCCCGCAGCAGATGGACGAACGCCCGGGAATCCATCACCCCGTAGAGGTCGGCGGCGGCGCTCGCCTCGTCCAGGGTGGCCATGGCCACGGACCGATCACCCGCGCGGAGGGCGATCTCGGCCAGCCGCGCCATGAGGAACGGCGTCTCCGCGTACGCCCCCACCTCGTAGGCGAGCCGCAGCGCCTCCTCGTACTCGCCCTTCGCCTCGTCGAACCGGCTGCGCGCCATCGCCGCCTCACCGGCCGCGCTGCACACCTGGGCCCGCATCCAGCGGTCCCCCACCCGCCTGCTGAGCACGCGCAGTTCCGCCAGGTCCTCGTCCACCCCGGGCATACCGCCCGGCGCGTCGACGACCATGTGCGTACGGAACATCAGGGCGACGCCGATCTCCCATTCGCCGCCGTACTCACGGCAGTTGGCGACCGTCTTGTCCATCGCGGGCCCTATGTCCTCCGGGTTGCCCAGGAAGTGCGCGGTCAGCGGCCAGACGATCCCCGGCATGCGCGCCGCGTCCGGACCGCCCTTCTCGAAGACGGCCCGCACCCGCCCCGCGTACTCCCGCAACCGCTCGTCCCTCCACTCGTCCAGCGGGACGACGTCCACCTTCATGAACAGGTGGAGCATGCGCAGCCGCATCCGCATGGCGCGCAGCGGGTGCCGCTCGTCACGCTCGGGATGATCAAGGAAGACGCCGATCGGATCGGTGCCTTCGAGCTCGGGAAAGAGACCGGCACCAGCGGCGGACACCGCACCGGCGGCGGTCTCCGCGTCGACAGCGGTCGACGCTCCACCGCCCGCGCCATGAAGCCCACGGCCACCGCCGCCGCCAGCGTCGCCGCCACTGCTACGGCCACCGCTGCCACCGTCACTGCCACCACGGCTACCACTGCCGATTCCGCTATGACTGCCGTTGCCGCCACGGCTGCCGCTGCCGTTGTCACCGCCGGTCGTCGCCGTGCGGTCGCCGGCCGAGTCGTCGAGCAACGCGCCCAGCCTCACGACGAGTTCCGTCCACTCGGCGCCCTCGCGACGGAAGTTGCGCAGCCACCAGAACCAGCCCATGTCGAGGACCAGGGCACCCGCCTCTTCCTCGTCATGGGCGGCGAGCGCTCGGTGGAGGGCCGCCCGGATGTTGTCGAGCTCGGTCTCCAGGCGGCGGATCCAGGGGAGTTGACCGGCCGAGCGCAGCTGGGGCTCGGCCTCCTCCGTCAGGGCGCGCACCCACGCGCGGTGGCGCCGCTCGGCGGCGGCGCGCAGCTCGGGAACCTCGGCGGCGCGCTCGGTGGCGTACTCGTGGATGGTCTCCAGCATGCGATAGCGCATCCCGGCACCCACACGGTTACCGGCACCGTCCTTGAGGCTCCCCGCGCCCCCGGCGCCACCACCTTCCCCGCTGCCCTCGCTCCGACCGCCGTCCTCTCCGCCGTGCCCGCCACGCCCGCCGTGTTCGCGGTACCCGTGGCCATATCCGTCGCCGCCCGCTCCAGCCGTACCGTCCGGGGCAGCCGTACCGTCCCAGCCGTCCGGGGTGGCGACGAGCAGGGACTTGTCGACGAGCGCGCCGACGAGGTCGGCCGCGGGGCCGGTGCACACGGCCTCCGCGGCCGCCAGGTCCCAGCCACCCGCGAACACGGACGCCTCGCGCAGCACGGTCCGCTCCCGCTCGTCGAGCAGATCCCAGGACCAGTCGACGACGGCCCGCAGGGTCTGCTGGCGGGGCAGCACCGTACGGCTTCCGGAGGTGAGCAGCCGGAAGCGGTCGTCGAGCCGGTCGGCGATCTGCCGCGGGGTGAGCATCCGCAACCGGGCGGCGGCCAGCTCGATGGCCAGGGGCAGGCCGTCGAGCCGTCGGCAGATCTCGTCCACGGCGGCCCGGTCGTGGAGCGCGGTGCCGGCGTCGGGGCGCACGACGGAGGCCCGCTCCGTGAAGAGGCGGTGGGCGGAATCGGGCAGGAGCGGTTCGACCGGGCGCACCAACTCGCCGGGTACGCCGAGGGGTTCACGACTGGTGGCGAGGATCGTGAGCCCCGGGCAGCGGGTCAGCAGTGTCTCGGCGAGTTCGGCCGCCGCGTCGATCACGTGCTCGCAGTTGTCAAGGATCAGGAGCTGGCTGCGCGGGGCGCAGTACTCGACGAGCAGGGCGACCGGGTCGCCCTGCGGAACCGCCATCTCGTTGGTGATCAGCGCGGTTTCGCGCAGACCGAGGGCACTCACCACCGCGCCCGGGACCGCCTCGGGCCGGTCGAGCGGGGCCAGCTCGACCAGCCACGCCTGCGGAAGCCCGGCGGCGGCTTCCTCGGCGAGGCGGGTCTTTCCCGAACCGCCCGGTCCGGTCAGCGTGACCAGGCGGGCCCTCCGCACATCCGAACGGATGGCCCCGAGCTCGCGTTCCCGCCCGACGAAAGAGTTCAAACGGGGACGAATGTTCCCGGTCCGCTGAGCGCGGGAGGGATCCCCGGAACCGAGACCGGCGGCCGGCCCGGACGACACGGCACCGCCCGGGCCCGATGCCGGCTCCTGTGGTTCGCGGGCATCCGGCGGGTCCAGCAACGCGGCGTGCAGGGCGCGGAGTTCCGGCCCTGGATCCGTCCCGAGACCGTCCGTCAGCCCGCGGCGCACGTCCTCGTACGCGGCCAGCGCGTCGGCACGGCGGCCGGTCTCGCGCAGGGCGCGGATGAGCAGGACGTGCAGCGCCTCGTCGTACGGGTGGGCCGTCGTCAGCTCCTTCAGCTCCGGTACGACGTCGGAGGCGCGGCCGAGTCGCAGGTCCGCCTCGACGCGGCTGCGGGTCGCCTCCAGGCGCAGGGCCTCCGGGCGGGTCGCGGCGGTGCGGTCGGAGAGGTCCGCGAGGGCGGGGCCGCGCCACAGGGCGAGGGCTTCGCGCAGTCGGGCGGCGGCGGTACGGGGGTCGTCATGGCCGAGCGCGGTCCTGCCCTCCGTGACGAGCCGCTCGAACACGAACAGGTCCACGTCGTCCTTGGCGGCCCGGAGCCGGTAGCCGCCGGCCTCCGAGGTGACCGCGTCCTTGCCGATGGTCCGGCGGAGGCGGCCCACCAGGGCCTGCAACGCGGCCGGGGCGTCCTGGGGAGGGTCGTCCGTCCACACCTCGTCGATCAGGGTGTCCGGGGTGATCGTGCGGGCGGGGTGGCAGGCCAGGGCCGTGAGCAGCGCGCGTACCCGGGGGCCGCCCACCGTGACCAGGGCCCCCCGGTCGTCCTCCACCTGGGCAACCCCCAGAATCCTGTACCGCACGCCCCCATTCTCACCGCCTCGCCCCGGCGAGAACACCGCGTTTGCCAGGCGAGCCCGCCACGACCGCCCTCACCCTCCCGAGTCCCCCGCGCCCCGGCCCAGCCACAACCCTGTTTTCGCCCCCTCCGCCCCTGCCCTTCCCACCCCTGGGGGTGCGCCCCAGACCCCGCTCCTCAAACGCCGGAGAGGCTGAATCCTGCCCCCGCGGCCAAAACGCGCGGGGGAGGTGGGCTGCGCCCAAGCCAGGACGCACCCGCAGGGGTCCTCCGGCGGAAGGGGCCGTGCCGCAACGCACCCGGCCCCGGCGGACGGCATCCGATGGCCGGACGCCCGAAGGGCTCAGCCCCGTTGAGCCCCCGCCCCCAACGCCCTCCCCTGCGGAACGATCCCCGCGGGAACGGCCCGCTGTCGCGCGGGGGTGCCCGTCCAGCACGTCCCGCGTCGGGCCAGCAACCGCCGCAGCCACAGTTCGAGCGAGACGAGATCGGCCAGCCCGTCGAGAGGCAGCGGCGCCCCCTCCGCGGCCGCGCGCAGCGCCTTGCGGACGACGCGCGCCTCGACCAGCCCCGCCTGCGCGAGCAGCGGTGTGTCGAACAGGGAGACCAGGGAATCGGCCGCCACCCGCAACCCCGTACGGGCCGCCGCCGCGGAGGACGCGTGGGACGGAGCCCCCCACCCGGGGGGCAGATCGGCCACCCCGGCCCCCTCCAGAACCGTACGCAGAATCGCCGCCCGCGCCCCCGGCTGCACCCGCAGCGCCTCCGGCAGCGCCCGGCACGCCCGGACGACCTGGTTGTCCAGGAACGGCGTGTGCAGCCGCTGGAAGCGGATCTCGGCGGCCTGCTCCAGGACGCGTACGTCCGCCGCGTGGCGGGCCAGCGCGGCACGCGCGCGGAAGTCCCCCGGCCGCTGCCCGGGACCGACGTTCGGCCGCCCCCCGCCCGCTTGGAGGCGAACCGATACTTCAGCCAGCGCCTCCCCGGTCAGCCAGCGTGCCGCGGGCCCGGGTCTGGCCCAGCTGAGCGCGGCCAGTGACGCGCCCACCGCGCCTCCGGGGTCCTCGAACCGCCGTTGCAGCAGCTGCTCGGCGAGGACGTCGACCCCGGTGCGGTACGGCGTACGGGCGAGCTTGCGCGCCGCGCCGTACACGCGCGCGGGGACCATCACCGACCCGTCGGCCTTCGTCAACGCGGCGACGGGCCGCACCAGATGGCGCCGCTTGCGGTCCATGAGCAGGTCGGCGAGCCGGGCCGGATGGGCGTCCAGCACCTGTCGCGCGCCGTAGCCCGTGAAGTGGTCCGCGCTGCCGGAGGCGAGCCGCGCGCGGTGGCGGGCCGCCGTCACCAGGGACGGCCCCGGCTCGTCGGTCAGCGGCCCCTCCAGGTCGGCGTAGGGAAGCGTCTCCTCGCCGCCGGTGACGACCACGTGGTGCAGCCGGGGATTCGCGGCCAGCGTCCCGGCCCGCTCCAGCTCGGCCTCGCGCCCCCGCACGGCGAGGTCGTTGAAGGTCACCGCCAGGAGCCGTTCCCCTGCGCCGGTGCCGTGTCCGAGGACCGTGCCGGGCGCTCCGGGAAGGCCGGCGGCGAGCAGCGCGAGGGTCCCCGAGGCGGGCCCTCCGGAGAGGTCGGCTCCGATGCCCGGCACCGGCATCCCGCGCGCGGCGCGCCGCTCGGCGGGTCCCATGCCGGGCACGGGCCCGGGGTCCACGTCGGCGCCCGGTACGTGGCGGGGCGCGGAGAGGCGGGCGCGGACGGCCTCCACGAGGGCGTCCCGTACGGCGTCCACGGCGATCGTGGGATCGGCGGTGGGCGCGGCGACGGCGAGGGAGGCGACGGGCTCGTACCCGGCGATCTCGCGCGCCCCGGCCCGCAGGATGAGGGTGTGTCCCGGCGGAATGCGGCGCACGCCTTCGTACGGGGTGGAGTCGTGCACGGCGGCCGGTACGTCGGGGGCGGCGAGCATGGCGGCCAGGTGCCCGAAGTCGAGGTTGGCCTCGATGAGGTCGGCGAGCGGGAGCGCGGCGGTGGCGTAGGCCGTGCCGCCCGCCCAGGGGGTGTAGAACACGGGCCGCGCGCCGGCGAGATCACCGCAGACGGTCACCCGGCGGCCGACCTGGACGACCGCGGTGTAGCTGCCGGACCAGTTGGTGAGGTGGCGGAGTGCTCCGCCGCGCGCGGCGAACAGTCCGACCCGCAGCTCTTCGTCGGAGGCGCCGCAGGTGCCGAGGACGGCGATGCGGTTCTGCGCGTCGGCCTTCACCACGCGCACCTCGTCGGGGCGCCAGTCGCCGACGGCCCACAGCGGATCCGGATCGCCCCACAGGAGTTGGGAACCCACCGGGTGCACGGTCTCGCCGCTGTTCCCCGTGGCACCCGCCGAACCGATCACGGACGCTCTGGCGATGGTGCTGCTCCACCCCACCAACCATCGCATCGTCGCCTCCACAGGCTGTGGACAACCAGTGCACCGTACGAACTCGGCACCATGCTGCCACGAAGGAGGCGTGTCGGAGGGTTCCTGCGGCGCCTTGCGCTCCCCGAAGTGCGCCCCCGTGCGAACGCCCGCGCCGCCGCGAGGACACCGAGCAACCGGTAAATGCCGTGCGGGCAAAGCCCGTTCAGCGTCCGGCGTGCCTCCGCGCACCCCCGCGGGGAATCCACCCCGAACGGCCGGGAACCACTGCCGAACCGCAGCCGAACCACCGCCGATCCTCCGCCGGACCGCTCCCGAGAGGCCGCCGAACCCTCCTCCGCCCGGCAGTTGACCCGCCATCCGAAGGGGCAGGGCGACCACCGCACCGCCGGCACGCGACCTGGCCCGGCGCGCGACGCGACGGGTACACGACGGGACGGGACGCGGTGCGGTGTGATCCGGGTAGACGTCAACTGGGCCCCGAAACAAGGCGTCCAGCGCCCCGGCGGGAGAACCCGGCGTCCCGGCCCCCCTCGCGACCACCTCTCCCGCACCACCCGACCCCCGACAGGTCGACGCGAATGCGCCCCCGATACGCTCCCTCAGGACGCCCTTCGCGCCCTCAACTGACGTGGTGGGAGCCGTAATTGCCCTCGGGGGCAGCCATCGATTTTCGGCCAAATCGGTGATGGACGGACAAGCGCGGATACGCTCCGTACAGGCCTTGCGCACCGCTTCGGCAACGCACAGTCCGGGAGGCGGAGTTCGCCTCCCGGACCGGTCCGCCGCCCGCGGGGATGTAGGCGGCGGTGTCCCCCAGCCCACTGGATCCAGTACAGCGGGCCGACCCACGCACGTTCCATGGAAGCGCTCCCCCCTGTGGCCGGAGAAGAGCGCACGGACGGGCGCACGGCCACACAACGGGAGCACGCCGCGACAGTCCGTACAGTCGTACGGACCACAATCCCGCCAACCGGACCTACGCCCCTTAACGCTGGGGATCGGGCGAACTACGCTGGGTTTACGAATGCCGCGTGGTTATGCCAGTGCGGCAGCCGTCTGTGTCGAGGGGTGGCGCATGTCCAGGGAGCAACGCGGGCCGAACGAAAAACTCGGCGCCGTTCTCGCCCTCGCGGGAATCAGCAACGCAGGACTCGCGCGTCGCGTCAACGATCTTGGCGCACAACGCGGGTTGACACTTCGCTACGACAAGACGTCGGTGGCGCGCTGGGTGTCGAAAGGCATGGTGCCTCAGGGCGCCGCGCCGCACCTCATCGCGGCCGCCATCGGCCAGAAGCTCGGCCGCCCTGTGCCGCTCCACGAGATCGGCCTGGCCGACGCGGACCCCGCGCCGGAAGTGGGCCTCGCCTTCCCCCGTGACGTCGGGCAGGCGGTGCGGTCGGCGACGGAGCTGTACCGCCTCGACCTCGCCGGGCGCCGGGCCGGCGGCGGCATCTGGCAGTCACTGGCCGGCTCCTTCGCCGTGAGCGCGTACGCGACTCCCGCCTCGCGCTGGCTGATAACCCCGGCCGACAGTTCGGTGGCGCGCGAGGTGAGCCCCGGTGAGAGCTCCGGAGCGCCGCTGAAAGTCGGCCACAGCGATGTGCTGAAGCTCCGCGAGGCGGCCGAGGACGCCCGGCGCTGGGACTCCAAGTACGGGGGCGGTGACTGGCGTTCGTCCATGGTGCCCGAGTGCCTGCGCGTCGAGGCGGCGCCCCTGCTGCTCGGCTCGTACTCCGACGAGGTCGGCAGAGCGCTCTTCGGCGCGTCGGCGGAGCTCACCCGTCTCGCGGGCTGGATGGCCTTCGACACGGGCCAGCAGGAGGCCGCGCAGCGCTACTACATCCAGGCCCTGCGGCTGGCCCGTGCCGCGGCCGACGTGCCTCTCGGGGGCTACGTCCTGGCCTCCATGTCCCTCCAGGCGACCTACCGGGGCTTCGGCGACGAGGGCGTCGACCTCGCCCAGGCCGCCCTGGAGCGCAACCGCGGCCTCGCCACGGCCCGCACCATGAGCTTCTTCCGGCTCGTCGAGGCACGTGCCCACGCGCGCGCGGGTGACGCCCAGGCGGCCGGCACGGCGCTGAAGGCCGCCGAGGGCTGGCTGGAGCGGGCCCGTGACGGCGACCACGACCCGTCCTGGCTCGGCTTCTACTCGTACGACCGCTTCGCCGCCGACGCCGCCGAGTGCTACCGCGACCTCAAGGCGCCGCGTCAGGTACGCCGCTTCACCGAGCAGGCGCTGTCGAAGCCGACGGAGGAGTTCGTGCGGTCGCACGGGCTGCGGCTCGTGGTGTCGGCGGTCGCCGAGCTGGAATCGGGCAATCTGGACGCGGCGTGCGAGCAGGGCGTACGAGCGGTGGAGGTCGCGGGGCGCATCTCCTCCGCGCGCACCACCGAGTACGTGAAGGACCTGCTGCACCGGCTGGAGCCGTACGGCGACGAACCGCGCGTGGTGGAACTGCGGGAGCGGGCGCGTCCGCTGCTGATGGCCCCGGCGTAGAACTGACGGCTCCGGCGTAGAGCTTGCGGCTCCGGCCCGGAGGTGAGGGCTCCGGCCCGGACAGGGCGCCGCGGCCCCGCGGCGCAAAAAAAGCGCGGGGCGCGGTTCTCGGGTTTGAGGGCATTGTCAGTGGCGCAGTGCACTATCGAAGCCGGGAGGTGGTGCGGATGCGGAGCGCGTACGACTGCGATGTGCTGGTGATCGGCGGCGGGATCGTCGGCCTGTCGACGGCGTATGCCATCACGCGCGCGGCGCCGGGCACCCGGGTGACGGTGCTGGAGAAGGAGCAGGGGCCCGCCCGGCATCAGACCGGGCGCAACAGCGGGGTGATCCACAGCGGGATCTACTACCGCCCCGGCTCCCTGAAGGCGCGGTACGCGGTGCGGGGCGCCGCCGAGATGATCAAGTTCTGCGCGGAGTACGACATCGCGCACGCCGTCACCGGCAAGCTGATCGTCGCGACGGAGAAGTCGGAGCTCCCCCGGCTGCACGGCCTGGTGCAGCGCGGCCGGGAGAACGGTATTCCGGTCAAGGAGCTGGGCCCCGCCCAGCTCGCCGAGCACGAGCCCGAGGTCCGCGGCCTCGCCGCCATCCACGTCGGCACCACGGGCGTCTGCGACTTCGTGGCGGTGGCCCGGCGGCTCGCGGAGGCCTCCGGGGCGGAGATCCGGTACGGGGCGGACGTGGTGCGCGCCGACCGCCGCCCCCGTCTCGGTGTCGCCGTGCGCACGGCCGACGGGACGATCGTCCGCGGGCGGGTGCTCGTCAACTGCGCGGGGCTGCACTGCGACGAGACGGCCCGGCTCACGGGGGACGACCCCGGGATGCGGATCGTGCCCTTCCGCGGCGAGTACTACACGCTGGCGCGGCCGGAGCTGGTGCGGGGCCTGGTGTACCCGGTTCCGGACCCCGCGTTCCCGTTCCTCGGCGTCCATCTCACCCGGGGCGTCGACGGCGGTGTCCACATCGGCCCCAACGCGGTGCCCGCGCTCGCCCGGGAGGGGTACGGGTGGGGGGTGATCCGGCCCCGGGAGCTGGGCGCGACCCTGTCCTGGCCGGGTTCCTGGCGGATAGCGCGACGGCACTGGCGCTACGGAGCCGGGGAGCTGCGCAGGTCGGTGTCGAAGGCGGCGTTCACGGAGGCGGTGCGGAGACTGTTGCCCGCGGTGAACCCGGAGGACCTGGTCCCGGCCGACGCCGGGGTCCGCGCCCAGGCGGTCCTGCGGGACGGCACCCTGGTCGACGACTTCCTGATCAAGGAGGGCCCGCGGACCGTGCACGTACTGAACGCGCCGTCCCCCGCGGCCACCGCCTCCCTCCCGATCGGCCGTGAGGTCGCCCGCCGGGCCCTGGCGGCCCTGGCAGCGGCCTGAGCGCCCCACCCGGCGACGACGGGCCGTTCCTGGACCCCGGCGCCGCGAGGGACCTCCCGCCACCGCCGACCCGCCCGCACCGCGACTGGGCACCCGGCACGGCAAGGGCTCACCCGTCATCACGATGAGCCGCCCAACGGCCGCCCGCCCGGCCCGCGACCGCCGGCCACCGTCACGGGCCTCCCGGCGTCGCGAGGGCTGCCCCGGGCCCCCGCCACCACGGAGGGGGCCACCCCGCACCCCGGCGCCCGTAAAATCGACCCCACTGTGTCTGATTTCCTCGACTCCACCGAAGAGACCCGGCCCGCCTCCGCCGAGGACGGCTCGCCGCGTCACCACCGCGCCAAGGGCGAGCCCCGCTTCCCCCACGGTCCTCAGGCGGATCCCGCCGGCTCGCACTTCGAGCGGCGGATCCGGAGTTTCCAGCCGCGGCGGAGCCGGGTGACGACCGGACAGGGTGAGGCGTTGCAGCGGCTGTGGCCCAAGTGGGGTCTGGACATCGACGGACAGCGGACGATCGACCTGGCGGAACTGTTCGGGACGGACAGCCCCGTCGTGCTGGAGATCGGCTTCGGCATGGGTGAGGCCACCGCGCAGATGGCGGCCGATGACCAGAAGACCGGAATCCTCGCCGTGGACGTGCACACACCGGGCCAGGGAAATCTGCTCAACCTGGCCGAGCGGAGCGGCCTGTCCAACGTGCGGGTCGCCAACGGCGACGCGATCATCCTGCTCCGCGAGATGCTCCCGCCCGAGTCCCTGAACGGCCTGCGCGTCTACTTCCCCGACCCCTGGCCCAAGAAGCGGCACCACAAGCGGCGGCTGATCCAGCCGGAGTTCCTGGATCTCGCGGCGACCCGTCTCAAGCCGGGCGCCCTCGTGCACTGCGCGACGGACTGGGAGCCGTACGCCGAGCAGATGCTCGAAGTGCTGAGCGCGCACCCCGACTTCGAGAACACGCGGCCGGACGGCGGTTTCGCGCCCCGTCCGGAGTTCCGGCCCCTCACCCGTTTCGAGGGCCAGGGACTGGACAAGGGTCATGTGGTGAACGACCTCCTCTTCCGGCGCGTACAGCATCGAGACCAGCACACCCCGGGCGACTGACCCGCACACCCTCCCGCGTTTCCGGGAATTCCCGGTGACTCCGGTTGGCGTCGCGGGCCACGCCCTCCCTCGTTAGGGTCAATGCCGTGGCCATCCATCCTCCGTACGCGACACAGCCCGGCGCTCCCGCCGGACCTGCGCCGATACATCCGCACTGGTGGCAGCGCAGATGGGTACGCTACGGAGCGCTGATCACGCTGCTCGCGATGTCGGGTCTGGTGATCCTCGCCCTCGTCCGCGAACAGACCGGTACCGAGGGCTTCCTGGTCGGCCTCGGACTGGCCGTGTTCCCCGTGCCGGTGCTCATAGCCGCGTTCCGATGGCTGGACCGGGTCGAGCCGGGCCCCTGGCGCAACCTGCTCTTCTCCTTCGCCTGGGGCGCCTGCGCCGCCGCGCTCATAGCGATCGTCGCCAACAGTTTCGCGACCCGGTGGATAGCGATGGCGACCGCGGATCCGTCCAGCGCCGACACGCTCGGCGCGACCGTCATAGCGCCCGTCGTCGAGGAGTCGGCGAAGGCGGCGGCCGTCCTGCTGGTCTTCCTGTTCCGCAGACGGGACTTCACCGGGATCGTCGACGGTGTCGTCATCGCCGGGGTCACCGCCACCGGCTTCGCCTTCACCGAGAACATCCTCTACCTCGGCACCGCCTTCGGCACCGACCGGCTCAGCGGGGGGAGCGGGCTCACCTCCGTCACCGCCGCGACCTTCTTCGTCCGCGTGGTGATGTCGCCCTTCGCGCATCCGCTGTTCACCGTGCTGACCGGCATCGGCTTCGGCGTCGCGGCGCTGTCCGCCGAGCGCCAGCATGTGCGGCGGGTGCTGCTGCCGCTCACCGGACTGCTGCTCGCGATGGGTATGCACGCGGTCTGGAACAGCTCGTCGGACTTCGGCGAGTTCGGGTTCTTCGGCGTGTACGCCGCGTTCATGGTGCCCGCGTTCGGGCTGCTGACCTGGCTGGTCGTCTGGACCCGGCAGCGCGAGCTGCGCACCGTGCGCACGGAACTGCCCACGTACACCGCCGCCGGATGGCTGGGCGCGACCGAACCGTGGGCCCTCGGCTCGATGCGGGCACGACGGCTCGCCCGCGAGTACGCCGGCCATCACTTCGGGAAGCCCGCGGCGCGCTCGGTGGCGGAGTACGAGGCGTACGCGACCTCGCTGGCGTTCCTGCGCCACCGGGGGCGCCGGGGCCGTGCGGGCGCCGACTTCGTCGTACGGGAGCGCGAGTTGCTCGACGAGCTGTGGCGCCGCCGGGAGACCGCCCGCCCGGCCCTCGCCTACGCGGCCCGCGCGACGACACCGCTGCCCGTGCCACCACCCTGGCCGGGCCAGGGGTACGGGTACGTCACTCCCCCCGCGCAGCCGTACGGGCCACCGGCGCACGCGCCGGCGCCGGCGCCGTATCCCGCGTACAACCCGTACCGCTCCTAGCGCTCGTACCGCTCGTACCGCTCGTACCGCTCGTACCGCGGAACGGTCCCCGCACCCCCGGAAGACGCGAGCACCGGCGCGCACCACCGGCTGCACGCGGCACTACCGGTCGGCACCGGTGGTACCGCGCCAACGGCTCTTCGGCGCTTACGCCGACGCGTTCGACAACCGTGTCAGTTCCTCGTCCGTCAGCACCAGATCGGCGACTCCCAGCAGCGCCGGGAGCTGCTCCACCGTGCGGGCGGAGGCGATCGGCGCGGCGACGGTCGGCTGTGCGGCCAGCCAGGCGAGGGCGACCGTCGGGACCGCGACGCCGTGGGCCCCGGCGATCTCGTCGAGGGCCGCGAGGACCTTCGGCCCGCGTTCCGTGTCGAGGTGCTTGGCCGCGCCCGCTGCCCGGGGCGAGTCGACCGTCGTTCCGGGGCGGTACTTGCCGGTGAGGAATCCGGAGGCGAGCCCGAAGTACGGGACGGCGGCCAGACCGGCCCGGGAGGCGATGTCCCGCAGAGGCCCCTCGTAGGTGTCGCGCGAGACCAGGTTGTACTGCGGCTGGAGCGCGACATACCGCGCGAGACCCTCGCGGTCGGAGAACTCCAGGGACTCCTGGAGCCGCTCCGGCGAGATGTTGGAGGCGGCGATGTGCCGCACCTTGCCGGCCTTCACCAGCTCGTCGAGGGCGCCGATGATCTCGTCGACCGGCACCTCCGGCTTGTCGAAGTGCGTGTAGTAGAGGTCGATGTGGTCGGTGCCCAGGCGGCGCAGCGACGCGTCGGCCGCGGCCTTGATGTTGGCGCCGGACAGCCCCGGGTACGCGGGGTGCTGGCTGACCTTGGTGGCGACGACGATGTCCGCGCGGTTGCCACGGCTCTTCAGCCACTTGCCGATGATGGTCTCGGACTCGCCGCCCTCGTTGCCCTCGATCCACGCCGAGTAGGAGTCGGCCGTGTCGAGGAAGTTGCCGCCGGCGGCCGCGTAGGCGTCGAGCACGGCGAAGGACCGGGTCTCGTCGGCCGTCCAGCCGAAGACGTTGCCGCCGAGGGAGAGCGGGAAGACCTCGAGGTCGGACGAACCGAGCTTGCGAAGAGAAGTCATGTACGGGATCAACACCCCTCCCGGACGCAGGTATTCCGCACTCGTCCCGGACGGGGCCGGTGCGGCGCACCAGGGCCGACCGCACCTGCCTGACCGGCGGCCCTGACGTCGGGGGGGGTGACGTCAGGACCGCCGGAGATCAGGGGATCAGGGGTTGAGGCCCTTGCTCTGCAGCCACGGCATCGGGTCGATGGGGGTGGCTGCGCCGCCGGGGTGCACTTCGAGGTGCAGGTGCGGCCCGGTGACGTTGCCCGTCGCGCCCACGCGCCCGATGACTTCACCCGTGGCGACCTTCTGGCCCACGCTGACGCTGATCGACGACTGGTGGCAGAACCAGAGTTCCGTACCGTCGTCGAGGGTGAGGACCGTGCGGTAGCCGTACGAGCCCGCCCAGCCGGCCTGGGTGATGGTGCCGTTGTGGATCGCCTTGATGAGCGTGCCGGTCGGCGCCGCGAAGTCGAGTCCCGTGTGGTAGCCGGAGGACCACAGGGCACCGGCCTCACCGAAGCGGGAGGTCAGGGTGTACGACGAGGTCGGCAGCGTGTAGCTCTTGGCGAGCTGGGCGAGGCGCTCGGTCTCGGCCTTCGCCTTGGCCGCCTCCTCCGCCTTCTTCTTCGCCGCGTCGGTCTTGGCCTCGGCCACGTCCGCGTTCTTCTTCACGGCGGCGGTCAGGGCGGCCTGCTGCGTGGTGCTGTCGGCGTGGGCCTGCTGCGACTGGGCCTGCTGCATGATGCGGGCGCGCAGCGCCTCGCCGGCGTCCGTGGCGCCCTGGGCCGTGTCGGCGCTGGTCAGGCCGACGCTGGTGAGCGGAGTCGTGGAGCCCTTGGGGGTGCTGGATCCGCCGTGCGATATCAGGGCCTCGGCGGAGTGGGTGACCGACGACAGGTCGGGCAGCGAGATCGAGACGGGCGCGTTGCCCGGCGCGGCGCTGGCGATACCGCCCCCGCCGACGGCGGCTATGACACCGACGCCGAGAACCGTGGAGCTGCGGGCGAGTCCTCCGCCGCGCTGCTTGCCCGTGCGGTGCCGGCCGCGGACCGGGGGAACGGAATCCTCGGTGGGGTTCCACTCCTCCCAGGGTCCCTCGTCCTTGCCATAGCCGAAGGTATGCGTGTCATTCGGCGTGAACGAGGTT
Organism: Streptomyces sp. NPDC042002; assembly: GCF_055588305.1. Taxonomy (NCBI): domain Bacteria; kingdom Bacillati; phylum Actinomycetota; class Actinomycetes; order Kitasatosporales; family Streptomycetaceae; genus Streptomyces; species Streptomyces sp. NPDC042002. The sequence continues at coordinate 2,259 of NZ_JBVJCT010000064.1, read as the reverse complement.
GGCTGAGCGGGCCGGTTGGACGCCACGTGGGCGCACTCCTTTCCTTCCTTGCCGCCTACCGGGTTAGCTGACGGGTTCGGAGCAGGAAGGTCTCCTACGCGCGTACGGCCACCGTGTTTCCACAGCGGAATACGCTCGATTCACCCCAAGTTGATGGTTCCCCGGTTCCCTCGCGGGATTCGGCGCGTGCGCACGGAGCCACCTCTTGTGACGGCTGTAACGGCCGCGCTGCGTTATCGAACGTTAATAGATTCAGGCACCGAATTCCAAGCTGTTCGGACTGATCATTAACGGCTTCTGGCCAGGACTTTGGGGTCATGAGCGATGAAAAACGGGCGAGTTGGCCAAACCTCGTCGACACGGATTCGCTTGACGGTACATCAGTTGCCATGCGGAGGGACACTGTCCGATCACCGCTCGTGACCATGCCCGAAAAGGCCGTGCGCGTTGTGCGCGAAAGGCTTCCCTGACCGCGCGGAAATCACGTCACCGAGCACGCGTCAAAAGCGCCGGACGGCGAGCAGCGCCATGTCGTCCGTCAAAGCACCGCCGGTATGCCGGCGGACAGCCTCGGAGAGGGCGACCAGCAGCGCGTCGGGACCGGAAAAGACCTGTCCGGCCAGCCACGCGGCCGGATCGTAGAACGTCCCGCGCGCATCGCGGGCCTCGGACAGCCCGTCCGTGTACAGAAGCAGCATCGACCCGCGCGGGAAGCGGTCCTCGACCGCCCGGTCGGGCCAGGTTCCCAGCTCGCCCATCCCGAGCGGCAGCGCGAAGGGCTCGGCGGCGAGGGTGACGAGCGTGCCGTCGGGATGCAGGAGCAGGGGCGGCGGATGGCCTCGGTTGACGATGCGGACGACGTCCTCGTCGTGCGGGATCTCCACGAGGACGGCGGTGGTGAACTCCTCGAACGCGTCAGGGCTCTCGTGCAGGGTGCCCGGGCGCGTCAGCGCCCGCTCCAGGCGCCGGGCGACCCCCTCCAGGGTCGCCTCCTGCTCCGCGGCCTCCCGGAACGCGCCGACCACCACGGCGACGGCGGCCACGGCGGTCATCCCCTTCCCCCGTACGTCCCCGACGACGAGCCGCACGCCGTACGGGGAGTCCTGCACCGCGTACAGGTCCCCGCCGATGAACGCGTCCTCCTGCGCCGCCTCGTACCGGGCCGCGACATCGAGGCCGTCGATCCGCGCCGCAGGCTCGGGCAGCACGGCGCGCTGCGCGAACTCGGCGATCTCCCGGACGGAGGCGAGCCGTTCGTCGCCGCGCCGGACCAGGATGTTGATGAGGACGGCGAGGACGGCGGCCGTCGCCACGGTGGCCGTTTCGGTGACCGCGTCGACATGCAGGACGATGCCGAGCACGCAGTGGACCACGAGCACCGCGGCGACGGCGAGGACGCCGGTGAGAACCGTGCCGCGCAGCGAGTAGAGGGGCGCGGCGACCAGGGGCGCGGCCGTGAAGAAGGGGGCCGCGGTGTAGTCCCCCGGGGTGAAGTAGTCGTAGAAGATCCCGGCGACGACGAGCAGCGCGGGCAGGGTCCTGACGAAGGCGCGCGCGACGGAGATCCTGCGGGGAACCGCTGCCGCCGGACCGGGCAGTGCGGCACTCCCGAGCCCGCGGGCACCGGGCGACCGCCCGTCCGCCCGGTCAGGGAGTTCTCCGGCTCGCTGCTCACCTCCTGGCTGCCCCACCCGTCCAGAAGACCCGGAGCGCGGGCGGCGGGCGACCGGTGTGGCCCGACCGGGGGACGGCGCCGATCGCCCGGAGGGACCGGGGGATATCCGGCCCGGAGAACCGGGCCGGGGGAAACACCAAGGGCCGGAACTCGTGAATCCGAGTTCCGGCCCTTGGCCTTGAGTAGCGGGGACAGGATTTGAACCTGCGACCTCTGGGTTATGAGCCCAGCGAGCTACCGAGCTGCTCCACCCCGCGTCGTTAAGACCAGTGTACGCCATCCGCGGGACCCGAAGCACACGCGTTTAATCGCGCCCCTTCAGCGGCGTCGGCGGGCCCCTGCTTCACCTGGCGCGTACGGCATCCGGGGGTGCCGTACGGGGCCCGGCCCCGGCCTGGTCCGCCGCCTAATAGGACTCCGTTAGGTCTTTCGGTCGAGGCTGATCACGAGCATGTTGGATGTGTGGACGCACATGAAGTGAACCGTGTCCGGGCGATGTTGGCGTTGTATGTGGCTGATGTGTTCGCGTCGGTGCCGCGGAAGGACCAGCGGGCCAAGGGCGACTGCTATCTGCGCGGACTGAT
>NZ_JBVJCT010000063.1:0-28043 GCF_055588305.1 Streptomyces sp. NPDC042002 | reverse complement strand
GGAGCCACCCCGGCCGACATCCGGCCGTCCTTGGGCACCGACACATCGTCGATCACCCACGCTGCCGGACCGATGAGCGGCAGCATCCGCTCGACGATCCGGCGCTGCACCGGCACGGGATCCCAGGTGGACTGGTTCACGAACTGCTGCAGGTTCTGCTCGTTGCCGTCCGGTAATCGCGAGGCCATGGCCTGGATCGACTTGCGACGTCCGTCCAGCATCAGTCCGCGCAGATAGCAGTCGCCCTTGGCCCGCTGGTCCTTCCGCGGCACCGACGCGAACACATCAGCCACATACAACGCCAACATCGCCCGAACACGGTTCACTTCATGTGCGTCCACACATCCAACATGCTCGTGATCAGCCTCGACCGAAAGACCTAACGGAGTCCTACTAGGCCGTGTCTGATAATGATCACGCTGCGGCGGCTTCTCTTTGTGGAGTCCGCTGGCTGCCTGTGAGAAGGTCCAGCATGTGATCAGTCAGGATGGTGCCCTGGTCCGCGAGCTTGTACTCGTGGAAGGCGTTCGCTGGGCGGACGTTGTGCGTGTCCATCGCGAAGCACTTCATGTGCTGCGTTCGAGCATCGACGCAGCCCACATCGACGCCTACAGCGGTGACTTCTGGCCGCCCGAGGTCCTGGACTCGTATGAGCGTGCCTTGTCATTGGCTCGGGAGGAGGTCGTGCGCGGTAACCGCTCCAGGCGCTCCGATCTTGGGATGGGCATCGACATTGATGTCCGAGACGACGGGCAGTTCGAAGTGCTGTCGGACTTGGCTCCTTACACGATCAACGCCGAAGGCTGGCGGGACGGTCGGCAGGTCTTCAGTGCCAGCGACTCGGGAACCGCCCTGTGGATTGAGGTCACGCAGGAACAGGAAGCGGCACTTCTGTCCCGACTGGATCTGCTGGGGATCCCATCTGGTGTGCTCACCGTCCTGGTATCCGGACGCTAAGCGCCTGCCGACCCGGGCTCACGGAGCCATAGGATCAGCGAGGCAAGGCGGAGTCCGGCCTGGTAGCGGTCCGCGAGCTTGTCGAACCGGGTCGCTACCGCGCGGAACTGCTTGAGCCGATTGAAGCACCTCTCGACAACGTTGCGGTGCTTGTACGCTTCCGCGTCGAAGGCGGGTGGCCGGCCGCCCTGGGAGCCTCGACGCAGCCGGTTGGCGACCTGGTCAGAGCGTTCAGGGATCGTAACGGCGATGCCATGACGCCTGCACCAGGCGCGGATCGCCCGGGACGAATAGGCCTTGTCCGCCAGGACCCGGTCCGGGCGGGTGCGTGGCCGTCCCCGCCCGGACCGCGGGACACGGACAGCGTCGAGTACCGCCTCGAACACGGTGGAGTCGTTGACGTTGCCGGGTGTGAGCACGAGCGACAGCGGCAGGCCGCGACCGTCGACCGCCAGGTGAACCTTGGTGGTCAGCCCGCCCCGGGACCGACCGAGGGCCTGCCGTGCCGCCGAGCGTTCCGGATTTTCCAGTTTGTCCCCGTCGGCCTCCCCTTTTTGCGGGCGCCGGCCGCATGTTGATGGGCGCGGTTGATCGTGGAGTCCACCGAAACCGTCCACTCCACCGTGCCCACCGCGTCATCACGGACCTGAACGTGCTCCAGCAACTTCGCCCAGGTGCCGTCCGCATCCCAGCGGGCGAACCGCTCATAGACCGTCTGCCACGGCCCATACCGCTCCGGCAGATCACGCCACGGCGCACCCGTCCGCAGTCGCCAGAGCACCCCATTGACGACCTGCCGGTGATCCCGCCATGGGCGCCCACACCCGTCTGCGCCCGGAAGGAGCGGCTCTATCCGCTCCCACGCCGTATCCGTCAGCTCGCCTCGACCCGTCACAAGATCATTATCAGACACGGCCTAGCCTTGTCCAGGCCGTCCTGACCCTGCATCTGGCGAGCTCAGACCGATGATGGAAAGGCTCACTGCATCGTTGTGACGAGCTCTTTGCTGAAGTCCTCGCAGAGCGCGAGCCACTCGCGACCCGTGGACGTGTCAGGCAGCCCTGCGGAATCGGGGAGAACCCCGAGAGCACCCTAATGCTGGATTCCTCAAACGACGTACACATATCGGCGCCGTAGTAGGCGGGTTGGCGGCGTGCGTCTGCCCCAGATCCAGGGGTTGGCCCGGGAGTTGAGCTGGTTGGTCGCAAGAGTAGTGGCGTATTCGATGTCGTCGGGGTTGGCGAATGACCGGCTGGCGAGGGCGGCCTTTCGGAAGATGCGCCACCAGCCTTCCTGCAGGTTGAGCCGGCATGCGCCGACGGATGAATGCGTAGTGGATGCGGGGATGGTCCTCGAGCCAGGTCGGGGTGGACAGACTGTTGCGGCTGGACAGGTTGTCGGTGACGATCCAGATTTCCCCGTCCGGGTTGGCGTCCTCGACCTGTTGCAGGAACTGCTGGTAGAAGACGCTGTTGCGGGAGGAAGCGGTCATGGTGACAGCCTGGCCGTCGGCGGGTCGCAGGCCGCCGTAGATCCAGGTTTTCTCCGGTCCGCGGCTGTAGTCGAGTTCCGCCTTGATCCGGTGCCAGTCGGGTGACCAGGCGGGTGCGGGCGGGAAGGTTCGGGGGATCACCGGTCCCAGCTCGTCGGCGCAGAGCACCGTCGCACCGTCGGGCGGGTGGGTGTAGAGGCCGATGATCCTTGTCCTTTTGGGACGAAGTCCGGGTCCTTTGACCGCATCCAGGACCGGGTGCGGCGCCAGCGGACACCCTCGGCGAGAAGGATGCGTCTGACCTGTGAGCGGCCCACCACGATGCCTTCGGCCCGTGCTGCCGCGGCCAGGGAATCCAGCGTCCACTCGGCCGGTCCGGACTCATCGAGGCCCACAGCTCCCCGACGGGCTCCCACCTCAGCCGCCCCGGCGGCACGGTCCTGACCAGGAAGATGATCCGAGATCGTTCCGCTTCGGTGATCCGTCGCTTGCGGCCCTGCCCACCCAGATCATTCAGTCCTTGCACGCCCAAGCGGTTGAAGCGGTGCAGCCAACAGCGGACCGTTTTCTGGCTGAAGCCCAGCTCCACGCTGATCGCCGGCACCCGCAGCCCCGACCAGCTCAGCTCAATCATCCGGGCCCGCATCACTGCATCGCGCGGCGCCTTCCGTGCCCGCGACAACCGGCGAACGACCCTCCGCTCGTCCTCGTCACGGCCCCGGCCGTGCCCGTAAAACCATCGCCCAGCACCCGCCCCCGAGCACCCTCAACTACCCCGCCACCAGGACATATATCCAACGAAAGAGGAATCCAGCACTAGCCATCGAGGACAGACTGGGCTGCCTCAGCCCGGGTCCGGCGCCGGAGTGTCGTCGGATGCCGTACTGGTCCCTGAGCGCCCGGACGGTGGGCTGGCAGGCTTTGGTGGTGCGATCCGGGCGGTCACGGTACGGGTGTCCTCTAGGTCTCGAACGTCGCCGAATTCGCGCTCAACACGCTTGCGGCGGCGGAAGGGCCAGATACTTCGCATCGCAGCTTTTCCTCGTTGTCGGGGAGGGATTAGGGGTGCAGCCATTCGACGATGTCACCCTCCTTGAGTGACACCCAAACCCCAGCAGTCGCATTCACCTGCTCGCCGATCGTGCCGTCCGAGGCGATGTGGTGCTGGTCCTCGATAAAGATGTCTCGTGGCTCGGGGTAGGTACTGACGAACGATTTGGTGGCGAACCAGCCGCCGACCCATGTTCCGTCGCCGAGCCTGATCCGCACCCATCGGCCTTCCAGTCGGCCAGCGACCTGGTCCCACGCCGTCGGCACGGGCGAGTTCGTGGTGCTTCGAGTCGGGACCCGGATCGAGAACCAGCCCATCACACTCGCCTGACGCCAGTGTGGCTCTCCGTGCCGGAGATAGGCCAGCACTGCTGGTACGAGCAGGCCAAGACAGAGAATGGTGAGAGCTGCGAGGCGAGGCTGGGCCCGCAGGGTGTCAGTGCCTCCGTTGACCCAGCTGATCGCCATGTTACCGAGCGCCAGCAGGTACACGATGTCGAGGAGGATGCTGACAAGGATCGCCTGCAGGACCCGGGGCGTCCAGCTGAGGTCGTGGGGGCGGCTACCGGAGACGGTCGCCCGGACTACGCCGTAGACGATGCCGGGCAGGACCAGCACCAGGAAGATGGCCACGGCGTACGCGGTCGTGGGGATGGTCATCGGGGTCCTTCGTCGGACGCTCGATTCGCGCTGTCGAGCCCGTCGGCCCAGTGGCGCAACTCGTTGACCGCAGTACCGAGGTCGACAGGCAGTTGCTCACCGGGCCCGGGGAAGTTCTGATCGATATCGGCGAGCATCTCGTGGACGATGCTGGTGCCTTCGCCCGTCCGGTGCAGCGCGATGAGACTGCGGGCGAGTTGGACTTGGAGGCGCACTAGGTCCGTCCTCCACCAAGAGACGTCCGAGCCATGCTCGCGAAGCGTGGTGATCGCGTCACGCAGGCACTCGATCGCACCGCCCGCAGCCCCCGCAGCATTGATGACATCGGCGGCATCGGCCAAGGCAATCGCAGCGAAAGGCCGGAACGATCTGACGTTGGTCGGGAGCAGTTCGGAGTAGAGCCTCGTAGCACGTTTCCCCATCTCCAGCATGTGACGCACGTGATGGGGATCGAGGTCCCGGCGGGTCAGCCCCGTCATGGACAGATGGGTGCAGTACGCGGCGAGCGCGGCCCGGCCTCGCACGGGCTCGCGTTCGATGGCCTCTTCAAGCCGATTGAGCACCTCGATGGTTGGCGCAGCGCCCATCACCGTCTCCGTGCTCTCGACCATACGGGCTGCCAGTTCGTGGACGGTTTCCCGTACCGTTGACCACTTACTGGCATGCCGGTCGAGGTCGTACGCCACGACGAGAGCGTCGACGGCCTTGGAAGTCAGTCCGGAACGATGTGCCTTCGCCCCTAACTGGATGATCAGTCGCCTCCACTCCAGCAGATTTTCCGGGGTGTGCTGGCGTCGTCGGTCGTCCGCCACCCTCCTCAGTGTGGCGTCGAACCAAAAGCTGCGAAACGCCCAGCGCAGGCTCGCTGGACGAAGGTGGGCTGCCCAGTTGGTGGGCTGACCGGTCCGCAGTCGCGCGCCGAGGGCGGCGCACGATATGAATGCCAGGCACACGAGCATTGCGCATCCGCCGAGTTGCGCAAATTCGGCGAAACCAAGTTGAAGGCCTCCGCCTCGCATCGGCGGCAACCGGTGCCAGTCCAAGGTCGGCCATTGCCACTGGGGGTATAGCAGGGGCATCAGCACGTTGGGCATCGTTGACAGCCCCGCCTCGAGGCTTGCCAGCCCGCTGAGCCAAGTGACCAACCCGGCTAGTGGCGCGACGGGGTGTTCAACCGTGACGAGGAACCAATTGGGTACCGAATGCAGGCGCCGGAGTGCGGTAGCCCAGTGCGCCGCTCCGGCGATTTCGGCGCCCGCCAGGCCCATGAACAGCAACGCCCTCAGTGTTTCCGGCAAGCCAGTATGGCGCAGTATCGAACCTGTCATGAGAATCCCGACAGCGGTCAGCACAGCGAGCCCGAACATCGGCCACGAGAGTACGGCGAAGTAGCGCTGAGTTTTTTCGAGGAGTCGTCGGGGCTTTTTCCGCTCCGACATCGCGGCGTGGGCCAACAGCTTTCGCACGGTCACATCATGCTGTGACGGGTCGTACATTCTGCGATTTCGTGGAAGCCACCTACGCAGTTGCTTCAGCGTGGCGGCATCGGTGGCCGCCTTCAGCCTTTCGCCGAAATCGTGTGCGCCGATTTCTCCACGGATCTTATTGAGTACTTCCAGCGATTCTTCGATGGCGTACGGTGCAGCGCTCCGACGAGCGACCTTGAAGGCCAGGACTGCAGCGTTCATCGCATCGGCGTACTTGCTATCCCATGCGTAGAGGCTTGCGAGTTTAGCCAGCCCCTCTACCTGAGTCTGATCGTCATTTATTTCCTCGGCGATGTCAATCGCGTCGATAAAAGCAGGCACTGCGGTATCCCATCTTCCAATGTGCGCGTAGGAGTTCGCCATCATCAGGTGGGTGCGGGCCTGGCCGGGCATGTCGTAGTTGTCCCTTTGGAGCTCCAGGGCTCTGGCGTAGTGCCGCTCAGCGTCATCAATCTGCCAATTGTCTGCTGCGAGACTACCCAAGCGCTGAAAAATACCTGCAGCTGCGAACGCGGCCGTCGGATGGGCTCCCGCGATCGACAGGGCTTTCCCATAGGCGGCGTTGGCCTCGTACGCCAGGTTGCGCGCACGGTATAGGTCCCCGATGTCGATGTGCACCAAGCAGGAGGACCGATGGTCCTTTTCGTCCTCATAGCGCGCGAGGGCTCGGCGTAGTTGTGCCTCGGCCTCTGTGTAGTTCTCCTGCTGCAGGTCGGCAAGACCGAGGTACCGGTAGGTGTCGGCTATGCCGTGTGTCGCGCCGAGCGCTTTGCCGCGGTCCCGCTCCTGGCCGAGCAGTTTCTGACCTTCACTCTTATCTCCGTTACGGATGGCGAGGAGGCGGAGCCGCCGCAAGGTCCCAAGGATCTCGGCCTCATCACCGACCCGGCGGAACGTGATGAGGGCCAAGTCAAAGTACCGCTGCGCCTCTGTGTCATCGCCCGCTAGGACGCAAAGGTCCCCGATGCCCCGCTCGATGCGGGCCGCGTCCGCAGGTCTCGAGCGGGCCCAGCCGCGCGCCTCCTTGTAGAGGAAGTGCGCATCCGACCACCAGCCAAGGTCCGCCATCACCCGGCATACCTGGTCGTTGACCAGCAGAGCAACACGCAGTTCGCCGGCCTCCTTCAGGTGGTGGCGCGCCTGCAGCAGTGCGGCGACCGGGCTGCCGGGCTCGTCGTCACGTCGCCAGTAGGCTGCGGCACGCAGGTGCGCGTCGGTGGCATTGGCCGGCCACATCCGTAGCAGGAGACCAGCGACCCAGTGGTCAACGTAATAGCGGTCGTCCGCCCTGGCGACCAGGCCCGCTGCGCAGAGGCGGTCCAGGGCGCTGTCGAGAGGTACAACGGAGTCCAGTGCCTCGAATGCATTGGCTCCGACCGGCTTCCTGAACACCGCTACATCTAGCAGCAGTCGCCAGTCAGCGTCCATGAGGAGATGGGGCAGGTCGGCAGCATCCGCTGCCTCGTCGATGGCAGACTCAATGAGTCGATCCACCGTGCCATTCCCGGACGACACCGACAGCAGCCCCTGACTGGCCCGCATTGCGATCCGCTGGTAAATGCCCGGATGCCCGCCGACCGCCTGCAGTATTTGGGTCTGCGCGTCAGCATTCAGGGTGGACAACCGTCGGGCGAGCAGGCGCGCCTCGACGGGGTGAAGAGGTCCGACTTGATGCCGATGCATTCGAGGGGTACCGGGAAGCGCGAACCGCCGCCGGGTGGTGAGCACCAGCGGCGTCGTTGGCGTGAGCTGGGTCCAGGCACTGAAGAACCAGGCGAGTTGCTCGTCGGCGAGTAGCCAGTCGGCCTCGCCAGGCGCCCCCGGTGGCAGGAGTGCGGCGTCGGGCATATGAGCGAGCAGCAGCACCGGGCCTTGTTGCATCGCCAGCCAGATCGTGTCGAGGTAACGGAACCAAGAGCCGACGCCTAGCCATGGCGCCAGATGCAACGCATCAGCGATGCAGTCAAGGACACCGCCGACACCTCTGTCACAGCGGACACGGACAATCTGCGGTGCTCCGGGGAACCGTTCGGCGAGTGCATTGGCCAGGCTGCGCACCCCGCTGCCGCCGAGACCGTGCAGCATTACGTGCGGCTCCTGTGACTCCAGGACTCGCCCCAACGTACGGAGGTTGGCGCGTCGACCGACGAAGGGGATACGGGCCGTTCGCTGCGGGACCGGCCGCTCGGCGGGCATGTACAGGCGACCGGGATCTGCACGGGCGAACAGTGTCGGCACCCACCATTCCACCTGCGCCCGGCCCGGTGCCGTCTGCCCGGCCTGCTCCCTTGCCTGTTCCAGGTCCTGGCGGGCCCGGGTGAATGCCGTCAGAGGATCGACGGCGGGGTCTGCGGCGAGCAACTGGTAGAACGAGCTGGCGAGTTCGGTCGCATAAAGATCACTTACCGAAGCGGTCATAGCCAGGACGGTCGAAACCCCGTGCCGGATCAATTCCCTGGCCATCCCCCTGAACTCATCTGAGTCCTCGCTACCGGCCTGCATGCCCAACCCCGTAGAGCATGCCGAAAGTACGACGAGGGGTGGTACGCGGCCCGAGGACAGCAAAGAGGCGGCGAAGCAGGCGGTGGATACGTAATCGGGGTAACCCTCGTCGTCCTCTAGCACCAACAACCCGGGTGCGGCGTGAGCCGTCACGTGCAGGACATGGAACGTTCCAGTACGCAACCTCGCTTCGATCGCCGCGAGGGAACCCCACTCCTCTATCCCAAACTCTACTCCCTGACCACCGTGCACCGCGGGGTCGGTCGCGGACAGCAGTCGGTCGACCTCGGCCTCGTAGTCCAACCGCTTCTCGCCGCCGAGTTCAGGGCTGGCGACGACGGCGAGGATCCGCAGGGGCCCGGCAGTCGGCACCGCCACCACCTGATGCCGGGCCGGCAACGCGCGGAACACCTGTACTCGCCCGTCGAGCGCGAACGGCTTCAACTCCCCTGGCGGTACCGTCATCTCCCATGGCAGGCCGGCAAGGTCAGGGTCGTCGACCTCGACCGCGAGCCGCAGCACTACCCCTGCCCGCAGCGCCGCACCGAGGGCGGCACCGGCGTCTCCAGTCAGGAAGAGTTCTCCCAGTCGTCTGCCGAGCCGGTCGAGGGCTGCCACGTATTGTTCGACCGCCTCCTCGGTCGCTGCTGTGCCGCCCGCCCAGCGCCGCGCTTTCGTCACCGCACGCAACTCCGCGTCGATCTGGCCCCGTTCCCTGCCTGGTCGGTGCCGGGCCATCACGCCACAGTGCTCGAATGCCACCTCGTCGACGCGGATGCGCAGCCGCGCGGGAACCCCCATATATGCAGCCTAGAGTCGCAGAGCGTAAGTCGATCCCCCTTTTGCGACAATCGTAGCGAGACCGGGATGACTGATCTTCATGGTCCGTCGCTCCCTGCTGACTAACCCGGGTTCCTGCTGCGGGTCCGCTGATGGCGGCACGCACGCTTTCCTGGCTTGCGCATCCGGTGGGTATTCACGCATAGCTGGCACTTGTGTAGCTCTACGAACCGAAGGGTCTGCTGCACGAACGGGTGACGTCTTGACCTGCCCCACCTCTCAGGTTCCAGTTCTGCTGGCTACTGCTGGATTCCTCAAACGAGGTACACGTATCGGCGTCGTAGGGAGCGGGTTGGCGGTGCTGTTCTGCCCCAGATCCAGGGACTGGCTCGGGAGTTGAGCTGGTTGGTTGCGAGGGTTGTGGCCTGGGCGATGTCGTCGGGGTTGGCGAAGGAGCGGCCGGCGAGGGCGGCCTTGCGGAGGATGCGCCACCAGCCTTCTTGGAGGTTGAGCCAGCACGCGCCGACGGGGATGAAGGCGTGGTGGATACGGGGATGGTCCTCGAGCCAGGTCCGGGTGGACAGGCTGTTGTGGCTGGACAGGTTGTCGGTGACGATCCAGATCTCGCCGTCCGGGTTGGCGTCCTCGACCTGTTGCAGGAACTGCTGGTAGAAGACGCTGTTGCGGGAGGAAGCGGTCATGGTCAGGGCCTGGCCGTCGGCGGGTCGCAGGCCGCCGTAGATCCAGGTTTTCTCCGGTCCGCGGCTGTAGTCGAGTTCCGCCTTGATCCGGTGCCAGTCGGGTGACCAGGCGGGTGCGGGCGGGAAGGTTCGGGGGATCACCGGTCCCAGCTCGTCGGCGCAGAGCACCGTCGCACCGTCGGGCGGGTGGGTGTAGAGGCCGATGATCCTTGTCCTTTTGGGACGAAGTCCGGGTCCTTTGACCGCATCCAGGACCGGGTGCGGCGCCAGCGGACACCCTCGGGGAGAAGGATGCGTCTGACCTGTGAGCGGCCCACCACGATGCCTTCGGCCCGTGCTGCCGCGGCCAGGGAATCCAGCGTCCACTCGGCCGGTCCGGACTCATGGAGGCCCACAGCTCCCCGACGGGCTCCCACCGCAGTCGCCCCGGCGGGACCATCTTGACCAGGGAGATGATCCGGGATCGTTCCTCCTCGGTGATCCGTCGCTTGCGACCCTGCCCACCCAGATCATCCAGTCCCTGCAGGCCCAGACGGTTGAAGCGGTGCAGCCGGCAGCGGACCGTTTTCTGGCTGCAGTCCAGCTCCACCGCGATCGCCGGCACCCGCAGCCCCGACCAGCTCAGCTCGATCATCCGGGCCCGCATCACCACATCTTGAGGAGCCTTCCGTGCCCGCGACAGCCGGCGAACGACGGCCCGCTCGTCCTCATCACGTTCCGGTCGTGCCCATAAAACCATCGCCCAGCACCCGCCCCCGAGCACCCGCAACTACCCCGCCACCAGGACATATACCCAGCCAAAGAGGAATCCAGCACTAATAGGACTCCGTTAGGTCTGTCTCGATCTCGGGGGCTTGCTGGGCAGGGGCTGATGGCAGGTGGTGCAGATGCCTGTCCAGCACCTCAGTGAGGAAGTTCCATCGTGATTCATGCAGGTCAACGGTCCTGGTGTGATGAGTCGTTGGGGTGCTCGCGCAGCTCATCACGGTGATCATTGGGGGGAGATCATCGGTCACCGAGCCACCTGGTGGTGCGTCAGCACCAGAAGAGCCCGCACCAACGCCGTCGCGTGCCGCGGATGCATGCGCACCTTGGTCAGGAGAGAACTGGTTGCAGGGCAGTAGTCGCCGGAGCCGCTCTCCGATAACGTACCGACCAGACGGTACGGCTAGGTGTGCCCCACGCGCCGTCGTGTGCTCGATGAACAGCAACGTTTCATCCGCCACAGGACGGAGAGCCCCTCATGACGCAGAACACGGACCGCGACAGCCTGGCCCTCGCGCGCCAGACCTGGAGAACTCTCGAGCCCTACCATGGGGCTGTCTACTTCTCGCCCGAAGCCGCAGGCCAGTACGCCGAGTTGGGCGTGGACGCCAGGACGGGGTACTTCGCGTCCCGCTCCGCCGCGCTCGGCGCCGCTCCGGCGGATCTGGTCATCGCCACGTTCTACAACTTCAATCCCCAACTGGTGCGCCGAGCCATACCCGCGGCATGGGAAGCCGCCACGCCGCAGCGGTTCGCCGCCGCCCGGCTCACCGGGATCGATACCACGCTCCGCCGGATCCTCGGCGCGGACGTCTCCTCACCGGCGCTGGCCCGCGCAGCGGAATTGGCCCGTACCGCGGCTGAAGTGACCGTGCGCCATCCACAAGGCCGCCCCCTCTTCGCCGCGCACGCCGCACTGCCGTGGCCGAGCGCACCCCACCTCGTGCTCTGGCACGCGCAGACTCTGCTGCGGGAGTTCCGTGGCGACGGTCACGTGGCGGCACTACTGACTGCCGGACTGAGCGGGCTCGATGCTCTCGTCACGCACGCCGCCACAGGCGACATCGACGCAGGGGTGCTGCGCGACTCGCGGGCATGGACGCCGGAGCAGTGGGGACAGGCCGTGCAGAACCTGCATGAGCGTGGATGGCTCGACGACGGACCCCACCTGACCTTGACCGAGGACGGTACGCGGCGCAGGGCGGAGATCGAGCACACCACCGACAGGCTGGCTGCCCTCCCTTACATCACGCTCGGTCCTGCCGCCTGCGCCGAACTTCGTTCGCTGGTGCGGCCGTTCAGCCTTGCGGTGGCCAAGGAGCTCCTGCCGTGGGCAGTCGACCGCCTCAGCGAAGAGAGCGCATGAGAGAAGAGAGCGAGGTCGGGAATTCTCGACGGCGGGTCCATCTCGACGCCCCCCGAAGCAGCCGAGGTGCTCGCGGCACTGCCCTGGCGCACATCGCCTGGCCTGTGGAGCTGAGGCGCCTCGACCGGCACAGGCTTCTCACCTGACTGGAGTCGCCTCCCTGACCGACCCGCATGCGGTGCGCTCGGGTGTGGACGGACAGGTCGGCGCCATGGGGAAGGCACTGAGGAAGTCTCATCGTGGATCGACAGGTCAACGGCCCTCGTGTGATGGGCGGTTGGGCTGCTCGCGCATGTCACGAGCGTGATCGCGTCGGGGAGATCATCTGCCAGCCCGCTTCGGGTCGTCCTCCTCCGATCTCCTGCACGCTGCGCACTGGTGCCCCTACCGTGCGGGCAGGGTCGCGACGGCGAGCCCGCGAAGGGAGGGGACATGGCCCAGAACCTGATGGTGTGGCTGATAGAGCGCCGGGTGGTGCTGGAAGAACGCGCCGCGCAGCTGCGCAAGCAGTTGGCCGACACCGAGGCCGAAGTGGCCCGGCTCGGGGCCGCCGAGGTCGTCTACCAGCAGTACCAGGAGGAGGATGCCGAGGCCGGGCACCCTGACGCCGCGGCCTGGCAGCAGGCCCTGGAAGAGGCCACCGGCGGCACGCCCGCGGCGCCCCCGCGTCCCGTCGGCACGCCCGGAGCCGCCGGCCAGCTGCTAATTCCCCACCGCGGCCCCGGCACCGGCACGGACGACCTGCCCGCCGACTACCAGAAGATCATGGAGATCGTCGCGGGCGGCGACAGCCCGCTGCAGGCCAAGGACGTGGCCCGCGAGCTGGGATTGGATGCGGCGCCGGCGAAGGTGGAGCCGGTGCGCGGGAAGCTGCGCAAGCTGGCCGAGCGCGGCTGGATCACCCGCACCCCCGCCGGACGCTACCTGCCCCGGTAGCCTGCGGCCGACCTGCCACAACGGCCGATTCCTGCCGCAACGCAAGCGCCCCCGGCGGGTGTTGGCCCATGCGTGAACAAGAACACCAGCCCACCGAGGGCGACACCGGCCTTGTCTACTCCGTCCGCCTGCCGCTGTCCAGCGCGACCGTCAACCGCGTGGCCGGCCTGATCCGCGCCCACCGCAGACAGATCCGCTCCCGGTGGCGCAAGCTCGACGCCGGGCAGATAGCGCTGATCGTGCTGGCCCACCTGCGCAACGACGAGCGCCTGGCCGACCTGGCTGGCGGGAACGCGGTCTCGGCCTCCACAGTGCGGCGCTGGGTATGGAGGTGCTCGGCCTGCTGGCCGCACGTTCCCCCCGCCTGGACCGCGCGCTGGCCGAGGTGGCCAAGGACAGCGGCTGCATGGTCTTGTTGGACGGGACGCTGATCCGCACCCGACGGCGCAGTGGGCGGGCGAACCGGAAGGACTACTCGGGGAAGCACAAGGCGCATGGCCTGCTGTTTCTCGCCCTGACCGATGCGAAGGGGCGGCTTTTGTGGATCTCCTCGGCCCGCCGCGGCGCCTGCAGCGAGATCACGGCGGCCCGCTACGAGAAGCTGTGCGCGCGACTGCGCGAGCTGGAGCTTGCAGCGGTGGCCGACCTGGGGTTCGTCGGTCTGGACGAGGGGGCCGAAGAGCAGCCGGCGGTCATCACGGGGTTCAAGGCGAGCGGCGGCAAGCACCTGTCTTCACCGAAGAAGGTCGTGAACCGGCTGATCAGCAGCCTGCGGGCGCCGGCCGAGCACGGCTTCGCGAGCCTGAAGACCTTCCGGATCCTGACCAAGGTGCGCATGCATCCGCGGCACGCGACCGCGTTGGTGCGGGCCCTTCTGGTGCTGACGCACCATCAGGTGGCTCGGTGACCGATGATCTCCCCCCAATGATCACCGTGATGAGCTGCGCGAGCACCCCAACGACTCATCACACCAGGACCGTTGACCTGCATGAATCACGATGGAACTTCCTCAGTGTGTTCTGGAGGGTGTCGAGGACCTGGTAGAGGGTGAGGCCGGCCCGGGTACTTTTGGGGACAGTCGCTGTTCGGTGAGGAAGGCGTGGGCGGCGGTCACGAGGGTGACGTGGTGGTGCCAGCCGGGCCAGGAACGGCCTTCGAAGTGGCCCAGGCCCAGGCCGTGTTTGAGCTCGCGGTAGTCGTGCTCGATGCGCCAGCGGACCTTGGCCAGACGGACCAGGTCGGCCATAGGGGTGTTGGCCGGCAGGTTGGATAGCCAGTAGTCGGTGGGAGCCTCGGCGTCCTGGGGCCATTCGACCAGCAGCCAGCGGTCCGGAAGGACCCCGTCCCACCAGCCTTGTTCGGCCGAGGCTGCGGTTTTGATCGGGCGCTCGACGGCTTTGCCTGCCGGACGGACACGGGTGGCGGCGAAGCGGGAGCGTAACTCTCCTCGCGAGCCTTGCCGCCAGGTCAGGGTGATGAAGGATTCTCGCCCGAGTCCTGCGGCAAGGGCCTCGACCGAGGGTGCCCGACGGCGGTAGCGGGGCTGGGGCCAGCAGCCGACCGTCCCCTTGCGGGCCGGGGCTTCGGGCTTGGCGTCGAAGGGGTGGGCCGTCACATCGGCCCGGATGGCGAGCACGTAGGCGAGTTGGCGGTCATCGAGTGCGGCCCGCAGGTGTGCGTTGGTGCCGTAAGCGGCATCGGCCACCACGGCCGGCGGCGTCATCCCCCAGTCGGCGAGGGTGTCGAGCATGTCCAGGGCCAGGCGCCTTTTCTCCCGGTGCGTGACCTCGGGCGGGATGACGGTTCTGGCCCGGCGGTGGCTGTCCGAGGCCCATTCCACGGGCAGGAACAGCCGCCATTGCAGCGGGCAGGAGGCGGTGTCACTCGCCGCGTGCACACTGACGGCGACCTGGCAGTTGGCTCGTTTGCCCAAGGCTCCGCAGTACTGCGGAGCAACACCGACCGACATCTGGCCGTCCTTGGGCACCGACACGTCGTCGATCACCCAGGCTGCCGGGTCGATCAGCGGCAGCATGCGTTCGTTGATCCGCCGCTGCACCGGTACCGGGTCCCAGGTGGACGGGCCTTGACCCAAGGCCGGGTAGTTAGCGTTTTCGCTGGTCACGCAAGGAAGTTGAACGAGTCTCGGTGTAGGACAACGGAGCTCGTTGGTACAGGCAGTCGAGCTTGTCCCGGAGGAGCTCCGTTGCCCCGTCATCGTGTCCTGTCGTCTCCCAGGGCCTCGGCAAAGTAGAGATTTGTCCGTTTCGGTAAGTCGATCCAGCCTCGACTTCTCGAAGAAGCCCCAGCTCACACACCGTTGAAAGGACTCGTCGACCTGCTGGATAACTCGGGCATCTCGCGACCTCGCCGGAGCCCTGTGTCGTCTCCGCTGACGGCCATCACCCGAACGGTCACCGTGGCCGCGGGCCGGTTCGCTCCAGGGCATCTGGGAGAGCTGACGGCGGTCGTGCCGTTCGAGCTGGTGGACGCGGTCCTTGTGGAGACGAGGGCGGTGCAGCGGCGTCTGCGTGATCTTCCGTCGCGGGTCGGGGTCTACTTCCTGCTGGCGATGTGTCTGTTTCCTGAGGTCGGCTATCGCCTCGTCTGGGACAAGCTGACCGCTGGTCTGTGCGGGATGCCGGTGGTCTGTCCGTCGGCGAAGGCGTTGCGTGACCTGCGCCGGCGGATCGGCAGCGTGCCGGTGCGGGCGTTGTTCGAGGTGCTGGCCGGGTTGCTGGCCCGTCCGACGACGCCAGGGGTGCGTTTCGGTCCGTACCGGACGGTGTCGTTCGACGGCTGCAGTTCGCTGAGGGTTCCCGATTCCGAGCGGAACCGGGCCCGGCTGGGGAGGACTTCGCATCATGGCTATCCGACGCTGGAGTTGATGACGCTGGTCGAGACCGGCACCCGGGCCCTGGTCGGCGCGGTGTTCGGCCCCACCGCCGAGGGCGAGACGAGCTACGCCGGCCGGCTGCTGCATCTGCTGCGGCCGGACATGCTGGTGCTCTGGGACAAGGGATTCGACAGCAACGCCTTCCTCACGGCGGTCACCGGCACCGGCGCCCAGGTCCTGGGCCGGCTCCGAAGCAACCGGCGCACGCCGGTCCTCACCCGCCTCGCCGACGGCTCCTACCTGTCGGTGATCGGCACCGTGAAAGTGCGGGTCATCGACGCGCAGATCGCCGTGACCTGCGCGGACGGCGCGTCCTTCACCGGGTCCTACCGCCTGGTCACCACCCTGACCGACGCCCGCCGCCACCCCGCCACCGCGCTGGTGGGTCTCTATCACCAGCGGTGGGAACACGAATCGGCGTACTACGCGCTCCGCCACACAATCATGAACGGGCGCAACCTGCGCTCGGGCGACCCGGCAGGCATCGAGCAGGAGATGTGGTCACTGCTCACGCTCTACCAGGCCCTGCGGACCGTGATGGTCGAGGCCGCGGAGTCGCTGGCGGGCACCGATCCGGACCGCTGCTGCTTCACCGTCGCCCTCCAGACCGCCCGTGACCAGGTCGTCCAGGCCGCCGCCGTCATCACCGACCCCGCCGCCGGTCACCTCGGACTGATCGGGCACCGGATCCTTACCCGCCTCCTCCCGCCCCGACGCCGGCGGGTCAGCACCCGCAAGGTCAAGTCACCGATGTCCCGCTACAGCACCCGCCACGAGGACGGCAGGCCCGACACCAGCCGCACCATCACCGGTCTCGACATCAACATCCTCGAGCCTGCGGAATCCCGCCCCCAGCTCCCCGCCGTCTCCCGCGACGACCGGCACACCGTCCTCGCCGAGCGCCGCCGTCACCGGATCCTGGCCCTGCTCGAGAAGGACCCCACCCGCCTCTGGCGACCCCGTGACATCGCCTCCCATTTCGGCGACATCACCATGGAGACCATGTATCGACAGCTCTCCAGATGGGCCGAGACCGGCCTCATTCACAAACTCGGCCCCGGCCTCTATGCCGCCACAGCATGGACCCCAACTCCCCTTGCGTGACCAGCGAAAACGCTAACTACCCGGCCTTGGGCCTTGACCCCGGATCCTGGACACGGGTTATGCGGCTGGTGCCAGCGTAGTTGATGTTGTTTCGGACGCTGTCTCGTAAGCGATCGGGCTGCGCTGCCCGAGGCGGGAGTGACGGCGTCGGGTGTTGTAGCGGTTCAGCCAGCGGAACGCGTCGAGGCGGGCCTCTCGCTCGCTGGACCAGATCTTGCGGCCCTGAAGCGTCTCGCGTTTGAACGTCGCGTTGAAGGACTCGGCGAGCGCGTTGTCCGCGCTGGAGCCGATCGCGCTCATGGACTGACGGACGCCGGCCTTGCGGCAGGCGTCGGCGAAGGCCCGGCTGGTGTACTGGCTGGGCTCCGTGATCGGTGTGCAGGACCGCCCCGGCGAGGTTGCCGCGGGTGTGCTCGGCGGCGGCCAGAGCGTCGGGGTGTTTCCACTCCCGCCGTACGCGGCGCCCGAGTCCTGGGTGGTGGTCCGCCAAGGTGTCCATTGCGCGCCTGGTCTCGTCCTGACCGGGGTTCAGGCCGCTTATGACGATCGGGCGGGTATCGGCGCTGAGCAGCTCATGAGCTATCTGGAGACGTCAGCGGCTGCGCTGCGTTCGGCGCCCGCCCGGATCGAGTGGGGGACTGACACCCAGGGGGCATGGCAATAGCGGCCAAACGAAGAATCGGCCGGCAGGAAGAATCGGCAGGTCTGGGGGATCGTTTCCCGGAAGTTCCTCGGCGGAGTTCCAGTGTGCAGGGCTCTCGCACCGTAGCGCGGGGTTCACCGGATCACGGCGGCCGCGCTCGCGGTGGCGACGCAGGCAAGGGTGAGGACGGCGGCGAACACCTTGGCGGCGTGCATGAGGACGGCAGGGATGGTCGCGCCGTCGATGCGAGCGAGGATCCCTGCCGCGGTGGCGGCCAGCAGCGCCACGGCCACCGCGAGCGCGGCTGTGAGCAGGACAAGAGCGACGGTCACGGAAGACTCCCCTGAATGGGCGGGTGTTGACGTGACTGTTGTCCCGGAATCAGCGTACGTCAGGGTCCGCCTGGACGATGATGAACACCGGCGGACACCGAACCCCGGGGGATCTACAGGTGCACGACGAGCAGGCGGGGCCCGAGCAGGCGTTGGCGGCACTGCGGCGCTGGCTTGAGGACGGCTTGGCCCAGGCTCGGTTGAGCAAGGGGCAGCTGTCCACGAAGGCGGGGGTGGCGCGCACCACTGTGTTCGAGGCATTCCGGGCGGATGCTTCTGTGCCGTCGCCGGAGACGGTCGCGGCCCTGGCCCGTGTGCTGAAGCTGCCTGTGGAGGAGCTGCTGGACCTGCGACGTCGTGCCAACACCCCCGCTGGTCCGGATGCTGGGGACGGTTCAGGTCCGGGTCGGGCGCTGTCGAAGTGGGACGCGCACGACCTGGAGGTCCACCCTGCGGGCCACATCGCTGGACGCGGGGCACGGGAGCTCCGGGTGCTGCCGGGGTACGTGCCGCGGGACCACGACGGGGTGCTGGCCGGTGCGGTGCGGGACGCCGCTGCAGGCAACAGCCGGATGGTGGTGCTGGTCGGTACGTCTTCGACGGGCAAGACGAGGGCCTGCTGGCAGGCCGTCCAGCCGCTGGCCGACCTCGGCTGGCGGCTGTGGCACCCCATCGACCCGACCCCGGCCGAAGCCGCACTGGACGCCCTTCACTTGGTCGAACCGCAGACGGTGGTGTGGCTGAACGAGGCACAGCGCTACTTCGGCGATCCCGTGCACGGCGAACGCATTGCGGCCGCCCTGCGCACCCTGATCACTGATCAGAGGCGGGCCCCAGTAATCATTCTGGGCACCCTGTGGCCGGAGTACGCCGAACGCTATATGGCCCTGCCCTCCCCGGACAGCCCGGACCCGCACAGCCTCGCCCGCGAGTTGCTCAGCGGACGACGCGTTCCGGTCCCGGACGCCTTCGACGAGTCGGCGCTAGCTACGGCGCGGTCGCTGGCGGCTGCCGGCGACCGCCTGCTGGCCGAGGCGCTCACCCGCGCGGACAGCCACGGCCGCCTCGCACAGGACCTGGCTGGCGCCCCTGAACTGCTGCGCCGCTACGAGGACGGATCGCCGCCCGCCAGGGCACTGCTCCAGGCGGCGATGGACGCCCGACGCCTGGGCGTCGGCCTGCACTTGCCGCAGACCTTCCTGACCGACGCCGTCACCGATTACCTCACCGAGACCGATTACCAGGAACTCACCGAGGACTGGGCAGAAGCTGCCTACGCCGAACTCGCGAAACCGGTCCACGGCAAACAAGCCCCCCTCAGCCGCATCCGCCAGCGCCCCGCGCACCGGCCACCCACACCCCAGCCCCCCTCTCATGCGCCCTCCGGGCCGACAGGGCCGGTGTTCCGGCTCGCCGACTACCTTGAACAGCACGGCCGCACCACCCGCCGGGTCCTGTGCCCACCCGCCTCCTTCTGGCACGCCGCCCACACCCATCTAGCCCACCCCGATGAACTCGACCAGCTCGCCGAGGCCGCCAACGGCAAGCACCGCCTCCAATGGGCCCACCACCTACGACAGCGCGCCGCCGATGCGGGCAACGCCCACGCCTTGCTTCGACTGGCCGGTCTCCGAGAGAGGAACGGGGATCGGGAAGGCGCTGAAGCGCTGGCCTGGCGGGCCGCTGACGCCGGGAGAGAGGAAGCCCTACTCATACTGGCTGAACTCCGGGAAATCGACGGGGACGGGGAAGGCGCTGAGGCCCTGCTCCGGCAGGCCGCCGACGCCGGCAACACCCAAGCCCTGCTTCAACTAGCTGAACTCCGAGAAATCTACGGGGACTGGGAAGGCTCTGAGGTCCTGCTCCGGCAGGCCGCCGACGCCGGCAACACCCAAGCCTTGGTACGACTGGCCGAAATCCGCCAGTACGACGGGAACCGGGAAGGCGCGAAAACAGTGCTTCGGCGGACCGCTGGCAACCCCTTGGTACGACTGGTCGAGCTCCAGGAAATCACCGGAATCCACGGAGGCACCGAAGCGCGGGCCTGGCGGGTCGCCACCGCCACCACTGACTACCGTTTCGTCGGGCGTCGACTGGCCGAAGGCCAGGAAGGGGCTGGGGACCGGAAGGGCGCTGAAACCCTGCTCCGAGGTGACATCGCCACTGGCGACAATTACATCTACGCCTTGTTGGTACGGGCCGAACTCCGGGAAAACGGCGGGGACCAGAAAGGCGCTGAAACCCTCCTACGACGAGCCGCTGACGCCGGACACGATTCCAGTCCGCTTTCATTAGTGGCGCTTTCCCGAATCGTCACGAAGTTTGAAACGCTGTGGCCGTACGGGCTGGATCCGGACGGTACGCCGACCCTCCCTTGGACGTAGGCACCGCTGCTTGCGTCTCGCAGAGACCAGGGGGAAAGCGCGTCCTGCACTGCGTCGCCGCCCACGCCCCGATTCGTCGGTTCCCTCGACGGGGGTCGCAGGCGCCGGGGGCATGTCCCGCAGCTATCCCACCGTGCGATGGGCTTGGACCGGGCTGGTCATTGACGGCCGGAACAGCCCGGCGTACTCGTTGACCGTGCTCGGCGCCCCGGTGCCCGCAACCTTGTCTGGGGAACCGACGAAAGGTGACTCGTGGGGTGACGGAATGCACGGGGCGGGCATCGTTCATCTCCGGTCTCACCAGGGGCGGGGGCGAGCTGCCAGGTCAGAGCGCCGTTCGGACTGGCGGCTCGCTGGACGCCGTCGGCGTCGAGGTGGAGCCGGTAGGCGGCCGGTTCACCGGCCGCCCTCCAGCGAGTGGCGACGTCCTGGATCTGCGCCCAGATGTCCCGGGGCCCGCGGGTCGTCACGTCCCACCGGTGGTAGCCGGCCTCTTTCACGCGCATCCACGACCCGCACTCGGGTGCGCCGATCGTCAGGTCCTCGGCGCCGAAGTGGCGCACCAGGCCCGGGTGAAGGGCGTCCAGGGCCAGCCACATGCCGCGCGCCGTGTCCGGCGGTGGCGCGATCCGGCTGCGCTGCGTCGACCCGTCGGCGGTGGTGATCGTTGCGCGGAATTCGGCGGACAGGAACAGCCGGTCGAAGCCGGCACCGGCGCGGTGCCCGAGCTCGACCGCGCGCAGCTTCGCCTCCACGCTCCCGTCCGGCCGTTTGCCGATCACGGCCAGGCCCGGCCACGATGGCGACGACGTCCCGAGCGTCATCAGCGTGAGCCCGCCCGGTGCCAGCTGCTCCACCAGGGCCTTCGGCACGCGGGGGACGGCGAAGGAGACGAAGATCCGGTCGTACGGGCCCGCGTTGGGCCACCCCGTGGTGCCGTCCTCTCTCACCACGGCCGGCCGGTAGCCGAGGGCGGACATCCGCTCGCCGGCGGCAGCGGTGACGTGCGGGTCGATGTCGAGGGTGACGACGCCGGCGTCGCCGCACACGAAGCACGCCACCGCTGCGGTCACCCCGGCGCCGGTCCCGACATCCAGCACGCGCTGCCCGGGCCGGAGGTTCAGGAGCTGGAGCAGGTCCGCGGCCATGCCCATCGCGCTCGACATCGCGGTCATGGCGCCCCCGCGGCGCGGCCCGGCAGCGCGGCCGAGGATCGGCTCGCCCTCGTGCTGGATCGCGACACTGTCCCCGCTGTGCAGCCGCTCCAGCAGCTCGTCCCGGTCGGCTGGGCGGGACCAGTCCAGCAGATCCCAGCGCGGCGGGTCCTCGTCTGGGGCGCTGCGCCGCACGTACGCCTGGGGCATCAGGACCTGGCGCGGGAGAGCGAGCAGGGCCTCGCGGACCGGCCCAGGCCTCACCTCTCCACTCGTCTCCAGCCGAGCGACCATCGCGGCCCGGGCCGCCGCTGCCGCGGCGTCGTCGGCGGGGGGCTGCGGCGGCAGGAGGGGCGCGGCGGGCTCGGCAGGGTCGGCCGTCGCGGAGCCCCGGGGATCGGGTGGTGCGGGAGCAGCAGAAGTCACCGCCGCCGTGCTCGGCACCCTGTTCACGTGGCATCGCCTCCGAGCGGGCGGTCGTGCCGGGCGCCCAGGTACGCGGGACGGGGCGCCTGCCCCAGCGCCCCGGGCGGTGTCGGCCCGCCGGCGGCCTGGGCCCGCCGTCCGAGTCCGTTCTCGATATGTGTGCTCACGGCGTTCACCAGCCCAGTTGCGAGTAGGTGCGGCCCTCGGTGATCCCAGCGATGGCCGTGCGGGTGTAGGGGACGAGCTGGTCCGGGAGCTCGTGCTTCTCCCACCACCGCCAGGCCAGGCACTTGTCGGGCTCGCGGACCTCCGGCGTGCCCTTCCACCGGCGCGCCCGGAACACCAGCAGCATCAAGGGCTGTCCGCCCGGGGTATCCACGACATGCACGACGTGCGCCAGATCCACGTCCACGGGGTCGATGACCAAACCCGCTTCCTCCCACGCCTCCCGGATCAGGCACGCGGTCGCGGACTCCTGCTCGCACCGCCCGGCCAGGTAGTGCCAGGTGTCGCCCGCGTAGCGGGATTCGGGGTGGCGCAGGCCCAGGAGGACCCGGCCCTCGTCGTCCTCCAGATGGAGGTGGACGCCGACGCCGTTCAGCACGGTCCGGCTGCCCCCGTCCCACTGAGGAGGGGCCTCGGCCGGTGCGCGGTCCGGGGCGTTCTCGGCCGCGTGCCGACGGATGAGGTCCCGGGTCGCGGGGCTCAGGCGCAGGCGGTCCAGCTCGTCGGGGGTGAACCAACGCAGCAGCACCCCCTCGTGCAGCCGGAGCCGGTCGGGGTTGCCGCGCCAACGGCCGGTGAAAACCTGAACCGGGACGCTGAACCCGTCGACGCTGGTGGCCTCCTCCACGGCATACGGCTCCAGGTCCTCCAGACGGAGGTCAGGAACCTCCTCGGACAGCTCACGCAGCAAGGTGCCCTGAAGGGTCTGGTCGTCGTGAGCGCGGCCTCCGCCAAGAAGGGCAAACGCCCCCGACTGCCAGATGACGCCGGGCTTGTGGTCGCGCAGATGAAGCAGGTAGCGGCCCGCACCGTCGTGAACCAGCGCGGAGGCGCTCACCGGCTCCGGCTGCCCGTCCAGCTGCGCCTGGAGGAGTTTCGCGCGCAGCGTGGGCGAGGTGACCTCCTGCATGGCCGGCCAGCAGGCGCCGGACGCCTCCTCGTCCTGCAGCGTGATCGTCGGCGGCTCCTCACCGGCGAGGTGAAACACGTAGCGGAAGTCGTAGTGCCGGTGGGCCGGTTCGCCCTTGGCCGGGCTGGCGTCGATGTCGTGGACGTCGATGTCGATCGGAGAGCCGAGCATCTGCGGGGTCAGACACAGGGCGCCCGGCGCGATCCCGGCCTCCTCCGACACCTCGCGCAGTGCCGCGGCGAGCAGCGTCCGGTCCTCGGGCTCGATGTGGCCGCCGGGGGGCAGCATGAGTCCGCCGGTGGCCCGGTGCCGGATGTGCAGGACCCGGCCCCGGCGGTCGATGACGACGGCGCTGCATGTGACGTGGCCGGGCAGCGTCGTACGGGCGGTCACGTCGACGGGCCGGTCCAGGGCGGCGAGCAGCCCGGCCAGGGCGTCACGCTCGTCAGGATGGCGATCGAGGTACGCCTCGACGGTCCTGCGAATCGCGGAAGTGCTGAGTGGCATGGTGGCGTCTCGCCTTCAACGTGGGGCGGTTTGAGGGCCGGGCTGTGGAACTCGCGCTGGTGGGTCAGCTCGCCGTCTCGTGGTCCGGCGGCTGGGCGTCGCAGGAGCCGGCCACCGCCTTCGGCAGGTTCCCGGCCCACCGCTGCCTCGTTCGATGGACGTCAATGAGTTCCCCCTCGTGGACGTGGTGGTGGTGTCGCCGTGCTCAACGACGCCGCACCGATTTCGAACACCTGCGCTTTCGGACAGGTTGGGCACCCTGGATTTGAGCGGATTTTCGAAAGTGGGCGCTGAACCGACCCTTGCCGCGCAAGAGCACACGCCCGGTGGCGGATTGGCCGACACGCCGACGCTCAGGCCACTGTGTCTGCCAGACGGGCATCCGTGGCCTGCTGGTAAAGGCTTGGGCTAGGTGGCGGCGCGCTGCGCGGTCAGCAGGACCGCCGCGAGGGTGCCGGCTTCGGTGATCCGGCCGTCGCCGCACATCACTACCGCCTCCTCACTACCGCCTCCTCCAACGCGACCCAGCGCAGCTCCATGTCGTCCTCGCTCGCGTCCCGGTGGTGCTCACCGATGCTCAGGTCCCAGGCGAGGTAAAGGTGCTCGCGGGTGCGCGCGCCGGCGGGCATCCGCCACATCATCGTCAGCAGCTCGACCTCGGCGGCGCGGATGCCGGCCTCCTCAGCCAGTTCCCGGCGTGCAGCCGCCCGCGGGTCCTCGCCGGGCTCGCATCCGCCACCGGGACACATCAGCAGCCGCTGACCGCACACGTAGACGTTCTCCTCCACCAGAGCGATCCGGCCCCGGTCGTCGAGGGCTACGACGCGCACGCCGTCGACCGACTCGGTGTACTCGTAGGTCCCCAGGCTCTGGTCGGTGCGCCGGACCGAGTCGCGGCGCACCACCACCCGGACTCCCGTGTACCGGACGGTCGACGAGACCGTACTCCAGCCGTCGATCATGCTGACTCCTCCTTCAGGCTGTGCTGTGCCAGCAGGAGGCACACGGCCGCTTGGAATCCGTTCGCGCGGCGGAGTCGTCCTGGTCAGGCCGGGCGGTCGGTGATGCGAAGCAGTGCCGGGGGATGGCGGCGTCCGTTGACCTGGAGGGCGAGGTGGTAGCTCCCCGGGGCGAGGGCGGCAGTGCCGGCGGACTTCAGGGGGTGGGTCTTGGCCAGATGCAGTGGTGCGCCCGCCTTGACGGTGGCCCGGGTGAGGTGGCCGACCTTCTCCCCGGCCAGGGTGCCGGGGTCGGTGCGGGTCAGGACGTACATGACGTGCACCGGGGTGTCGGTGGAGGCGGTGAGGTCGGCTTCGAAGACTAGGCCGTCGCCGAGCCGGAACTCGGTATGGGTCAGCCGGAGGGGGCTGACACTGACGGCCGCTTGAGGGTCGTAGCCGGTCAGGGTGTAGGCGGGTGCCCAGCCGCCCTTGAGCCGGGCCTTGAGCGCCTCGCGGGTGATGAAGGCGAGCTCCTTGACCGTGGCTCGTCCTTCGGCGCGCCACCTGGTCAGGGTGGCCAGGACGAGTTCAGGTTCGGTGCGGGCGATGTCCCGCAGGTGGTTGGCGACCGACGTGGTCACGAAGCGGCTGCTGTCGGCGTACAGCACGTCGAGCAGCGCAAGAGCGGTGTCGACGGGCAGGCCGGTGCCGACGGACCAGGGCAGGTGGGGGCGGAGGGCCTCGCTGGCCAGGCGCCTTACCCGGTGGTCGGAGGCGGCGACCCATGTGGCGGCGACCTTCAGTGTCTGCTGGGGGTAGGTGTTGAGGAAGGTGCGGACGGCGTCCTCGGCGGAGAAGTACGGGGTGAGGGTGGCGAGCGCGGCGAAGGCCTGGTCGAGGTGGTCCGGGTGGAGGTGGTGGGCGGCGACGTAGGCGGAGTGCGGGGCGTAGATGTACAGGCCGAAGTCGGTGTCCGCGCCGGCGGCCTCCGGAGTGGTCGGCAGGGAGCGCAGCAGGGTGTCGAGGGCGGCCAGCCCGGTGACGGGCAGATGCTGGTGTAGGCCCTCGGCGGTGCGGGCGATGCGGGCCTTGAGTTCCAGGCGGGGGAGGTCGGCGGTGACCTGGGCGGTGAAAGAGGCGGCGTCGAAGTCGGGGCAGGCTGCCTGCATCTCGCGCCCGATCCGGGCGATCCGATCCGGGTTCAATGCCCGCTCTTTCATGGGCACTTGGGAACTCATTTGACCACTCTAGTGCTGGTTCGATCCGGAGACGGGCGGCTCGGCTGTGATTCCCCCGTCGGGGGTACCCGGGCGGCGAGCCTGCTGGCGGACGGAGGTGCGCACCAGCAGCCGCGGGTGACGTGAGCTGTCGCAGGGGGAGGCGGTGTGCAGGACGGCGAGGTTGTCCCAGACGACCAGGTCGTTCTGCTTCCAGCGGTGGGTGTAGAGGTATTCGGGGCCGGTGGTGTGGGCGAGGAGGTCGGCCAGCAGCATCTGACCGTCGGCCTCGGGCAGTCCCTCGACGCGGGGGATGACCATGGAGCCGAGCAGGAGTGTGCGGGCGCCGGTGGCGGGGTGGACGGGGGCGAGGGGGTGGGCGACCTCGGACAGCTGTGCGAGGGTGCCGGCCTGGGTGGAGGAGCAGCCGCTGGCAGCGTCGGCCTGCCGGGCGGCGAGGTGCTGGACGGAGTGGACGGCGCTCAGATCGTCGACCCGGGCCCGGAGGCCGGCCGGAAGGTCGGCATAGGCGCGGGTGGCATCAGCGAAGCGGGTCTCACCGCCCTCGCCGGGGGTGATGACCGAGTACAGCAGGGTGGCGGCGGTCAGCTCGGGCTTGAAGGAGTTGTCGGCGTGCCATTCCTCCTCCTGGTCACCGTCGTAGATGCCGATCGGCGTGCCGTCCTGGTGGACATTGGAGACGACGGTGAGGCCGGGGAAGCCGGGGACGGTGTAGCGGCGGTCGGTGGTGGTGTCGACGGCGCCGAACAACCCGGCGGCGGCGAGCAGATCGGCGTGGTTGAGGTGCTGGCCGGGCAGAACGAGCACGCGGTGACGGTGCAGAGCTTCGGTGAGTGCGCGCGCCGTGGCGGGGCCGGTCGTGCGGGCGAGGTCGGTCTCGACGCGGGCGCCGAATTCGCCGGGCAGCGGGGTGATCGCAAGGTTCATCATGCCTCCGGGGACTGGGAGCCGGATGTCAGAACCGGGGAGACTGAAGGAACGGGGTGATGTCGCGCAGTCCGGCGGAGGCGGCACACAGCCGCTCGATGCCGATGCCGAGGCCCGCGGTGTCCGCGGGCACAAGTCCGGCCTCGACGGCTTCCTGGGCGAGCCGCTGCTCGTCGTCGTAGAGGCCGACGGCCTTGGCCCGTTCGGTGAATGCCTTCCCGTCCGTCTCGTCGGTGTAGCCGTGGACGAGCTCGATGCCGTCGACGATCAGCTCGAACCGCTCCAGGACGGCGGTGGTCCCGGGGGCCAGGCGGGCGCACGGCTCGTCACCGCCGGTCGGGTAGTCGGTCAGGAACACCGCCCGGCCCGTGGTGCCGGCCTCCAGCTCGAGGGCGATGTAGCGGCCGAGGACGTCGCGGAACGGCTCGCCCGGATCGGCGCCGATCCGGCCGGCCAGGCGCGGGTGCAGGCCGCTGACGGGCTCGGTGCGTAGGTCAATGCCGAACTCGTCGCGGACATGGTCGGCGATCGAGAGCCGCTCGGGGGTGTAGGGGGGCAGGTGCGGGCCGACCAGACGCCAGGCGAGGTCGATCAGCTCCTCGAAGTCGAGGTGCGCGGCGTACAGGTCGAGCATCGTGAACTCGGAGGCGTGGAGGGCGTCGGGCGGCTCGGGCCGGAAGCACGGGCCGATCTCGTACACCCGCGGGAGGTCGGTGCTCACGTTGACGCGCAGCGCCGGGCCGATCATCGCGCGCAGGTACCGGCCCTCGTGGAGGCTGACGGACGCGCGGCGGCCGGGCCCGAGGTCGGCGCGGCGGGCGACGGGGGTGACCAGCTCGGTGAAGTCCTCGTCGTGCAGCAGGGCCCGCAGGCCGTGCAGCACGCGGGCCTTGGCGCGGATGGGACCGGACAGCGCGGGCATGGGTGTTCCCTCTCAACTCGACTGTGCACGTGGATAGTTGGCGACCAGTTGCGCGGCTGGGGTGGCGCGGTCTCCTTGGAGTGCCTCAACGTAGCCGGACGCCGTTGAGGCGCAGAAGACCGCGTGCACCCGGCGAGTGGTCCGGTGCACGACAGTGGCCGTGATAACGGCGGCTCGAAGGGGTGTTTCCCCAGGTCAGCTACAAGGTGGACGCAACGGGTACGCAACGCCCCGGCGCATCTGGCGCAACGTCACGACCCGTTGCCGTTGCCCTTGGTGCGGCCCTAGCGTGATGGCACGGTCACTCGGCGCGATGGCTTCACCAGCGCCCTCGGCGTAGCGCCCGGCCGGCTCTTTCGAGCCGCGCTCATCTCTGGCTCGACCTTCCCATTCACCACACGTGGCCGCGGCATGCCCGCGGCCCGAGAGGAGAGCACATGGACCAGGACCTGAAGCTCGGTATGCGCCCGGGCACGGGCGTCAAGCTCGGCATGCGCCCCGGCACGGGCGTCATCAAGCTCGGCATGCGCCCCGACGCGGGCGTCAAGCTCGGCATGCGCCCGGGCGTCGCCGCCTGACCCCGATCGTCCTGATCGGCTGACGTGCTGCTGGCGGGGGGGGGGGGGGGCCCCCCCCCCCCCCCCGGTCTCCGGAAACCCACACGCCAGTTTCTTGGTTTCCCCAAGAGAATGGCGGGGCAGGACCCCCAGTGGGGGGTGCTTTTCTGTTGGGAAGACA
>NZ_JBVJCT010000062.1:0-29595 GCF_055588305.1 Streptomyces sp. NPDC042002 | reverse complement strand
GCGGAGATGCCGACGAGAAGGGGCAGTCCGTTCGCGTCCGACAGGATGTGCATCTTGGAACCCGGTTTGCCTCGGTCCACGGGGCTCGGACCTGTAAGTTCGTCCCTTTTTTAGCGCGTACGTGAGCGGAGTCGAGGACGACGCGGGAGACGTCGATCAGGCCGGCGTCGTCGAGTTGATGAAGGATCGCTTCATGGAGGCGGCCCCAGACACCGGCTCTGGACCAGATCAGGAACCGGCGGTGGGCCGTCGACTTCGATATCCCGAAGCACGGCGGCAGGGCCCGCCAGGAACACCCGCTCACCAGCACGTAGATGATGGCCGCGAATAGCGTCTCATCAGGCGTGTTCTGGGTTCCGCCGCCCTGCGGCCGCACCCGGTCCTCCGGAATCAGCGGCCTGGCGATCTCCCACAGCCCGTCCGGAACAATCCAACTCCACGTACCCCGCCCCATAACCAAGTCCAACGACCCAGCCCCACATAGGACACCGTCTAAGCAGCACTGCCCGGCCTGCCTCCAGCAGGCGCAGGGCCCGCATCGCCCGCTCGGGCTCGGGGACGCCGGGGACGGCGAGGGCGAGGGCGGCGGCGTCATGGGGCAGGCTGGTGAGACCGCGCAGTGCCTGCTGCCGGTCGGCACGGCCGAGCCGGCGGGGCGCCACCTGCGGCAGCAGCCGGACAGCTGTCTCCATCAGGTCGGCGGCACGGCCGGGTGCGGTGTCGGCGAGCAGTCCGGCAGCGGCGTGCGCGGTCTGAAGGCGCACCCACGGCGGTGCCATGTGGGTTTCGGTGACGCGGATGTAGGTGGTGACGGTTCGCGGCAGCGGCTGCGAGGACGCCTGCGCGAGGCAACAGCGGAGTTCCTTCAGGGTGCGCTTGGTGTCCATGGCGCTCGGGGTCCACACCCGGTCGGAGGTCTTGTCGGCGAAGGTGTCCAAGAGCAGGGCATCGGCGGGACGCAGTCCATCGAGGGCGACGATGCCGAAATTCGGCAGGCCCTTGATGCCGGGGCAGTCTGTGTCGACGGGGTCTGGCGTGGCGAAGTAGGCGGGGGCGCGGCCGGTGGCGTACGCGCCGAGTGGGTTCAAGCACAGGGCGAGCGGACCGTCATAGCGGGAGAGTTGGTCGAGGTCGTCGCCGCCCCAGTTGTCGCGGTAGTCCTCGCGGGCGCCGACGGGCGGAACGTACTCGATGCCGATGAGGCCGAGGGTGGCAGCGTATTCGAACAGGACGGCGAGCGTGTAGCGGGCCTGGAGCAGGGGCCAGTCGTGGAATCCGTCGTAGCCGAGGCTGTCGTATGCAGCGTCCACCATGGCAGCGCCCGGCATTCACGTGTTCGAGTTCAGTAGCGTGGAGGGATGAGGACACGTGGGGGGAGGCTCGCCGCCGTCGCGAGCCTGGCAGCCAGTGCGGCCCTGGTACTGGGCGGCTGCGGCAGGATCAACGCAGGACACCGGCACGGGGGACACGAGCGCGGCAGAGCTCGGGTTCAAGGAGTATGCGGGCGCGGTGGACTACCCGTCGGTGACCGGCCCGCACAATAAGGGGTACGTGGCGCCCCACGAGGGTCTGCGCCAGCTGGTGCCGCTGGGTGACTGCGCCCTGGGCGAGGGGACGTTCGCCAACGGGTACCGCTATGTGAACGTCAACTGGACTGGTTCCGACGGCTGTACGAAGCTCTCGATCACCCCGAAGCCGGGCGCCGACGACGAAACCGACGTGCCGTACTCCATGCGCAGCAGCTGGCCCGGTGGCGGCCTGCCGGGCGACGTGGTGGTGCCGTGGGACGACGGTTCGCCGATCGGTGTCGGCGCCACGTTGACCCGCCGGGCACCGAACGGCGAGCAGTTCCGGCTCGCCACGCTGCCACTGACGTTCAACCCCCCCCGCCCCGTGCAGGAGACCGCGGACGACGCCTCGGTGAACACCGCGGTCAAAGCCGGCTCGCTCCTGCTGATCGGCGGCGGCCAGACGGTCGACCGGGTGGAGTCTCCGTACGTGTTCGCGTCCGACGACGCGGGCAAGACCGTGCGTCGCGTGCCGCTGCCGCCGATCGACGGTCGGCAACCGTCCACACCCGTGGGCGACTTCGGCGTCAACGGCAAGGAGGTCGTCGCCTTCGGCGCGGCAGCGACCAACGCCTTCGACTTCCACTCCTCGGGCACGATCCCGTTCTGGCGCAGCGCGGACGGCGGCGCGCACTGGACGTCCCGCGAAATCACCGGGACGCCACCGGGCACACAGGTGCACAACATCCTGTACGCGTCGGGCCACTGGTTCGCCGTGGGTGGCTATGCCAGGGCCGGCGCCTTCTACGACTCCCTCCCGCTGGTTCTCACCAGCAAGGACGGCACCCACTGGACCCGGACGGACACTTCGGCAATGGGCACCGGCGAGATCACTGCCGCGACCGTCGGCTCCGCGGGCCACCCGGTCCTGGTCGGCTCGGCCCCCCGGCCCAAGTCCAAGCCGAACACCCGCACAGTGCTGTGCAGTTCCGTCTGGGTCGGCAACGGGACGACCACGGGCTGGAAACGCGGCGGCCTCGGCTGCAGCGAGGACCCCCCGAGAACGGCGGTCGCCCTCGCGGACGGGCGCGTGCTGATCGCGGGCAACCGGGACCTCTGGCTCTCTCGAAGCCCGGGGCCGGGGCGCGGTCACGGGTCTTGATCTCTTCCCGCGGAAGGCGGGCGTAGCCGAGTCTGGCCGCAACCCGTTGTCGTACCCCTGTGGTGAGGTGAAGTCGGACGACGGAGAGCGAGAGGCGGAGGGGACGATGGGTGAGCGTACGACGTGGCGGCCGTTTCTGGAGCAGTGGAGCGCGGAGTGGATCGCGGGGCACGACCCGGACAAGGACGCACCGCTCGCGCAGGAGGTCGTGCGGGACGCCTGGCTCGGGTTCTCGCCGGCCAGTGAGGCCGAGGTCGCTGCGGCCGAGGCCCGGCTGGGGCGCCGGCTGCCGCCTTCGCTGCGGGAGTTCCTGCTGGTCACCAATGGGTGGCGGGACGCGGGCAACTTCATCTACCGGCTGGCGGGCGCCGCGGAGCTGAAATGGCTGCGGGACACCGGCGACCGCACCTGGATCGAGGTCTGGGAAGACCTCGCGGAGGACGATGTCGAAGAGGACGAGGACGGTGAGGAGGCGTTCGGCGTTCAGGAGGCGAAGGTCCTAGCGCGCTGCCTGCGCCTGTCCCTTGAGGGTGACGCGGCGGTCATGCTGCTCGACCCCGACGACGTGGACGTAGACGGCGAGTGGGCGGCGTACTGGCTCGCCTCCTGGTCCGGCGAGGGACCGGAGCGGTACGGCTCCTTCCACGGCCTCATGCGCCGACGGTGGGTGTCCTTCCACGCCCTGCGCAAGCCGCCGGGCGCCACCCGGGACCACTGGGACGCGGAGGTCGAGCGGGCCCGATGCGAGGCGCTGGCCGGGGCGGTCGACGGACCGCTGTCGGTGTTCGCCCAGGCGCACGAGTACGGGCGGGAGCGAGCAGACGTGCTGAGCATGCAGATGAAGGCGATGCTCGGCGACTGGCGCGGCCACATCGCGAGCCTGATGTGGTACCGCCCGGGGAACGACGACCTCCTGCTCAGCCCGCTCTTCGCCGCGGAACTCCTGCCGCTCCTGGTCCGGCAGGACCAGCTCGCGCACCCCCACGACCTGCGGCCCCTGCCGCGGCTCAAGGAGCACGCGCCCGCACCTGTGCGGGCGCTCGTCGCCGACTACGAAGCCCGGGCGGCCGAGCCGGGCTTCCGGCTCACCTTCGGCGGACCCGAGTTCGACGCGGCCGTGCACGCCGTCGCCGACCGCCTCGTCGGGCAGCCGGCCTTTCAGGCTCCCGGCGAGCCGCCGATCCGTACGGGGCCGATCGTCGTCACCCTGTACGCGGGCGGCGGCCCGCAGCCCGAACCCGACCCAATGTCCGACCCCGCCAAGGTCCGCACGGCCCGCGCGGGCCTGTGTGACGAAGCCTGGCCCGAACTCCGTGCAGCGCTACGCCTGTGGCACCCGGTGTGCGAGGACCATATTGCCCCGATATCCCTGTTCGCCGACCCGGTCCTGGCCCAGCTGATCACCCCGGACCGCGGCCTCGAGATCCTGGCCACGCCCCGAGGTGCGGGCCCCGGTGTCCCGTAGGCTGGAAGTTCCGGCCGCCAGGGACAGCAACACCGTACGGGGGAAGTGCATGACCGAGGAAAGCGACGGCGTCGTGATGTACTGGCGGCCCGGCTGCGTGTTCTGCATGAACCTGCGGTTGAGCCTGCTCTTCACGCGCCTGCGTTACACCAAGCGGAACATCTGGCGGGACAAGGACGCAGCGGCGTTCGTCCGCTCCGTCGCGGACGGAAACGAGACGGTGCCCACCGTCACCGTCGCCGGGCACGCCATGGTCAACCCGTCGAAGCGACAACTGCTGGATGCGGTCCGCGAGTACGCGCCGCACCTACTCTCGTCCTGACCTGGCGCTGAGAGCAGAGGGCCGGGGCCGACGGCCTGTGGTCGGCCTGGTCGCGGTCGAGGGCCGTCTGACGCCACTCCAACGCGAGCCCGCTCTGTTTCGCCTCGCACAGCACCTGGACCATGCCGTCGTGGAACCCGGAACACGACGGTCGAGCGGGAGGGAAGCCATTTCCAGCCGCAACACCACCTCCGCGGTATCGGCCTGCGCCGCGTGCCCCGTCGTGCAGAGGCAGTCGATCACGCAGACCTGCCACTACAGGGACGGCGACGGCGTCATAAATAGCTCGACTGACTTCCTACCGGGTCCGAACCCTCGTGGGTCCCCTCCACCTGCGCCAGATGGACAGCGGACTGGAATGCCACGGCGCGAGGACACTTCCGGACACACCGGCTCCGGCCTGCCGAGCCGCCGGTCGACTGACCGGCTGCATGACCCGCTTCCGCCGCAGCCGGAAAGGTAGCGGCTCCTCGGTGTCGATAAACGATGTCTGACCTGCTGGTTCTCGCAGGGTGGGCTTCGGCGACATCTTCCCGATGACTCATCATGTGGAGTGTGTTGCCACCCCGGCCTCCCGAGACGGCTGCTGACTCCCGTGCCCGACCTCGATACCCCCGGAACCGGGGACCGTGCTGTGGCTCAGGCGTCGATGATGACGGGGATGATGAGGGGCTTGCGGCGGTGGGTGCGGAACGCCCAGTTCGCCACGGCGCGGGCGATGAGCTGTTCGAGTTGGTGCGCGTCCCCGATGCCTTCGGCGGCGGCGGTGGCAAGGGTTTTCTCGATGACGGGGATGACCGGCTCGAAGGTGGTGTCGTCATGGGCGAAGCCGCGGGCCAGGAAGTCGGGGGCTTCGGCGAGGGCGCCGGTGTCGGCGTCGACGATCGCCACCACCGTGACTACACCCTCTTCCCCAAGCGTGCGGCGGTCCTTGAGGGAGGCTTCGGTGACGCCGCCGACCTCCATCCCGTCCACGTAGACGTAGCCTGCGGGGACCTTCCCGGTGATGGACGCGCGGCCGTCGACGAGGTCTACGACGACGCCGTCCTCGGCGATGACGACCCGGTCCGGGTCGACACCGGTACGGATGGCGAGGTCGCCGTTGGCCTGCAGGTGGCGCCATTCGCCGTGCACGGGCATGACATTGCGGGGTTTGACGATGTTGTAGCAGTAGACGAGTTCGCCGGCGCTGGCGTGCCCGGAGACGTGGACCTTGGCGTTGCCCTTGTGGACCACGTGGGCGCCCCACCGGGTGAGCCCGTTGATGACGCGGTAGATGGCGCTCTCGTTGCCGGGGATGAGGGAGCTGGCGAGCAGGACGGTGTCGCCCTTGCCGATACGGATCTGGTGGTCGCGGTTGGCCATCCGTGACAGCGCGGCCATCGGTTCGCCCTGGGAGCCGGTGCACACCAGAGTGATCTTGTGGTCCGGGAGCTTCTCCAGCTCCTTCGTGCTCACGACCAGACCGGAGGGGACCTTCAGATAGCCCAGGTCACGGGCGATTCCCATGTTGCGGACCATCGACCGGCCGACGAAGGCGACCTTACGGCCGTGCTGGTGGGCGGCGTCCAGGACCTGCTGGATGCGGTGCACATGGCTGGCGAAGCTGGAGACAATGACCCGGCGCGGCGCGGTGCGCAGCACCTGCTCGATCGCCGGGTTCAGCTCACGCTCGGAGGTGGTGAAGCCGGGTACTTCGGCGTTGGTGGAGTCGGTGAGGAACAGGTCCACGCCCTCCTCGCCGAGGCGGGCGAAGGCACGCAGATCGGTGATGCGGTCGTCGAGAGGGAACTGGTCCATCTTGAAGTCGCCGGTGTGCAGCACCATCCCGGCGCCGGTGCGGATCGCGACCGCGAGGCCGTCCGGGATGGAGTGGTTGACCGCCACGAACTCGCAGTCGAAGGGCCCGAAGCCGCGCCGGTCGCCCTCCCGCACCCGCACCGTGCGCGGCCGGATGCCGTGTTCCTTGAGCTTGGCCTCCAGGAACGCAAGGGTCAGCTTGGAGGCGACGACGGGAATGTCGGACCGCTCGCGCAGCAGGTACGGCACGCCGCCGATGTGGTCCTCGTGGCCGTGGGTGAGTACTACGGCCACGATGTCGTCCAGGCGGTCCCGGATCGAGGTGAAGTCCGGCAGGATGACGTCCACGCCGGGCTGGGTCTCCTCGGGGAACAGCACGCCGCAGTCGACGATGAGCAGTTTGCCCGCGTGCTCGAAGACGGTCATGTTGCGGCCGATCTCACCCAGGCCGCCCAAGGCGATGACCCGCAGCCCTCCTTCGGGAAGGGGTGGGGCGGCTTTCAGGTCGGGATGCGGGTGACTCATACCCTGACGGTACCCGGAGAGCGGGACGGCGTGATCCATTGCCTGTGTGATCTCTTCTTTCCGCCGGAGCGGGGCACCCGCACCGGGTGCGCCGGGGCGAGCAGGTTGTAGCGGGGGCGCGGGCACGGCTGTGCCGCGTGTCGACGGCCCCTTGGCCACGGGGCCCTCTGCCACGACCGTCCAGTCGGCGGGCTATCGGACGTCTGAGAGGTTCGAGACGTCCGAGTCCGAGAGCCGCATGGAGTCAGCGCCTGCAACAGGGCTCCCGGAACGTGAAGGTGTCTTCGACCAGCTCAACAGTCTTCTGCGCCGCCGAGTCCGCAGGCAGGAAGGCCGCGAGGAAGAAACCGCCTGCGTCATCGACTCGCAGAGCATCAAGACCTCCACCAATGTCCCCGCGCACGGGCAGGGCATCGACGCGGGCAAGAAGATCGTCGGGAGGAAGCGGAGCATCGTCATCGGCACCGTCGGACTCCTCCTAGGAGTCCTGGGCACAGCCGCGAGCGTGCAGGACTCCATCGCCGGCCAGGCCCTCATCGAAAAGGTCGCCGCCGAGCATCCCGCCATCCGCGAGACCTGGGTCGACGGCGGTTACCGCCAGCACCTCGTCGAACACGCCGCCACTCTCGGCATCGACATGCACATCGTCCGCCGCGACCCCGCCACCAGGGGTTTCACCGTCCTACCCCGCCGCTGGACGGTCGGACGCACCCTGGGCTGGCTGATGAACCACCGCCGACTGGCACGTGACTACGAGGCCAAGCCGCATCGCTCCGAAGCCATGGTCCACCTCGCGATGATCAACCTCATGACACGACGCCTGACCGCGGAATCCACCCCGAGCCGGCGCGGCACCTGAACCAACCCCAACCAGGCGATCCGGGATGAAACAATAGGAGAAAGCGCCCTCTCAACTTCCTTTCACCTGCCGAGTTCGAACGGCAGTACCAGCAAGAACGTGGACTTGCCCTCGCGGCATTGGGGTCACCTCACCCGTCCGGGACACCGTCAGTAGGCACCGTGCCGACGCAGGGAGCGCGGGCGGCCGTCGGGATCGGCGATGACCCGGTAGAGCGGGTCGGTCAGGGCCCGCGTGATGCGGGACAGGCGCGGCGGGTGGTAGGTGCGCAGCCGTCCCGACGGTCGCGGACCGTGGCGGCCGTCGTCGTGCCACGCGTCCAGAGCGGCGGCCGAGTCGGCGTAGGCCGCAAAGGCGCGGCCCGGTTCGCAGAGTGCAGCCGCTTCCCCGTCCCCGTCGAGGTCAAGGTGTTCGAGATTCAACGACAACCGCAGCTCGCGCGCGAAGACGCGGGCGCCGTCACCCAGGCCGCCGGGGTCCATCGGTTCACGGGAGTCACGGGTCTCGTCGAGGACAGCGCAGCTGAGTTCCGAATCGTGCGTCCAGGAGCGCCGGTTGACGTTGTCGGACCCGACCGAGGCCCAGACATCGTCGATGACACAGACCTTGGCATGGACGTACACGGGTGTCCCGGCGTGATTTTCCAGGCTGTAGACGGCCACCCGGTCGCCGCCGGCCCGTCGCAGGACTTCCAGGGCGCGGATCCGGCCCAGCAGGTTCATCGGTGTGCTGATCCGCCCCTCCTGGTCCGGCAGTGGCGGCAGGACGGCGATCATCCGCAGTCCCGGATGATCCGCGAGAGCCTGGGCGAACGGCTGGACGGCACTCTCCGACCACAAGTACTGGTCCTCTAGGTAGATCAGCCGGCGTGCCCGCCGCAGGGACTTCGTGTAGGCGCGGGCGATGCTGCGTTCACCGTCGGGAGCGAACGGATAGCCCCTGAGGCGGTTCGGGTAGGTGCGCAGGATCTGGACCGTATGGGAACCGCGCGGGCCCGGGTCGGGTTGCTGCACCGGGAGCGGATCCGCCCGCGTGTCCTCGTCCCGGAGTGCCGCCCGCAGCCGGCTGCGCGGGCTGCGACTGAGCGGAGCCGGGTCCGTCCACCGCTCACGGAACGTGGCCTCGACATCGCCGACGGCGGGCCCGCGCACCGCCAGCTGGATGTCGTGCCAGGGCGGACGGGAACCGTAGGCGTCGGCGATAGGTTGCGCCAGCGGGTCACCCTGATGAGCGGCGTCGTCCCGACGGCTGTGGCACAGATCGATCCCGCCGACGAAGGCGACGTCCCGCTCGGGCCGACCCGGGTGGCGCAGCACCACGAACTTTTGATGGTGCGAGCCGCCCGGCCGCACCCGCATGTCGAGCAGGCACTCGCCTCCCGCCTCCTCGATCTCCTCCCCCAGGTGGTAGTTCTCCTGTTCGCTGAACTGGAACCGATCCAGGTGCGAGCGCCACACCAGCCCCTTGACGACGACACCGCGGCGTGCGGCGTCGCACAACACATCGCCGATAGCGCTCTTCGGACCGTCCAGCAGCTCGTCAGGGTCACCCCGCCAGTCCGTGAACATCAACATGTCGCCGGCCCGCTGCGCCCGCACGGCCGCGAGCAGCTCGGCGAAGTACACCGCCCCGTGTACCAGGGGACGGACGTCGTTGCCCGTGGACCACGCCGCACCGTCGGCATGACGGCGGTCCACCCGCGACGCCGGATTCCCCCGCTGAGCGGAGGTGAGCAGCCAGTCGGCGCGTTCCACGTGACAGTCCTTCCAGTCAACGGCCCTTCCGGGATCTCCTGATAGATCCGTTACCCCATGAGCGCGTGACCACGCGATTCCTGCTCCGCCAGTCCTGCGACGACCCAGCAACCAGCGGAGCAGGGCCGCCACGGACAGTTGTCGTGCAGATACGACGCCTATCGTGCTCAGGCTCAATGTTCACCACTTCGGGCTCTGGCTCAGGTTTTTGCGGTGCGTGCACGCTGAGTAACAGCTGAGGTCGTGTGGGCGGCTCGGGAAGTTGCCTGAAAACGAGCGGTGGCCTGTGTGGTGTGGCTGACAGTTCGGGGCCGTGGATGAACTCGTGCTCCAGGTGAAGGAGCTGCTCCTGGCGTCCGTCGACGACGTCGTGGTGCTGTCGGTGGACGTGAACATCGCGATAGTGCACGTTGACGTGTGCTGCACTGCGGCGGGTGCCGTGTGCCCGGGGTGCGGGACGTGGTCGAGCCGTGTTCACGGCTCCTACCTGCGGTTTCCTGCTGATGTACCCAGCGCCGGGCGAAATGTCTTACTGCGGTTAAGAGTCCGCCGGTTCAACTGCCAGGACGCCGTATGCGAGCGGCGGACCTTCGTGGAGCAGGTTCCCGGGCTGACGCGTCGGCACGGTCAGCGGACCGAGCGGCTGCGGTCCGTGCTGGCCGCCGTCGGTCTCGCGCTCGCGGGCCGGGCCGGTGCTCGCCTGACCGGTGTCTCGGGGTGCCGGTCAGCCGCAGCACCGTGTTGCGGCTGGTCGACGCGCTGCCCGAGCCGGAAGTACCGGTCCCGCGGGTGGCCGGTGCCGACGAGTACGCCACCCGCAAGGGCCGCCACTACGGCACCGTTTTCGTGGACGTCGAAACCCGTCATCCCGTCGACCTGTTGCCTGACCGGGGGGCGTCGAGCCTGGCCGCGTGGCTGGCCCAGCGGCCCGGCATTGAGGTCGTCTGCCGGGACCGGGCGCCCTTCTTCGCCGAGGGCGCCACCGCCGGGGCACCCCAGGCCGTCGCTCTGGGCTCGGCCCCCGATCGAGCGCGGCTGGGTGTGGCGTTGACCCTCATGGCTAATGTGACTAGTCTATAGCTAACGGCATTAGCTAATTTGTTGGGGGACGGC
The DNA here is from genome assembly GCF_055588305.1 of Streptomyces sp. NPDC042002. Classification (NCBI taxonomy): domain Bacteria; kingdom Bacillati; phylum Actinomycetota; class Actinomycetes; order Kitasatosporales; family Streptomycetaceae; genus Streptomyces; species Streptomyces sp. NPDC042002. Next base: position 19,087 of record NZ_JBVJCT010000062.1, on the reverse strand, counting down.
ATGACCGAGCACCTGAGAATCGGCAAGAACACCATCGCCTTCGACGTGACCGGGGGAGGTCCCCTGGTCGTGCTGGCGCACGGTATCGGCGACAGCCGGCACTCCTACCGCTTCCTCGTTCCCGGCCTGGTGGCCGCCGGTTACCGGGTCGCGAACATCGACATCCGCGGGTGCGGTGAGTCCAGCCTCGGCTGGGACGGTTACAGCCGCACCGACATCGCCGGAGATCTGGTCGCCGTCGCGCGTCACCTCGGCGGCCCAGCCGTGATCATCGGGCAGTCGATCAGCGGCGGCGCCGCGACCATCGCGGCCGCCACTGCGCCCGACGTAGTCAGCGGAGTGATCGAGCTGGCTCCGTTCACCCGTGCGCAGCCGGTCGACCTGGGCGGGCTGATCCGGGTCAAGCGCTTCCGGACCGGGTACACGCGAATGGCGCAGGTCATCGTCCGGGGACGCCTGGCGGACTGGAAGAAGTACCTCGACGTGGCCTACCCGGCCAAGCCCGCCGACTGGAACAGCGAACTGGCACGCATCGAGGCCACGCTGAGTGAGCCCGGCCGGATGAAGGCCCTGCAGGACATGTGCAAGTCCAAGCCCACCGACGCCGGCACCCAGCTCGCCCACGTCACCTGCCCGGTCCTGATCGTCGAAGGCAGCCTGGACCCCGACTGGGCCGACCCCCGTGCCGAAGGGGCGAAGATCATCGCCGACCTGCCCGCCGGCCTCGGCGAGCTGGCCGTGATCGACGGCGCCGGCCACTACCCGCACGCCCAGACCCCCGACCAGGTCCTCGCGCTGGCCCTGCCGTTCCTGGCCAAGACAGCCTCCCGTGCCTAGGGCCGGACTCACCGCCGCGACGGTCACCGAAGCCGCCGCCGCCCTGGTCGACGAGGTCGGGTTCGACCAGCTCGGCATGGGCCTGGTCGCCGAACGGCTCGGGGTCAGGACCCCCTCGCTGTACAAGCACGTCACCGGCCAGACCGACCTCGCCCACCGGATCGCCATCCTGGCCATGAACCAGTGCGCCGACGCCATCCGCGACGCCATCCAGGGCCGGTCCGGCACCGAAGCCCTGGCCCGCGGCGCACAGGCGATGCGGACCTTCGTCAAGGACCACCACGGCCGATACGCCGCAGCCAACGCCGCCCGCCCGACCGGACCCGACGACCCCCTCATCGGCGCCCTCAACCGGGTGGTCGACTCCTGGGCGGCCATGCTGCACGGCTACCGGATCGACCCCGACCAGCAGATCCACGCGCTGCGGATGCTGCGCACCGTCCTGCACGGATACGCATCCCTGGAAGCAGCCGGCGGGTTCCAGTTCGCCACTGACATCGACGACAGCTTCACCTGGATGATCGACTTCATCGACCACGGCCTGCAGGAGACCACGGCCACCAGCACCAACAGCACCCTCTCCCGCAGGGCCGCGCCGGGCGTGACGCTCTGACCGCCGGGGACTGCGCTTTACGCCAGTCCCCGGCCCCACCGACCACCGGTGGACCACCCGCTCGCCGAACCCCCGCCCCTCCCTTCCGCACCAGCCAGAAGTGGAAACCACCATGAAGCCGGTCCTCACCGCCGTTACTGACTTCGGCTCGTTAGGGTGACCTTTCGCGAAGTTCCTGGTGAGGGCGGGTTGTTGGCCGTATCCAGTGGTGTGTGAGGTATGCGGATGGGGGCGGACTGACCGCTGTGGGGGTCTGTCAAACGAGCGGCCCTGTCTCGCTTTCGGTGGTGACGGAGAGTCGTGAGGGTCGTTGACATTCATGTGAAAGGTGTCAACGAGCTTGTGCAGACGGTGTTTTCGGGTCTTTCCCCGCTGACCATCGAGGATGTGGTCGACGAAGGTGAGCGGATCGTGGTGTGGGCACGGACTCCGCGGGACACTGCAGACTGCCCGGTGTGCGAGGCCCCGTCGGAACGCGTGCACGGCTATCACTGGCGGACAGTCGCGGACGTGCCGGTCGATGAACGACGGGTGGTGGTCCGTGTGCGGGTGCGGCGTCTGGTGTGTCCCACGCGCGACTGCCGCCACACCTTCCGCGAGCAGGTGCCCGGCGTCTTGGACCGGTACCAGCGGCGTACGACCCGCCTGACCAGGCAAGTAAAGGCCGTGGTCAAGGAGTTAGCGGGCTGGGCTGGGGCACGTCTGCTGGCGATATTGGCGGTGAGCCTGTCGCGTCACACGGCCCTGCGCGCCTTGCTGCGGATCCCGTTGCCCACTCGGCGGGTGCCCCGCGTGATCGGCGTCGACGACTTCGCACTGCGCCGGCGGCACCGCTACGCCACCGTGATCATCGATGCCGAGACTCATGAGCGGATCGACGTGCTGCCCAGCCGTACGGCCGACACCCTGGAGGCGTGGCTGCGCGAGCATCCAGGCATCGAGATCGTGTGCCGTGACGGCTCGGCGACCTATGCTGAGGCGATCCGGCGCGCCCTGCCCGACGCAGTGCAGGTCGCGGACCGGTGGCATGTGTGGCCCAACCTGTGCGAAGCCGCTCTGAGCGAGGTCAAGGCGCACAGCGCCTGTTGGGCCACCGTGCTGGACGCGCCGATCTACGACGGGCCCCGCGCCCAGACCACCCTGGAACGCTGGCACCAGGTACACGGGCTGATCGACCAGGGCGTCGGCCTGCTCGAATGCGCCCGCCGTCTCCAACTGGCCCTGAACACCGTCAAACGCTACGCCCGCACTGATCGGCCCGAGCGCATGCTCCGCGTCCCCAAGTACCGCGCCAGCCTCGTCGACCCCTACCGCGAGCACCTGTGCAAACGCCGAGCCGATGACCCCGGCGTCCCCGTCAAGCACCTCTTCGAAGAGATCAAAGCCCTCGGCTTCATGGGCTGCCTGAACCTCCTGCACAAGTACATCAACCAGGGCCGTGCGGACGCCGACCGCAGCCATATCTCCCCGCGCAGGCTCGCCCGGATGCTGCTGACCAGGCCCGACAATCTCAAGGCCGAGCAACACGAGCTCCTGGCCAAGCTCACCACCGCCTGCCCCGAGATGGCCCAACTGGCCACGGGTATCAGGGACTTCGCCCCGCTCCTTACGTCGCACGCCGACGCGCTCACACGCTGGATCGACCAAGTCCGAGCAGCCGACCTGCCCCATCTGCATTCCTTCACCCGGGGCCTAGACCGGGACGTCGACGCCGTGATCGCCGGGCTCACGCTTCCTTACAGCAACGGCCCCACCGAGGGCGTCAACACCAAGACCAAACGGATCGCACGTCAGATGCACGGGCGAGCAGGCTTCACCCTGCTTCGGCACCGCGTTCTCCTCGGATAGCAGCACGCCCCGTCACCACCGAAAGCGAGACAGGGCCGTTGGATTTACACCCCCGAACCTTGGAGCGCTCCGTCAATGACGGCGCCGGCACCGACGAAACCATCGCCCTCAAGCGCCGCCACTTCCACTACTGACCGGACCTGAACCACCGCCACTGCGCCGCCCGTTCGCCCGGCCCGTTGTGTCGCCGGCCTGGACGGATGTGCGGGGTTCTGCGGCGTCGAACGTGCCGTGGCCGGGCCCGGACGCCTCAGTGGCTGGGCCGCGAGCCGGGAGACCTGGTCGCTCTCTGCAGGGCCGTCCGGCCGTGCCGGTCGGCAGCGCCGCTGCGGGGGCCGGCTGTCGGCGCCGGGCGAGGGATTCCCGGGCGGCCTCGCGCGGGTGCCGGTGCTGCCAGTACGGGTTGTCGTGGGGCAGCTTGCTCGACACGCGCCCGTACATGCCGAACGTCAGGATCACCAGCCCCATGACGAAGCTGAAGATGACGTTGGTCATGCCGAAGTCGAGGATGTTGGCGGGCCGGTCGAGGATGAAGATGTGGACGAAGCCGCTGAGCAGGAACAGCGTTCCCACCGCCATGTTGAGCGTGGAGGCGACGTTCCCGCCGATGGCGGCACCCGCGATCAGGATCAGGCCGACGGCCACGGAGATCAGGCTCAGGGCGCCGTTGGACGACATGCCCGCGATGCTGTCCCCGTTCGTGTTGAACGGACTGAGTTCGTCGGCGAAGCCGAGGATGCCGAAGACGAGCAGGACCACCCCGCAGAAGGCGGAGCCCCAGCGGTAGACGGTGGCCAGGTGGTGGTTGAGGGGGAGTTCGTCCTGGAGCTTCATCGCCCGTCCCTTCTCTTACCGGGAGTCAGGCCCGCGACAGCGGCGCCTTTTCTTGCGTTTCGTCCCTTCATTCCCTGGAAAGCCGCCGAGTGGTTGCACCGCCTTCCTGCGGGGGCGGGATCAGTCGGCCGAGCCCCTGCCGGAGCCGGAGCCGGAGCCGGAGCCGGAGCCGAAGTCGCTATCAGGATGTGCGAGGAGACGTTCCGTGCGAGCAACGCCGGGGAAGCGGCGGACGCTTGAGCGCGATGGGCGAGGGTGGTCCGCAAGGGCGGGTCCCCGTCTCCTCTGTCACCGCGAGAAGGCGGGGCATCAGCTGGTCACGGATCGGAGGCCTGTGTCGCCCGCGAGAATCAGCGGACGGGGCTCAGCAGCGGCTGTTCTCCCCCACGTCTTGGAGGCAACGGTTCAGCCCGTGCAGCCCGCGACGGGTGTGGCTCTTGACCGTTCCCAACGGCAAGCCGGTGACCTGGGCGATCTGGGTTTGTGTGAGGTCGTTGTAGTAGGCGAGGCTGAGCACGCGCCTCTGCGTCGCGGGGAGCTTTGACAACTCGTGACTGATGAGGACGCGGTCCAGCACCGCATCGGGCTCACCGGCACGATCCTGCGTGTATACGACGGCACCCGCTGCCGCCACCAGGTCGGCCCGGCGTGTCCGGGCGTGCAACGCGTCGGCGATCTTGCGCCGGGTGATTCCGACGATCCACGCTGCCAGGGCGCCACGCTCGGGTGTGAAGCCGGCCCGTCCCCGCCAGGCGGCGAGGAACACCACCTGCGTGACGTCCTCCGCCTCAGCCGCGTCCCCCAGAGAGCGTCGGGCCAGGGTGTACACGAGCCGGCCCCATCGGTGATAGGCCCCGGAAAGGGCCTGCTCGTCGCCTTCGGCGAACGCGGCGGCGAGTTCCTCCTCGTCAAGAGGCTCCTGGACGGGAGCCGTGAGCGGAGCACCCTTGAGGGGCGGCTCGGTCAGCTGCTGTGAGGTCATGGCGACTGCTCCTCGAACAGGGCGGGCTGCGCCATGTCTCCGAAGGGGGCGACCACTGTGGGTCGTACCGTCCGCGGTGTCTGGCGCATCGGTTCGCGCGGGGCGATTCCGGCTCTGCCACCATCCGAAATATCGATGCAGCGGGCAACTTGCATCGACTGTGCGTCGTATTGGCTGCCCGCTTCGAGGCGGTCCGCATACCGGTCGTCGGCGACGGGCACGGACACGCGCTGGCTGACCCGCTCATCCGCGGGCGGCACCGACGGGCTGCGCTTCCCGTAAAAGGCTTGGGCGCAAGCCCCGGCCAGTGCTGGTCAGCCTTCCAGTGCGCCGTACTGCCGGGCCAGCGCGTTCGCCATCACATCGATCGAGTAGCGCGTGGTGACCAGGTCGCGTCCCGCACGCGCGAAACGCTCTCGCTCCCTTTCGGGCAGGGCCGCCATCTTGTGCAGCCGCTTTCCAGCCCTGCCGCACTCGACGTGTCGAGCGGGATGCCGTTCACGTCGTCCCGCAGGTCGCGGCGGGCGGGCCGACCGGGTCCGTGAGCGCGGGCCCCGATGGGGAGCCGCGCGTCTGCTCACGGTCATGTGGGAGCGGGCACAGGCACGGTAGGCATAGCGGCCTCAGGCACAGACGCATCAGGTACCGGACAGCGATACCGGTGTTCCGAACCGCACCGGCACACCAGGTGCGTACAACACGCTGACCGGTGCTTCCCTGGGCTGGGACAGGCCTGCGGCCGCGATGAGGGAGTCGTCCCAGTCGAGCAGGGAGCAGTGGTGGAAGGACCACTCGGGGTGGGTGTTGGGGAGGTAGTAGGAGCGTCCGAATGCATGTCCGTGCAGTCCCCAGCGGTTCGTGAGGAACTCCTCGACGGGGTCCGGCGTCATGGAGGTGCTGTTTACCTCGAGCCACACGCGAGCCCCGGCGTTCGGTGTTCCGCGGCGGCTGGTCCGGTACAGCAGGCGGTTGTCGAACCAGTGGCTGTGGATGCGGGACCACCGGTAGGGGAGCCGGAAGGACGCGTCGGCGGCCAGGACGGGCGCCAGGCGGTCGCATTCCAGCGAGCGGAACACCACTCCGCGGCGCCCCAGCGCGTCCCGGCTGTAGAGACGGACGTTGACCTCGTCGAAGGAGCCGAGATACGGGATCGCCGGGGAGCCACCGAAGGCGAGATCGCGCATGCGGAAGAAGACCAGGCCGACGTACGTGCGGCCGTTGTGGAGGTCGGGGACGGTTCCGGGCGGCAGAAGCCGGGCCACCTGGAACGGGTCTACAGGCCAGTGCAGGAACACCAGGTCGCGCCAGTTCTGCCGGAAGAGGGTCCGCCGCAATTCCCGCGGCGCGTGAGGGGTCACCGGCTCCACGGGGTGCATGGTCCGGTGGTACCGGCGGGGCGATCCACTGTCGGGCACGGTTGCTCCTCGGCCGCCCGCCCTACCGCTCGACGTCGAGCGGGGCGTCACGGCCCGGCTTCACCACTCGGGCGCCGGCCGAGAGCGCGGCGACGATCGCGTCCACCGCCTCGGCGACGGGCAGCCCCGCCGGCAGCACGGGAGGTGTTCCGAGAACGGCTCGGCCGGCGAATCCCGTCTCCACGTGGGGCAGACGGATCTCCAGCACCGCGACCCCGGACGTCCGCTGCTCGCGCCGGACTCCCCGGAGCCATGCGGCCAGGCCCGCCTTCGACGCGGAGTAGTCGGCCATGCCCGCCGCGGGCGAGTCGGCGACGACGCCCGTGATCGCCGCGATCACGCCGCCCGGTTTGACGACGGGAAGGGCGGCTCGCAGGAACGTCATGGGGGCCAGCGTATTGACGGTGAACAGGTGCTCGGCCACGGCGTCGTTCACCGACTCGGCCGGTCCGAAGGCGGCAACGCCGACGCAGACGATGACCGCGTCCAGCCCGTCGAGTTCCCCGGCGGCCCAGGTCACCGTGCGTGCGCACTGCTCGAGGTCGTACGCGTCGAAAGCGCGGGCGGGGGCGTCGCCGCAGGCCCGGGACACGCGGGCGAGGCCTTCGCGGTCCCGGCCCGCAACGGCCACGGCGGCTCCCTGCTCGTGCAGCCGCAGAGCCAGGGCGGTGCCGAGGACTCCCGTTGCGCCGGGAACCAGGATCCCCGCACGGCTGATGACCATGACACACCTCCCGTACCCCGGGTGACCCCGGGGCGTCGGACGACTCGCCTCCCTTCTTCGGCAGGTGATCGATCCCTGGATGCGGCAGTGGACCGCCGCAGGCAGCTCACGCCCGCTCTCCGTTCCGGCCCACGAGCGTGTGACCCGTGAGCTGCGCCCGGCCGGCACTCGCCGCCTCGGACGGCGCGGTCCGGCCCCATCGTCCCGGCCCATCCCCGTCATGTCCCGCCTCGTGGAGCCCAGTTCACACAAGCGCGCAGGACCGCGCGGCGGCGGCAGACAGCGGCGCGCCGCTTCTTCGCGATGGGGCCGCGCTTCGTCGCGAAGAAGAGTGCGTGCGGTCAGCCCCTGCATCCGCGGACGCCATGAGATCGGAAAAGGGGTGAAAGCATCCCAAAATGTTTCACCGGTCCGTGATGAGAGGGACAGCAATGATCGTGAAGAAGCTGCACGATGCGGGCGTCCAGAGTGAACACGCTTACGCCGCGGCCTTCGGCTCCATCGGCCTTTCGCTCGTCTCCTGGCTGGCGTCCAACAAGCAGGAGAACCTGGAGCGGGCCGACCGTTGGGGCATCTTCGTGGGGGAGTGGGCGCCCACCTTCTTCGCCCTCGGGCTGGCACTGGCCAACTACGAGCAGAGCGATTCCACGGGGGCTGACCGCTGATCGACGGGCCGCATCGGTCACGACCCCGTTTGGCCTGCATCTGCGATCTGCGGAAGCGCGCCTCCCCGACCGAGAAGACGCTGATGCGAGACATGGTGACAATGGAGACGAGTTCGGTGACGGAGCTGCTCGGCAGTGGGATCGAGGACGTTTCGGCCGGGCGACGCGTGGGGCCGGGCGGGCCGCCGACATGGCGCGAGCTGGGGCTGCAGTCGATGTCGGCGACGCTGGTCGAATCGCTGAGCCGACGGGGAAGCCGCTTCTTCGAAGCACTGTGCCAGTGGCCTCGATGGCATGCACTGAACGAGCGTGCACTCGCGGTGACGCATCATCCCCTGCTCATGGCCGAGTCCGCCCGTCAGCTCGCCGCCGCCCTGGAGTTGCGGTATCTCAAGGGCGCGGATGACAACCGACTCCAGCCTGTCTCGGTGAGCCTGGGAGTGGACCCGAGAGCACAACCGGTCGAGCGCGGCGCCGCGTCGGACGTCCTGGTGCACGTCACGGTCAGCGATCTCGTCGTACGAGTGGGTACTGTCGCCGCGTACCGCCTGACGGCCGAGTTCTTTCACGCCGGCACGCGCTTCGGCGCCTGCGGCATGACGCTGGCCCACCCTTCACGCCCTCGACCGGAGGTGACCTGCACGCCGTATCCGGGCCTGCTGCGTCCCGCCCCGGCCGCCGTGGGAGCGTCGGCCGAACCGGACGTGCTTCTCGCGCGCGGAACACAAGGGCGACTCGTGATCGCCCCCTGCGACCCTGGGCACCCGGTGCTCCTCCCGGGCCGCCCCGCCCTGCTGCCGGCGCTCGCCGTCATGGAAGCCGGAAGACAGGCGACGCTGCTTTACCGAGGGGCCCTGCCGTCCGCTGTGGCCGGCATCGCTGTGCGACTTGACGCGCCGGTGCCAAGCCGCGGGGCGGTCGTAGAGGTGGCGGCCGAGGGTGGTGCCTCGCGCTTCCTCGTAAAGGCCGGGGAACAGATTGCCGCCATGGGCACGGTCACCTTGTTGCGACCCTGAACGCAGCAACGGCGATCTGCGCTGTCGCGGGCATGCTGAACCCCCGCCGATGTTCGGCCCGCGGCGGTACGACGGACCTTCGTCGGAGCTGCCCGTCCGGGCTGCGGCTATCCGGGTGTGCTGAAGCCGTGTCAGGCGACCGACCGGAAGCCGATTGGCCATGCTGGGCGGAAAACAACACGCTGTCCAGCGACGAGGAGTACGGCATGCCGATGGACTCGGTGGCCAGATTTCTGGCGGCTCTGAACCCGCAGGACCGGCAGACGGTCGATGCCGAACCACGCGATGAGCAGGAGCGCCTTGCTGCGGCATGGGAAAGCGAGCTGGAGGCAGACGCCGAACTGGACACGCTCGACGAGTTGTCGCCGGCTGCGGCGGAAGCAGAGGTGGCCCGTCGTGTTCTGGACCGCAGAGACGGTTGACCCCCTGTGGCACCCGTGCCACCGCGGTCACGGCCGGGTGGCCGATCGCAAACATGGTCAGCTGTGCGGCATGTGGTCCGGTGGGACGGTTTTCGTCTGTCCCTAAACGGCTGTCGGACTTGGCGGGATCGTTCGCAGGAGAAGTTGACGCCGGTGCAGCACGCAACGTCCTGTCCCCGGTCGTTCCTGCGTCATCGCGGCCCTCGCCTTCCGGTCAGCTGGCGTTGACTCTCCTTACCACCCCTGTGTTTTGGGCGCGCCCTTGAAGGGGCCTTGCACGTCCGAGGTGATCCAGCCGCCATAGAAGTCTCCGTCCTGGGCCCGCGCCTCTTCGCCGCCGACGAGGCAGCGGTCGACGCGGCTGACGTAGAAGGCGAAACAGTCCTTGAGGGCCGTGTAGGCGGGTTCAGGGTTGGAGTAGCTCCAGGCGGCACGACCGCGCACTTCGTGGCCGATGATCAGGTCCCAGTAGCGGGCAGTGCCCTTCCATTCACACCAGGAGTGGCTGTTGGTCGGGAGCAGCAGATCGGACCTGACATCTTCCGGTGGGATGTAGAACGTCGGGGGATGGCTGGTCTCGAGGACCCGCAATGCCCGTCGAGTCTCGGCGATCACATGGCTACCGCATTCGACCCGGACGAGGCGGTCGTCCCGTAGTACAGAAGGGGGCCGTGGATAGTCCCATACGGACTCGATTGTGCGATCGATGGATTCGGGCATGCCGTCTCCTCGCCCTGAGCGCACACGCCTCGGTCAGCGCGTTCGTCACTTCTTCTCCCCATCCCGGGATCCCGGATGAGATGTCCTGGGATCGATCGGGCCATCGTGCCGTGGCGGGACGGACACCGGGCGGGCAGGCGACGGTCTTGGGTGGGCTTCGAAGACAGTGCCGGCGCGGGTACCGGTCCCGAGGACAGCGATGTGCGCAGGTGCTGAGGGCGCCGACGACCGGTAGAACGTAAAGGGTGAAGGACGAGGGCAGCCCTGCTGAGGATGCGCGGCCGCACCGTGTGGCGAGGCCGGCGATCGACTACCAGGCGCTGTTCGCGGTCACCCCCAGCCCCTGTATGGTGCTGGGCCCGGATCTGGTGCTCGCCGACATCAACGAGGCGGCCTGCCGGGTGACCGGCCGCACCCGGGAGGATCTCCTCGGGAGGTATCTCTTCGATGCCTTTCCTGAGAATCCGGCGGACCCGGATGCTGACGGGGTGCGGAATCTGCACGCCTCCCTGCACCGGGTTCTGAGCTCGAAGGAGCCGGACACGGTGGCGCCGATGAAGTACGACATTCCCGTGGCCGAGCGGCCCGGCGTGTTCGAGGAGCGTTGGTGGTCCGCGATCAACACTCCGGTGCTCGGGCCGGATGGGCAGGTGGAGTGGATCCTCCACCGGGGGGAGGATGTGACCTCGTTCATCCGCTCCCATCCTCGCCTGCGAGAAGGCGGGGCGCTCAGCGACGTGGAGGCGATGGAGGTCGAGCCGTATGCGCGGGCGCGTGAGCTCAAGCGGCTGAACGAGGAACTGCGCCAAGCCCATGCCCGGGAGCGCCAGGTCGCCCTCACCTTGCAGGAGGCCATGCTCCACTCGCCTCATCTGGCTCGGCACCGGGAGACCGCGGTGCGCTACTTGCCCGCCGCCGGGTCGCTGAACGTGTGCGGCGACTGGTATGACGTGGTCGACCTGCCCGAGGACAGATTTGCCGTCGCGGTCGGCGATGTCGTCGGCCACGGCCTGGAGGCCGCCGCCGTCATGGGTATGCTCCGCAGCGCGTTGTCCGCCGTCGTCCGGGCCGTGGAGTGGCCCGCGGAGGCCCTGGATGTTCTGGGCCTGTATGCATGCGACGTGGAGGGTGCGCTGGCCACCACGGTCGTCCAAGCCGTCGTCGACACCCGTGCTCGCCGCATCGTGTACAGCAGCGCCGGCCACCCGCCCGCCATCCTGGTCCACCCCGACGGCACCTTCGACCTTCTCGACCAGGCCACCGACCCACCGCTGGGAACCCGCCCCGAACCCGTCCCCCACCCCCAGGCCACCCTGCCCTATACCCGCGGCGACACCTTCGTGCTCTACACCGACGGCCTCATCGAACGCCGCGGTGAGGACATTGACGACGGCCTGCGACGCCTCACCGACGCGCTCGCCCGCTATGCCCGCGACGACGTCGCCCTGATCGTCATCCGCCTGTGATCCACGCGCCACCAGCGTGGTGCGCCACATCTGCACACCTGCCAGGTCGAGGGTGCCAAGGCAGGCTGCCACGTCTGGCTTTTTCGCGAGGTGCATGGCCTGACTCTCACGCAAGCAAAGGCCCTGGCAGATGAGTTGAAAACGACCGGGCCGGCGCGTCCACGGCACCGAGGTGCGCCTCACACCCGTGGCGGTCCCGGCCCAGAACGGTCCCGTTCCGAAGAGAGGACCGGACGTGGCTGCCCCGCTGGAGGTACAGGCCGATCGAGGCCGACGGCTCGGGCACCTGCCCCCCTGGCCTGAGGCTCACGCCACGTTCACGCGCGGATCGCACCGGGGCCGAGGACATCTGGTCCAAGGGACGAGCCCGCACCTGTCCTCGGGCTGGAAGAGGCATGTGCGACGGAACCCGGTAGAGCGGCTGATGCCTGGGAAGACGCGAGTTGATCTTCGTTGACGTCCCAGGGGAGGAAACATCACTATGGCCGTTCCCGCACGTGCCCGGCGTACCGCGCGCCGCTCCCGCCGGTTCGAACTCCGGGCGACGGCCCTCTACTTCGCCCTCCTCGCGGTCATCCTCGCTCTGGTGGGCGCGGCCGCCCGCACCGCGGCCGCGGCCGCGGTGCAGCGTCCCGCCTGGGCTGTGGCGCTCGCCCTTGTGGGCGTCGGCGCCGTTATGACCGGCTGTCGCGGGAAGCGCCGCATATCGGCGGCGAGGATCGCGCGCCGCGCGGCCGTGGCCCTGGACGAAGCCACGCAGACGGCGGTCGAAGCGCTCGACGCGGCGTCACCGGCTCCTGCCGTCGGCCTGGTCCCCGCCGGGACCGGCGCCTGCAACGGCCGCCTCGGCACGGAACCCACCGTCCTGCTTCCCGAGACCATGCCCGAGGCGCCCGCGGTCACAGTCGAGATCGCCTACGAGACCCTGGACCCGGACGAGTTCGAACAGGCGGTGGCCGAACTGTGCCGGCGCGACGGCTGTCTCGACGTGGACGTCGTGGGCGGGGCTGGCGACCTGGGCGCCGACGTCGTGGCGAGGACGCCCGACGGGCGCTCGGTCGTCATCCAGTGCAAGCGGTACTGCGACGGCAACCGGGTCGGCTCACAGGACCTGCAGCGCTTCGGCGGCACTTGCTTCACCGTTCACGGCGCCGATGTCGCTGTCGTGGTCACCACCAGCGACTTCACCGCCCCCGCGCTCGACTACGCAGAGCAGTGCGGCATCGTGTGCGTCGACGGTCCGCAACTGCAGCGCTGGCAGGAAGGCGGGGGACCGCGGCCTTGGGAGGCGTAGTCGTCGGCAGGCTGACGGCCACGTTGTCTCACCCACGACCGGCACCATCCGCAACACTGCACCCTCGACACCTCCGGCCCGCGATCCGGCTCCCGGCGGCGGCTACACAACAGCATCGAGCGCCCCTCAGCCCTCAGCCCTCAGCCCTCAGCCCGCTGCCCGTGCACGGCCAACGGTCCCGGGCGCCCCCTGGCACCGGGGGATCAGCGTTCTTGGTGGCGGCGCTCGGCGAGGAGCAGGGCCAGTGGCCCTGCGGGCAGGAGGAACCGTCCCTCGCGCACGGCGTGGAGCGCATCCTCCATCGGCCACCACATCAGCTGGAAGTCCTGTTCTGTCGCGGTCAGTTCCTGGGCCCCCAGGGTCAGGTGGCGGGCTTCGAAGAGGTGCACGCGTGCGGGGGACTTCAGCGTGATCGCGTGCGAGCCCAGCGGCGTCCAGTGGTCGGCGCTCAGCTTGACGCTGTCGGGGATCTTGAAAGGTCCCGATCTGACGGTGATCATTGAGTGCCTGCCCCCTGGTGGATCGGAGGTGAGATGGGCCTCCGCGTGGAATGCCGTTCGGTCTCAGTGGCCGCCGGAGAAGATCTCCCGGACCTCGCGGGCGGCGTAGAAGACCAGGACGTAGCCGGCCAGCGGGTCGGCCCACCAAAGGCCGAAGGTGTTCAGGATCAGACCGAGCAGCACTGCGGCTGCCAGGATGCCGTCGATCAGGGTGACGCGGCCTTCGGTGATGAGCACGGGGTTTTTCAGTGCGGCGCCGGTGCGGGCCTTCCCGGCGGCTAGGGCGAACATGACGGCAGCGGTCACCGCGGTCCAGGCGATGCCGAGTGTGGAGTGATGGGGGTGGAAGCCGGTGACCAGTACGAGGGTTGACTGTGCGAGCAGGTAGAGGGCGAGCAGGGCGAACCCGATGCCGATCAGCCGCATGGCCCTGCGTTGCCGGTGTTCGCCGGTTCCGGACAGTTCCCAGATCACCACGGTGGACGCGCCGATTTCGATCAGGGAGTCCAGTCCGAAGCCGGCCAGCGCGACCGAGCGTGCCGAGACGGCGGCGATGGCGAGCACGACGATGCCGACCACGTTCCAGGCCAGCGTGGTGTACTCCAGGGTGAAGCCCCTGCGCAGCAGGGTCTGGTGGGAGAGCTCATCCGTTTTGGTCACCGCGCGATTCTCCCAGTGGAAGCACATCCACCCTCCGCTGGGTCTTGCCGGTTGCGCCGAGGGTGCTGGCGTGATGGTGCGGCAATAGGGCCGGTTTGTGAGCCCGGGGACCTCTCGGTGGGACTGACCACGGTCAGTGCCACGATGATCAGTCGCCGTGTGCGTCGTGGGAGGGTTGGTCTGCCCACGTAACCCGACCTCGCAGGGGTCCGGGGCCCGGCGGTGACCACCACCGTGAGAACGATCATGTCAGCCTGCGGGATGGGTGGCGGCGCGCCAGGACCGGGGCCGGGGGATGTGCTGCCAGTCGAGGAAGCCCTGTAGCGCGGTCGGATTTCGGGGCTGGCGGGTGGGTGCCGGCGGCAGGTGGACGTCGATGCGTTCGAGGTTGACCGCGATGGCGGTCAGGACGTGCTGGACGTGGGCCTTGTCCTCGCTTCGGTAGCAGCACTGGCGCATGCCGTGACCGTTGACGAACTCGCTGATCGTGCCCTCGATGGCGGCCCGCAGCGCGTAGCGCGAGAGCCATTCCTGGGTCTGCTGCTCGGTCCGCGACTCGGACTGGATGTCGTAGAGCTCACGGGGCAGGAAGGACACCTTGCGGGCGTCGGTGCGGGTGCAGGCGGACTTCACCGGGCATTGCCGGCAGTCGTCCGGGGCGAACTCGGCGTTGACGTAGGGCGCGAGGGAGGGCGGTGTCGACCACCGGCGGCTGACCTTGCCCTGCGGACAGGTCACCTGCTTTGCGTCCCAGTCGATGGCGAAGGCTTCGCGGTGGAAGGCGGCGCCCTTGCGGGACTGGCGGGTGCTCCTGGCCCGGATCGGCCCGACCAGGCCGACACCGTGCTCGCGGGCGACCTGCTGCTTCAGCGCGACGGAGAGGTAGCCGCCGTCGACGAAGTGCTCCTTCGACAGCAGGTTCCGATCATCGAGGTTGGCCAGGATGCCGGGCAGGGCCTTGGTGTCGTGGACGGGGGCCTTGGTGGTGGTGACGTCGGTGATCACGCTGGGGGTGTCCGGGTCGCAGGTCTCGGTGACGTGCGCGAGGAAGCCCTTCCAGCGGGTCTCGCCGCGGCGTGCGTAGCGGGCGGCCACGTCGTAGGGCGAGACGATGGCGACGGCCGAGGGCGGCAGGCCGGCGTCCTCTGGCTCCCGCCACTTCGGTCGGTCCTGGGCGTCGAGGAAGTAGTTCTGCACGAAGACCTGCCGCAAGGCCTGGACCTGCTCGCCGTGGCAAAGGGCGGGCAGGTAGTGGTGGACGTAGCGCAGGAGCAGGCGGACGTCTTCGCCGGTCTGCTTGATCCTGGTCCTGGGCTTGGAGGGGTTCTTGCCGAGCCGGGCCGAGCGGCCATAGCGCTTGCCCCAGTCCTCAGTCACCAGGCCGACCAACTCGTGCGGGGCCCGGCGGGCGAGTTCCTCCAGGGCGGCGCGCATGGCCTCGGTGACCAGCTCCAGTCGGGTCAGGTCGCGGACCGCGGCCAGGACGTGGGTGGAGTCGGTGCGCTGCCGGCCGCGTTCTCGGACCAGGCCAATGGCCCGGATCTTCTCCAACGCGAGGTCGAGCAGTTTGTCGGCCCGGCCCTCCTCGGCCAGGCGCTCGCGGAAGTCGGCGAGAACGCTGTGGTGGAATCCAGGGTCTTCCAGGTCCATGCCCAGGGCGTACTTGAAGTCGATGCGGTTGCGCACGGACTCGGCGGCCTGTCGGTCGGACAGCTCCAGCAGGAACTGCAGGACCGAGATGGTGGCCAGCTGGGCGGGAGACAGGCCTGGCTTGCCGTCCCTGGGGTACCACTCCTCGAAGTCCTCGTCGTCCCATAGGCCGTTGAGATGGTCACGGATGGCCATGGCTGTGGTGCCCCTGGGGTTGCTCGCCCGGGCGACTCTCGCGGTCAGCTCAGGGATCACGCAGCCGGTACGGGGGCGAACACACATCTCGGGTCCTCCGGGGTCTCGGGCCCCAACCGTCCCACCGGCGCAGATCACCGAGCTCGTGGTTCCTGGCACGGCCACCACGATCGGGTGAACGCGATCGGCACTCCCGTCACACAGGCAACGGCAGACACGAACGAAGCGTTCGCCCAACGGTCACCAACTCGCCGTCGGCGGCCTTCACTGGCTCGCCGACCTGCCTGCGAAGCTCTGATCAGGCGAGACGGATTGCTTCATCAGCATGCAGTCGGTCCCAGACCAGCACGATCGGCGCCTTGACGAGCTGATGGATGCCGTCGATCAGGGCGATGAAGTCGCGCTCGCCCAGGCTGCGTCGCTTGCCCTTGCCCTCGGGGTGGGTGCGTAGGCGGTGGCACAGGCGGGTTGCGGGAGCCGGGCCGCATGGCGATCAGTCCGGTGACCGACAGGCGTCCCGAGCGCCGCCCGCTGACCGTCACGACCGGCGTGTGGCCACGTCGGCCCCATGTGCGTCCCTTGGGCGGACGGCGGGTGAAGCCTGCCTCGTCCTCGAAGCAGAGGTAGCCCCCGCAGACCGCCCTGGCTCTTTTACCTCGGCCCAGGTCGCCTCCTTCCACACCTTCACGGCCTGCTCGTCGCGTTCGGCGACCCGCCGGGCCGGGACCTGCGGGCTGAAGCCGAGCCGGTGCATCAACCTGGTGGCCCCGGAGACGCTGCAGGAGACATGGAACTTCCTGCCGATCAGCGTGGCCACCCGCGCTGCCGTCCACACCTGGTCCTCCACCCAGCCATGCGCGGCCGGCCCCTGCTCGAGATGCGCGGCGAGTTTCTCCAGGCAGCGTGGAGACAGGCGGCACTGTGATCCGCTCGGGCCGCGGGACGACAGGGCCTGCACACCGCCATCGCGCCACACCTGGTGCCACTCATAGGCGGATTTCCGGCTCACTCGCAGCCGCCACGCGACCTCCGGCGGCTTGATCCTCTGCTCGAACAGCTCGGCCGCCTGCATCCGTACCGTCTCCCGGCGCTGACGTCCCACAGCGGTCAGTCCGCCCCCATCCGCATACCTCACACACCACTGGATACGGCCAACAACCCGCCCTCACCAGGAACTTCGCGAAAGATCACCCTAACGAGCCGAAGTCAGTAGTTGTCACGTAGGCAGTCTTCTTGTCACCTGCGGGGCCGCGGGCCTGTCGATCGCCTTGGCCAGTTCCTCGGTGCGGGCGTGGGCAACGACTTGAGGGCCCGGTAGGTAGGGGAGGTTGTCCTGTGTCCATCTGCTGTCTGAGCCAGTGGCAGAGGTTGTGCCGTTGTCGGCTCCAGACGGCGAGGAGTTCGGGATCGTGGGCGATGTGTGGTGGGCAGGGCGCGAGCTGAGTGCGGCGTTCCCGGCGCTCAGCTGTAGTAGGCGATCTTCTCGTCGAGAACCTCCATGGCCCGGCACAGCGCTGCCACCCGCTGCTCCAGGGAGGCACGGCGCTCGCGAAGGAAGGCGACCCGGTCCTGCGGAGGGTGCTCGGCGCGCAGGATGGCGACGAACCCCCGCAGGTCGGTGATGCCGAGGCCGGCCTCGCGGAAGCACGTGACCAGGCCGATCCAGAAAAGGTCGTCCTCGGTGTACTGTCTGCGCCCGCCAGCGGAGCGCCGGATCGGGCCGATGAGCCCTTCGCGCTCGTAGTAGCGCAGCGTGTCGATGGAGACACCGGTGCGGTCGGCGGCCGTTGCCGGGGTGAGAGTGGTCATGGGGCTCCTTTGGTAACCGCCGCTACCGCGCTTCGCCGAAGCGCGCCAGGTGCTCGTCACTGAGCCGCACACGGCGCGCAGCGAGTGCCTCCTCGATCTGCTCCACCCGGCTCGCGCCGACGATGGGATCGATCCCCTGTTGCATCAGCCATGCCAGGACGACCTGGTTCCTCGTGGCCGAGAGCTCGTCGGCGACGTCGTCCAGGACCGCGAGCACCTGGATGGTCCCGGGGTGATCATAAGTGTGCGGAAGCGGCTTGTCTGCGCGCACGTAGGAACCCCACATCAGCGAGCTGTACGACCACACGGCGAGCCCCTCCGACCGCGCGAGGTCCAGATCCTCAGCGCCGAGCATGCGGTGGCCGGCCTCCGCGACGGGGGTGAGCGGGCGCGGCTGGACGAGTGAGTGGCGCAGTTGCAGGGCCGTCCACGGTTCCACGTGCTGCTCCCGCGCGAGTGACCGGGCGCGCTCGACGCGCCAGGCTACGTGGTTCGCCGCCCCGACCCGCAGGGCAACTCCCTTTGCGACCAGCTCGCCGAAGGCGCCGACCGTCTCCTCCAGTGGCACGGTGCGGTCCTCGGCGTGGGCCCACAGCAGATCGATGTGCTCGACTCCCAGACGTCCCAGGCTCTCCTCCACACCGGCGTGGACGGCGCGGGCGGAAAGTCCTTCGGCGCTCTTCGGCCAGGAGTGCGGGACGAGCGGGTTCTGCCGGACCTTCGTCGCGATCCGCACCGCGTCGCGCGCGCCCGGGCGGGCCCGGAGCCACGCGCCGATGACGCGCTCGCTGGCGCCGCCGACGCCACTGGGGTCGGTCCAGAAGGAGTAGCAGTTCGCGGTGTCGAGCCAGACACCGCCGTCGGCGACGAAGGAGTCGAGGATCGCGAAGGCCCGGTCGGGGTCGACGCGGGTGCCGAAGTCCATCGTTCCGAGGACGATCCGGGGGTCGTTGGTATTCATGCCGCCCATGCTCGTATCTGGAGCGCGCTCCAGGTCAAGAGCGGTTGTGGCGGACGGTCCGGGACCCGATATCCGGGGGCCCGGCGCCGCGTGCAACGGACGCGCGTGACGATGCTCCCGTCGGCGGCGTCCTGATAAGTGGCCAGCCAGCCGAACAGGGCTGCCGGACAGTGACGCCGTGCAGCTCAGGTTGCCGATGGAGCGCCGGAGCGGGTGACAACAGTGCTGCTGGTGGCAAGTAGCACGCCGACCTGGTGACAACTGCTGTGCCTCGCCGCGCCGAAGCCGCACGTCAGCGACGGCCGTTGGTGACAACCATCCTGCTTTGGCACACCGAAGAACTCGCCGCACAGGGAGGTTTCCCCCTGGTCGTGGACACCTTGGACACTGGATCCGTGAAGTTCCAGAGATCAGGAGTTCCTGTTGGGGACCTACAAGTACTCGGCTGAGTTCCGGGCAGATGCCGTCGTGCTGTA